>JALNWO010000035.1 GCA_023230825.1 Acholeplasmataceae bacterium
AAAAATTTATATATGCGAGACGCTGCTTATGCCATCGCGATTGAAAGAGTTGCTAAAGCCGTTAAATTAAGAGGCTGGATTTAAAAAAGATTTGATATTTACCCTTTTTTAGTCTATAATAGAAAGAAAAAAGGAGCTAAAAATGAAAAAATATGAACACCTCATGGTTTTGGGAGCTCTAGCTGCTAGTATTCTTATTATTCTCACGATTTTCTTTCCAGCATTGAAAAATGATAATACTATAATAATGAATGGATTAAAAGCCACCTTTGGTGGTGAAATCGTTTCTTACGGTTCCTTCCTTTCTGGAAAAGTGAACTTTAACGTTCTTAATCTCTTAGCTTTCATTTTACCGCTTACCGCAGCCGTTTTACTATATTACGGCAGCGTTAAAAAACGCAAACAAAAAATGTTTAACTTAAGTTTGAATCTCTTTGCAATCGCAACTTTCATCTTTTCTGTTATTGTTTTTGCAGACTTTGGCTTGTACACTACAGGAACAGGAACGTTGTTAGGGATGACAGAAACTTTTGATTATACAGGTGCTAAACAGGCTTACGGTATTGTCATCGCACTTGTTGCAGCAACGACGGGTTCCGTCTTATCAATTGTCCATTTGGTTTCAAAGTTTTCAAAACGCTAATGAAATAAATTTCCAAAAAACAAAAATACCAATCTTTTCGTTAAGATTGGTCTTTTTTTAGTTATACTAAAAGTAAGCAAGGAGGCAGATGACAATGAGACGATTATTTAGCTTACTGGCATTCATAACCCTTTTGGTCATTCTTCAAGGGTGTGAAGTCCAACCTAATTTAAAAACAATCGAGCTTGAAGTTGACTTTGAGACAAAAACCATTACATCATCAATGGATGGTTTTGCGGCAACTTTCCAAAAAAATGATCAATACCATTTAACAATTCAATTGGAGGGGAATCTGACATTCAATCGTGATTTTAAACTTTATCTGAACGAAACATGGATTCACCCATCTAGATATACAATTGAGGAAAACACTCTACATTTTTCTTTTTATCAATTAGAAGATCCTAAAGTGGATGGTAAAGTAAGTCACGTTCAACTTGCGATTGATTTTGAAAATCAAAGTTTTTTAAATCAATATGATTATTTTCAAGTCATCCTTGAAGAAAATGATCAATATCTCCTTAAAGTTCTTTTAAATGAGGGAGAAGTGTTCGCAGAAAATGTGACATTAAAAATCAATGATTGGCTAGTACCTGAAACGAAATACACCCAATTAGAAAACCAAATCCAACTCCTTTTCGAATCTTTTGATGAAATGAATCCTGAGGCTCTTGCCAAGGTAAATGTTCAGTTTATTTTAAATGGGGGCATGTTAACAGCCGCTGATTTTGAAACCATCAACCCAGATTATGTTTTAACGATTGAAGCACGAAATAGTGCCCATGGGCAACAAGTTTCTTTAATTACAACCAAAGATTTAGTGTTGCGTTATTATCATAAACTATTTCTTAAATTTAACGATGTGTATGGTGCCTATCAAGTGGTTGCTGTTGATCCTTCGTTAAAACCAACAACTGATTTTAAACACATTGATTATGATTATATTATTGCCGTTCCGCAGTATTATCAAAATGAAGGTGTTTTACAAAAAATAACAGCTTTTACAACTGAAACTGAAAAACTTCAATTTGTTGTTTTTGATCAAGAGATATCGACATATACTTCAGGACCTTTGCTCGCACAACTTTATCCTGAAGATTTAATTGGTGTTGCCTTTACAAAGCAGTTTACTGAAGCAGCATCATTACCGATTCCTGTTCGTGATGAATACCGCTTTAGCGGTTGGTATGATGGTGTCGAACTGTATGAAACATATTTGGGATATCAAGTCAAAAATGCACCTGCTGGACTTGTTTTAGAAGCTGTTTGGGAGGGGTTTACCTTGCAAGAACTATACCAACAATTAGATGAACTCATACCTGATGAAACCCACCACAACTTAAACTTACCAATCACATTTAGTCATTATCAAATTGAATGGGCATCCTCTCATGAAAATATTATTAATTCAACAGGTCATTTTAATCGCCCCTTTACGACCGCCTCTGTGCGTTTAACGGCTCATATCACAGGACCTGAAACTGATTTAACAAAAACGTATGATGTCATCGCTCTACCATATAAGTCCTTAGACAAACCGATCGCATCAAGTTATATATATCGCGGTTACGATTTAGTTGATGATAACTTCTTTGAAACTTTAGATATTATTAATACCGCTTTTGTTTTAGCAGATGCGAGCGGAAATTTATATGACCCAGGTAATTACTTACATTCTGTTAGCACACACATTATGCCCAAAGCAAAACAACATGGAAACTGGGTTTTAATGTCTGTGGGGCCTGGAACCAGTTGGTCTTCGATTGTTGCAACTCCAGCACGAATTGAAACATTTGCCAATGATATTGTTCACTTTATTAATACATATGGTTTTGATGGTGTTGATATCGATTGGGAAACTCCAACGACTGGTGAGGCGACAAGATATACAAAATTAATGGAAGCTGTGTATGAAAAGGTGAAGGCCAACAATCCTAAACATCTTGTAACAACCGCAATAACGGGCGGCATTTGGCAGCCACAAAAATACGATTTAACGAACTCCATTGCATACTTAGATTATATTAACATTATGACTTATTCAATGATGAGTAACTCCGGTGTGTACCAAAACCCACTGTATCGCCAATTAACGAATCATTCAAGTTTTGGTGCAGGAAGAACGTTAAACACAGCATCCATTGATGAAAGTGTTAAAGATTTTAAAAATACATATGGAATTGATTATAGTAAACTTATTGTCGGATTGGCTTTTTATGGAGTTAAACAAATCCGAACATATAACTCAGAGACTGATTCGTATACAGCATGGGTTTTTAGTGGCACTTCACCGGGATATCATGAAATTGTCAATCAATATTTAAGTAATCCAAATTATACCGAAGTTTACGATCGTGGAGCCGGTGTTCCTTACTTAATTAAAAACGATGGTACCGTGTTCATTTCCTACGACAATCCAAGATCAATTATTGAAAAAGGAAACTATGTCATTGACAATGGCTTAGCAGGGATGATGTACTGGGAACAAGGAAAAGATAATTCAGGAATTTTACTGAGTGCCTTACGTACTGTATTAGAAAAATAAACGAAAAAGCCAATCAATGGATTGGCTTTCTTTATGATATACTAATAACAAATGAGGTGGTTATTTGTATCAAAAAATTATTCATGATAAAAATATGGAACAACCCATTAGAGATTGGTTGAAGCAATTTCAATTATCTAATAAAAACGTGTATCTTTTAGAGCACGATAAAAAGGTCAAAGTCAATCAAAATGTTGTTAACAATCGTTATTTGTTAAAAAAAGGCGATGTGATTACCATTGATTTTTCAAATATTGTTGCCCAAAAACCCGCACCTTTCCGTGGTGATATCGATGTTATTTATGAAGACGATGAACTGTTAGTTGTTAATAAACCAACAGGTTTGCTTGTTCATAGTGACGGCGTCAGTAAAGATTCGTTGACCAATCGCATTGCTTTTCATTATCAAGACGATGCCTACCCAATCTTACCTGTTCACCGATTAGATTTAGCGACGGAAGGATTAATGGTTTTTGCGAAAAATCCCTTAGCTCTGGCGTATTTGCAACATCAATTTAGTGAGCGACAAGTTGATAAAATTTATGAAGCTTGGGTATGGGGAAAAATGGAAAAAACAAAAGGAACGATCCGATTACCGATTGGAAAAGACCGCCATAGTTCAAAACAAAGAGTTGTAAAAACGGGTAAACCCGCACAAACAATGTATGAAGTTATACAAACAACGGCCAATCAGACTCAATTGAAAATTCAAATTAAAGAAGGACGGACCCACCAAATCCGTGTCCATTTGGCTCATATTGGTCACCCCATTGTTGGAGATTTATTATACGGCAACAAACGAAGTGAAAAGATGGCCCTCATCTTTAAGGAGATGACATTTTCTCATCCTTGGACAAAAAAACCGTTAACGATTATAAAAGGAGAGTGAAATCATTGAATACACTAGCCTTAAGAAATATCTTTTTAAAGCAATTTGATCTTGTTGGTATTATTCGGACAGAAGATTATTTGATGGAAGCTAAAAAAAGACGAAAAGATGTCTTTGATCATCCTTATCCAACACTTGTTGTTTTAGGATTAAGATATCCTAAACGCTTTATCAATTCAACGGAAACTGATTTTGTCTCCTCTTTTTATACGTTTGGAAAAGACTATCACTTAGTCATGCAAGCAAGAATCAAAGATGTAATGGCATCATTAGATGTTGCTTATGAAGCCAACGTCGATAGTCATCCCTACGATGAGAGACTAGCTGCGGTGATGACGGGTTTAGGCTTTTTTGCTAAAAACCAATTAATTATAAACGAAACTTTTGGTTCATACCTTTTTTTAGGAATGGTTTTTATTGATATAGAGTTAAAGGAGCCTTATCTTTTAGAAGTTAATGATGATTGTGGGACATGTACTAGATGTATTGAAGCGTGTCCAACAGGTGCGCTTTTTGAGGGGGGCTACGATAAAAGTAAATGTATTAGTTTTTATAATCAAGAAAAACAACCAGTAACAGAAGAGCAAATGTTAAAAAACTATCAACTTTTCGGGTGTGATATTTGCCAAATTGTTTGTCCGAAAAATATTAAAAAAGGTAACTTTGTTCACGATGAGTTTCAGCTTTCTGGGAAAGAAATGGTTTCGGTTGTCGATCTTTTCACATTAACGAATAAAACATTTACTAATAAATATCGTGACATGGCGTATTTATGGAAAGGCAAAACACTTTTAATGAGAAATGGGTTAATGCTGATGTATAGACAAAAGAACACACGTTACTTATCACTAATTGAAGAATCGTTAACTAGCAATAAACCCGAGTGGTACGTTCATACAGCAGAAAAAGTGCTTCGTTATCTCAAACAATTTGAATAAATAACCCAATGACCTCCATGGAGGTCTTTTTATTGTTTAGTAATATATATACAATGGTATTGCATTATGAATGGTAGTGTGATAAAATAATGGCAGGTGATAAGATGAATACGCAATTTAAAAAAGGAATTATAGAACTGTGTGTATTATCGATACTAGCTGAAGCTGACCATTATGGTTACGGCATCATTTCACAACTTTCACAACACATAGATGTGAGTGAAAATGCAATATACCCAATTTTAAGGCGTTTAACAAAAGATGCCTATTTTACGACCTATTTAAAAGAATCGCCAGAAGGTCCACCCCGTAAATATTACCGAATGACAAAAAAAGGATTTCAATATTACTTGAATTTACGTGGTGAGTGGGACGAATTTATTGGCGGCGTTTATCATATTATTCATAAAGGAGGAAAAAACATTGACCAGATATCTCGAAGATTTACGGAAACATTTACAAAAACAAAAAATGAGTCCTAGTGACATTGACGAAATTATTAGTGATTTTACGGGTCTTCTCGAGGAAGCCATTGAAGAAGGACTAGATCCAAAAGATTTGATTAACCAATTTGGTGATCCTAAGAAAGTAGCAGAAGAACTTAAACAAGATACATCAGAAACACCATTATTAGATGCGATCTCTTTTCAAGATTGGTATCGACCAGAAGAAGGATATGATGTGTCGATTCATCTATTAAATGAAGATATAGAAGTTTCTCTTCATGATCAACCCACCATTGAAGTGATTTTAATGAGTGCGAAAGATATGAAACATTATGACATCAAATTTGAAAATAATAAACTTGATATTCAGCGACAAAAAAACTTATCTGCCTGGTCTTTCATTATTCGTAGGGAGCCAAAAGTAAGATTGTTGTTGAAATTACCTAGTTTAATTGGAGCATCCACCTTTTTTCTTAAAAATGTAAGTGGTGATATGCATTTTAGAGATGTAGATGTTAAGCATTTAAATATTCAAACAACGAATGGTGACTTTGATTTAAAAAGATCCGTGTTAGATAGCTACAAGCACCATAGTGTCAATGGAGACTTGGAGTTAACAGATGTCGAAACAAGGCGGGCTGATGTATCTACTGTCAGTGGTGATATCCAAATTGAGAAGGCAAAAATAACAGGTGATTTAAATTTACATACAGTGAATGGCGATGTGAAACTTGAAGAAATTCAGACAGAATCATTGGATTTTCATACTGTTAATGGGGATTTAAAAGGGAAGGAAGTTTACCCTAAGATGTTAAAGTTTGCTTCAATCAATGGTGATTTCAAACTTAAAAACAAAGTTTTATCAGATATTAAAGTGATTAAACAATCGACAATCAATGGAGATTTAAAAATATCCCATTAAAAAAAGGCAAATGCCTTTTTTTTATAATGAATCTTTAACAATTTTTTTAGAAAGCGGAGAAACATCAAAAGCTTGAGCATAATCTGTTCGAACTTCTAAGCCTCTAACAGTCATTAAAGCTTCGTAATAGGCCTTATATTTGAAAGAAGGGCTATTTAAGGCAAACCAATGTGTTGAGATTGCTTCTTGCCATAACTTAAAACCGGCCTCACTTACTTTTACATATGTGTAGGGATTAAAATCGGTTGGGTCTTCCCAATTTTCAGCGTAATATGGACCACTAGCAAAATGAGGAGCCAGTTTACGTTTAAAACCGGATAGAGCAGCATAAAATTGTGCGTCCTTAACAATATGATGGGTTGCCTCATGATCTTTATGCATCGAATGTTTCCAATGAGTAATTAAAACATGAGGTTGGTATTCCCGAATGAGATCTGCAACTTTAAATTTTATTTCATCGTCCACAACTAAGGTACCATCATCGTAAGGAAGGACAATACTATGCCCGTTTAAAGCATCAGTAAAAGCTTTAGCTTCACGAATCTTTTGTGTTCGGTAAGTTTCTAAATCAATATGAGGTGGATGGCCTTTTTCGCCGGCTGTTAAAGCGACAGTAACAATCGTATGCCCTTCTAAAGCCATCGATGCTAAAACACCTCCTGCAGTTAATTCCATATCGCCCACATGGGCGCCAATTGCCATAATTATTTTTTTCATATTAATATTCCTTTCGTAAATTATTCCATGAACGGACAATTTGAAAACCTTCATTTTCATAAATCTTTCGTGCCGGATTTGTTTCACCTGTAAAAAGACTCATATAATGTGCACCTAGTTGACTTAAATGAAAGCATAAACTTGAGAAAAGGACTTTGCCAACCCCTTTTCCGCGATATTCATTAGAAACGCCAATGCCATTAAAATACCCTCTTAAACTTGGTTGAACCGCTAAAGGACCAGCAAAGCCAATGACTTTTTGATTGTGATGAGCAATGAGTATGGGTTGTTTTCGTGTTGCAGCTAGAAGCAGATCTTTCTCCCAAACATCGTTGTTAAGTTCTTGAAAAAAAGTGTTAAACCCGTGATGAACATGTTCGTCATAAAGTGAAAAGCCAATACCTTCTTGCTTTAGATTTGCCATCCGTTTTTGAATGTCTTCGCTATAAGTATAGTTAAGAATCGAATGATAATAACTATTTTGTTTTGCGAAAACGGTAAACCCCAGCGATTCAAAAAAAGGAAGAGCTTGATTTTCAGTATCAACACCAGGTGTGTTTGGGTGATCATGATTGTTGGTATCAGGAATCAACCATTCAAATTGAATAGGATTAAAGAAAACAATATCAATTGTTTTTACAGAGGGTTCTATTTTCTGAACGCTGTCTTGAAAATGATGAAACAGTTGTGTGCCTAGTTTTTGTCTTCGGGAAGATGCTGCTACAACAACCATGGTTAGATATGCTTTTTGCCGTGATGGATAAGTCACACCACTTATGAAACCAAGAGGCAACTGATCGTCTAAAATGATGAAAGAAAGGACATCATAATTATCTGCTTGATGCGGGAAAAATTTGTCTTTAAAAGTTTCTAATGTAAGAGGTTTATATAAAAAGGATGTTTGTTTCGTTTCTTCATTAAATAAGGCTAGTAAAGACTCTAGATGATGATTTTGTAAGGGTTCAATTTTTATCACAACATATCACCTCACTTGATTTACTTTGATTATATCAAAAAGGAAACTGGATAATTAATTTTATCGTTTTTCAAAAATAATTTTCAAAAAAAAGGCTAAGAAATTTATTTTCTTAGCCATGTTTTCATTTCTTGTAACAATTCATGTGTAAGCTGATGACCATTTTTAGTAAAAAAAGTAATAACATCAGCATCTTGTTCAGTAAACAACATAATTAACTGCTCAGTTGTTTCAATCGTTGTTAAAGGATCGTTTTCACCAGCACCGATAAATAATTTAGTGTCTTCTAAAGATGGCCGATTATTGGGGATATTAGGAATAATAGGGTGTGATAAAATAGCTTTCTTTAAAGTGTTATAGTGAAAAAGGTAATTCACAAGGATGTTCGCCCCATTTGAAAAACCGAATGCGGTCACTTTATCTAAAGCAAATCCGTAGTGGTGACTTGCCCATAAAATAAAATTATGGAGTTCAAGTGTTCTTTGATTTAAATCTTCCACATCATAGACGCCAGGAGAAAAACGTTTGAAAAAACGGGCCATTCCATTTTCGACAACCGATCCACGGATACTTAAAAGATTGGCTTTCTCATTTAAAAAGAAACCCATGTCGAGCATGTCTTTTTCATTACCACCCGTACCATGCAAAAGAAGGATGGTTTCTTCACTTTCACCTTTTCTAAAGAGATGAATCATTTGAGTTTCCTTCCTCGTTGATGATTGTTTCACTTCTAAGGCCTAGCGTTTTTAACAACGTTAGAGTAGAAGCTAACTCATTTGCGTCAAAATCGTGAAATAATCGAGTTACGAATGCTTCGTGAATTGGAAACAACTTTTCAATCAGTGTTTGCCCAGATGGTGTGAGTTCTAAATAAACAATTCGTCGATCATTCTCATCCGTTTTTCTTTTAATAAATTGCTTTTGACACAACTTATTTGCAGCATAGGTTGCTGAACTGTTTGCCAAAAGGAGCTTTTGGCTAACAGCTTGCATTGTTTGTTTTCCTTTATGGTAAAGAGTTTCCAAAAGGCCAAACTCAGTTGTATTGATACCGTATGTTTCAATTTCTTTTTTGAGTGCTTCCTTTAAGGAATTGGAAGATCTTAAGATAATCGTTACTGCTTTAAGTGCTTGGTTTTCGGATGGCATTATAAATACTCCTTTTCGAAGGTTTTAGTACTTCGAACTGTATCAAAATGACGGACAGTCTTTTCAACATAATCGCGTTGATTTCTAAAGCGTGGTGGTAGTGCTAAGGTTTCTCCTAAAATTTCATAACTTTCTTCATCATCGATAAAGCCAGGCCCTTCTGTTGCAAATTCAAAAAGAATCCCTGGATGTAATCTTGTATAAAGAGATTGGAAGTAGAAGCGATCAACAAAACCAGAGTTACGAGCACCAAATTGATCTAAGCGATGAGTCCATGCATAGATAGCCTCCTCATCAAAGACTCTAAAAGCCACATGATGGACACCCCCATAACCTAAGCGAGCTTGGGGCAAATCGGTTGTTTTAGTGACAATAACAGACGCACCATTTCCACCTTCACCCATTTCATATAACGTGACATCACCTATTTCGGCCGTTTTTTTCATTAAAAGAATTTCAGTTAAACGTTTCTCCATGTCTTCAGGCCAACTTGTGTTTAAATAAATAGGGCCGAGACCAGTAATTGCGAACTCTAAAGGAATGGGGCCTTTTTGCCATGGTATTCCAGAGGCAACACCGGTGTCTTTTTCATCAGAGAAGAGGGCATAAGGTTGATCGTCAAAATCGTAAAAATAAAGTGCTTTACGTCCAAAAATTTCAACGATCTCTTCATATTTTACTTTGTATTTATCAAATCGTTTGACCCAATATGACAAGGATTCATCATTTGGAACTCTAAAACTTGTTCTTGCAATTGAATTTGTTCCAGGCATCGCTTTACTCATCCCTTCAAAATCAAAGAAGGTAATGTCTGTTCCAGCTTGTCCTTTATCATCAGCAAAAAAGAGATGGTACGTGCTAATATCGTCTTGATTGACTGTTTTTTTAACTAAACGCATCCCAAGGATGTATGTAAAGAAATCATAAATTTTTTCAGCGCTACTTGTTATCGCTGTGACGTGGTGAATACCAATTAATGGGTCCATAAAAGATCCCTCCTTCGATTTTACTTTATCAAAAGAGGGAAGTCGTTACAAGCTAAATGCTTCGATATCGAAATATTAGAAATGAAAATAATATAAAGGTCGGATTTTTAATTATTTTTTAGTAAAGAAGTTAAGAATTTTTGGGACTTCTTTTTTCTTACCAAAAATGAAAATATCATCATTAGGCATTAAAATGGTTTCCTTATTTGGTAAGATAACGTGGTCATCTCTCTCAATAAGAAGGAGATTGATTTTAAAACGTGTTCGTGAATCTAAGTCCACCAGTTTTAAAGGTGCAAAATCAGCATCGATTTTAACTTCGTATACATCGTAATCATCTTTAATATTAAAATAATCGACCACACTACCTGAAGCAATCTTATTGGCAACCCGTTCACTTGCGATTGCAAGAGGTGATACAACATCGGTTGCACCAACGAGTTTTAATACTTTTGCATAATCTTCGTCGTCTGCTCGTGCCGTAATATGCTCAACACCAATTTGTTTGAGTTTAATAATAGTAATAATGCTAGAAGTTAAATTGCTTCGATCGTTTTGACCAATGGCTACAACCGCATTATCCACATTGGCAATGCCAGCATCCTTTAAGGCTTCCTCATCTGTTGAATCAATAACAAAGGCATTGGTAACAAATTCACTTGCTTTTTTTACAAACTCTTTGTTTTGATCGACGGCTACAACATCAATATTTAATTTACTAAAACTTTCGACTAAATTTAATCCAAAACGGCTTAAACCAATAATAGCTACACTTTTTTTCATAATCTCACCTATCCAATAATCATTTTTTCTTCAATATATTTAATATGATAAAGTTCTTTTTTATACCAATTTCGATTTAGTAAACTTAAAACTGTCAAAGGTCCAACTCTTCCTATAAACATAACAACAATAAGAGTTATTTTAGAGCCTGAAGCTAATGAAAAGGTTAAGCCTTTTGAAAGACCAACGTTAGCAAACGCAGAGGTTGTTTCTAAAAGAGCGGTTTCTAATGAAGTTGCGTTAAAGTGAAGAAGGAGTAGAGTCGCGACAACAATAATCAATAAAGCAGTAAATACTAAAGTTGCGGCACGATAACGCGTCTCTTCACCAATAAAGCGTTTAAAAGCTGTTGGTTGTTTGCCTTTTGCAAAACTAAACAAGTTACTAAACATAACAAAAATGGTTGTAGTTTTTACTCCCCCACCAGTTGAAGATGGAGAAGCACCAATAAACATTAAAATCATAAAAATGAGGGTTGAAAAACTCGAAATGGTTTGCATGTTAATGGTTGAAAAACCAGCTGTCCGTGCTGAAACGCTCATAAAAAAAGCTTGAATCCAAGTGAAAGATGTCTCTGAAAGTTTAAATAATAATAAGCCAAAGGTCCATAAGCAAAGATTCATCAATAAAACAACTTTAGAATGCAAAGATAGTTTTCTTAAAGATTTTTTTTCAAAAAGTTCATCAATCACGATGAACCCCAAGCCACCAAGCATAATTAAGATAGATGTATTCATATTTAACAACAGGTGGTTTTGGTAAAATTGCATACTTAAGGGTCCAAACAAATCAAAACCAGCATTATTAAAGGAAGAAATAGCATGAAAAGCACTTAAGCCTAGTGCTGTTTTTGTATCATATTCGGGTAGAAAAACAAACAAATTGATTATAAAACCTAATAATTCAACGGCAAAAGTAAACAAAACAATTTTAATTACGAGACGTACTAAACCTGACAAATGGTTTTGGTTTAAGCTTTCTTTGATTAAAAGTCGATTACTAATGCCTATTTTAGCCCCTAATAAAATTAAAATAAAAACAGATAAAGTAACGACACTTAAGCCACCCACTTGAATTAAAATCGCTAAAGTGACTTTTCCAAAAGGGCTTAAAACAACACTTAAATTCGTAATCGGTGAAAGACCTGTAATCGTAACTGCAGATGTTGCGATAAAAAAACTGTCAATAAAAGTTAAAGATTCATTTGTTTTTGTTGCCATCGGTAGTGCTAAAAGAATGCTCCCAATAACAATAATTGTTAGAAAAGACAAGATGATAATGAGGTAAGGCGAAAGTTTTTTCATAGATGACTCCTTATCATTTTAAGTGAGTTGATAAATCACTTAAAACATG
>JALNWO010000191.1 GCA_023230825.1 Acholeplasmataceae bacterium
AAAGAAGCTACAAGAACAATAAGAAATACATTTCTCTCATGCCTGATTCCTTTTATTTTTTTCATTGCTTTCAACAGTTGTTGAAAACAAAACTAAATGAAAAAAGAGTTTCAAGTCTTTTTTAAAATCATTTTTTCAAGAAATTTTTATCCCCATAGAATGATTAACAACCTCATCAGGATTTCACAAAACCAACAGGTGGTTGAGCCTGTCGAAACCACCTTATTCTAACTCCTACATAGGTGGTTGAGCCTGTCGAAACCACCTTATTTTAATTCCTACTCAGGTGGTTGAGCCTGCCGAAACCACCTACTCAGGTGGTTGAGCCTGTCGAAACCACCTGATGTGAATAGAATCTTCAAAAAATATTCTGTACGAAATTTGTAACACATAAAAAATTCGTACTTTTGAGACAGATATGAATTTTGTACTATACACAAGAAAAAGCATGATTTTTTAGTCCAATGATAAAAAAGGGCATATTGCAGGGATGGAAAATGGTAGTAAGTAGTTTATTTTTAGATGATTATAAAATTAACGGGTCTAACCACTACGATAAATTAGAAACGACTGAGACTTCTTGCGAGGTTCATACATCGTGCTGAATCCCGGTCTAACCACTACGATAAATTAGAAACGACTGAGACTCTGTTAGGGTTAACGAGTCAGTGTAGTTCTTGTCTAACCACTACGATAAATTAGAAACGACTGAGACGTGTTCAATTTTTTCTCCATCTTTATTTATTTTTGTCTAACCACTACGATAAATTAGAAACGACTGAGACAATGCATGCTATAATCACTTTCATTTTAATTACTGGTCTAACCACTACGATAAATTAGAAACGACTGAGACGCTTAGTCCTAAATAAAATCCTCCTTTTTTATCGTCTAACCACTACGATAAATTAGAAACGACTGAGATTATTCAATTGACAATGGACAATTGACAATGGACAATTGATAATGGACAATGGATCCCGAAGGCTTTCGGGAACAAATAGCAATTGATAAGTCTCAACTATTCAATGAATTAGTAAGGTTTGAATTAATATTCTGTTAGGTAAGTGAAGAAGAATGATGGTTGAACCGAGAAGAATGATGGTTGAACCGAGAAGAATGGTGGTTGAGCGACCCAAAAGGTGGTTGAGCCTGTCGAAACCACCTTGCTTAACCACTACGATAAATTAGAAACGACTGAGATTAGTCAATTGACAATGGATAATGGACAATGGACAATTGATAATGGACAATGGATCCCGAAGGCTTTCGAGAACAATTGGCAAGTCTCAACTATTCAATGAATTAGTAAGGTTTGAATTAATATTCTGTTAGGTAAGTGAAGAAGAATGATGGTTGAACCGAGAAGAATGGTGGTTGAGCGATCCAAAAGGTGGTTGAGCCTGTCGAAACTACCTTAGCTTAACCACTACGATAAATTTGTGGATAAACCGAAACATGCTGACCCCTCTGCTGGGTGTGAAACGAATAAGACTAGTCAATGAACAATTAATCCCGAAGGCTTTCGGGAACAATTGGCAAGTCTCAACTATTCAATGAATTAGTAAGGTTTGAATCAAAATTCTGGTGGTTAAGTGAAGAAGAATGGTGGTTTCGACAGGCTCAACCACCTGATTTCAGCCAGCTCAACCACCTTGCTTAACCACTACGATAAATTAGAAACGACTGAGACAAGTCAATGGACAATGGACAATGGATCCCGAAGGCTTTCGGGAATAATTGACAAGTCCCTTGTAATCAATATTTTAGTAGATAAGTGAAGAAGAACGGTGGTTTCGACAGGCTCAACCACCTGATTTCAGCCAGCTCAACCACCTTAGCTTAACCACTACGATAAATTAGTGGATAAACCGAAACATGCTGACCCTACTGCTGGGTGTGAAACGAATAAGACTAGTCAATGAACAATTAATCCCGAAGGCTTTCGGGAACAATTGGCAAGTCTCGACTATTCAATGGATTAGTGACGTTTGAATCAATATTTTAGTAGGTAAGTGAGGAGGAATGGTAGTTTCGACAGGCTCAACCACCATTCTTTTCTGCTTAACCAACCTGTATTATATTCCCTAATATGCATCTCATGCAAACATTCTACCAACTTGTACAATTCTTTGGTTCTATCATTCTAAGTTTGCTTTCGACTTGCCTTCGGCTCAGATCAGGCTGCGGATCAGGCTATGAAGTAGTACAGTAAAATCGATGACACCACTCTCCTATCGAAAGCCGCATAAAATTAGAGATCTACCAGATGATTCCCCTATCAAAACTAAGGTGCTTTTATCTTTTTACAAAATCATATCATTGATCTACAATAACTTATATCAGTCAAAATAAAGACCAGGAAAATATGGTTGGAACCCACGTAGATGTAACCAACAAAACAAGAACTAAAACTAAATTTTAAAAAAAACAGGTAAATATTTTGTTTTTAAAATTTTACATATTAACTTTACCCACTTAAGTTATAACAAAACATATATTAAACAGCTGATAACGTTATGCATCAATGAGATACGAAGCAAGCAA
>JALNWO010000192.1 GCA_023230825.1 Acholeplasmataceae bacterium
CCAATAATCATTTCCTCCATAATTTTGGCTAACATCTCCATCATTAGAACTGCTATGACCGGCAACGATATAGCCTCCATCTGAGGTTTGCTTTATTGGTCCGACCCAATCTTCACTACTTCCTCCTAAGGATTTTTCCCATTGAATAGTACCCGCATTATCAAGTTTTACTACCCAATAATCTGCATTTCCATAAGAGTTGCTTATATCTCCATCATTGGAATAACTGTATCCAGCCACTATATACCCACCATCCGAAGTTTGTTGTATGGAAGTAGCCACATCTTCCCCGGTTCCTCCCAAAGATTTTTGCCATTCAATTTCGGGGACCTGTGCGTAAAGCATAGTAATAGAAAAGAGTATTACTGTTAAAAATAAATTTTTCATTTGACTTAATTTTAAATTATTGTACTAATACAAGCCGTTTTACAGCTTATTTCTTAATAAATTTTTGTCCATTGATAAAATACATCCCTGCCGGTAATTCTGAAACATCTATAGTTAGCTCGTTATTTTTGGTAACAGTTTTAAAAACTATTTCACCATATGTGTTTGTGATGATGAGTTCGGTTTTTAGAGAAATGCCTTTGATAGTTAGCAAACCAGTTACCGGATTAGGATAAATTTTTACTCTATTGTTCTCTATATCAGCTACAGCCATTTCATAATCGAAGTTTGCCACTATGTTTCTGTTTTCGATGGCGACAAAAGTGTATTCCGTATCGTTGGACACTTCAGTTCCGTCTTCCGTCCAGTTGACAAACGAATAACCTGCATTGGCTAATGCAGAGACTGTAACGGATGTTCCATACTCAAAGACGCCACCACCTGAAGTTGTCCCACCCTCTTCGGGATTGGATGAGGTATTGATTTCATAGGAAAGTATACCGGGTCCTCCTGATAGTTTGACTATCCAAAAATCTTTATTCCCATGATTCCCACTGACATCGCTATTATTGGATCTGCTATATCCTGCCGCGATATATCCTCCATCAGAAGTTTGCTGTATGGAATTCATACCATCATCACTTCTTCCGCCTAAGCATTTTTGCCATTCGATGTTACCGATATCATCCAATTTCACCACCCAAGAGTCATAATCTCCGTGATTCCCGCTAAGGTCACCATCATTTGAATAACTGTCGCCCGCTACTATATAACCGCCATCAGAAGTTTGCTGAATAAAAAATGCAAATTCACTCGCACTTCCACCCAAGCATTTCTGCCATTGAATATTACCTGTATCATCTAATTTCACCACCCAATAATCGCTGGAACCATGATGTCCATTGACATCTCCATCATTTGACGTACTCGTTCCCGCTATGATATACCCGCCGTCAGAAGTTTGTTGTATAGATTCTACCCATTCATCCCCACTTCCACCCAAACATTTTTGCCATTGAATATTGCCAGCATTATCCAATTTCACCACCCAAGAATCATCATAACCATGATTCCCGCTGACATCGCCATCATTGGAAAAACTTCCACCAGCCACAATATAACCGCTATCAGAAGTTTGTTGTATAGAATGCGCCCATTCATCACCACTTCCACCTAAAGATTTCTGCCATTCAATAGTACCGGTATCATCCAATTTCACCACCCAATAATCACTTGCACCATGATTTCCGCTGATATCACCGTTATTAGAATAACTATATCCTGCTGTGATGTAACCACCGTCAAAAGTTTGTTGTATGGAATATGCTCTATCTTCAGCACTGCCTCCTATGGATTTCTGCCATTCAATAGTACCGGTATCATCCAATTTCACTACCCAATAATCGGTAGAACCATGATTTCCACTGATATCACCATCATTGGAATCACTCCATCCGGCGAGTATGTAGCCTCCATCTGTAGTTTGTTGTATGGAGTTTGCCCCCTCATATCCACTTCCACCTAAAGATTTCTCCCATTGAATATTACCAATATGGTCTAGTTTCACTACCCAATAATCACTTTCACCATGATTCCCGCTGACATCGCCATCATTGGAATAACTGTATCCTGCCGCAATATAACCGCCATCCGAAGTTTGTTGTATGGAGAATGCCACATCTAAACTACTCCCCCCTAAGGATTTTTGCCATTCGATTTCCGGAGCTTGTGCGTAAAGCATAGTAACAGAAAAGAGTATTACTGTTAAAAATAAATTTCTCATCTGTATTAATTTTAAATTATTGTACTAATACAAGCCGTTTTGAAGCTTATTTCTTAATAAATTTTTGTCCATTGACAAAATACATCCCTGCCGGCAGTTTGGACACATCGATGGTCAGTTCGTTATCTTTTGCAACCGTTCTGAGAACCGTTTCGCCACGCATGTTGGTGATATCTATTTCAGTTTTCGGAGAAATGCCTTTGACCGTGATCAAATCGGTAGCCGGGTTGGGATACACTGAAAAAATAGTATTATTTATGGTTTCATTTAATCCAACAGTACCTGTAAGTTTGACAATCCAATAATCAGAATTTCCGTGATTCCCGCTGACATCGCCATCATTGGAATAGCTGTAGCCGGCTACGATATAACCC
>JALNWO010000036.1 GCA_023230825.1 Acholeplasmataceae bacterium
AATCGTGAACGTCGAAGACGGGATCGTATATGTAAAAATGTTAGGCGCATGCGACGGTTGTATTGCGATTGATGTCACTTTAAGACAAGGCATCGAAACGATGTTACTTGAAAACGTGCCAGGCGTGATTGCAGTCGTCCAAGTGGATTAAAAAGAGGCGGTCACGGACCGCTTTTTTCCTATTCTAGAGAGTAAAGATGAAAAGAAAAATCGGACTTGTCGTGGATTCAACCTTTCGGTTGCATCCAGATTTTGTTAAAAAAGAACAAATAAGCATTGTTCCCCTCAAGGTTATTATTGACGGACATGAATATGTTGATGGAGAGTTTCAACCGGAACAAATCATTAGAGCTTTAGAAAAGAAACAACAAATTATGACATCACAGCCAAGCCCCGAGGCCTTTAAGGAAGCATTTAATGAACAACTTAAGCACTTTGATGAAGTGCTTTGTTTAACGTTGGCTAAAACATTAAGTGGGACATACAACAGCGCTACACTGGCTAAAACCATTTTAGATACTGATAAAATCGTTGTTTTAGATACAGAAACCATTTCATTACAAGGTTATTATTTAATTGAAAAAAGCCTGGAGCTTTTAAATAATGGCGCAACCATTCAAGAGACCATTCAAATGATTCAACAATTAAAAGATCAAGGACATATTCTTTTTACTATCGATAATTTGTCTACGCTCCAAAGATCAGGAAGAATTAGTAAATTTTCTAGTTATTTAGGAAACATCCTTAAAATCAAACCTGTTTTAATTTTTAAAGATGGTATCATCGATGTCATTCATCGAAGCCGTGGTTTTAATAGTGTGATGTCATATTTGAAAAAACAAATTCAGGCACTCCTCAATCTAAGAAAAAGAGTCATTGTTTATATTGGCTACATTGACCGTTCGGTTGAGGCAAAAGCACTAGAACATGAAATCTATCAACTAGATGAAAACATCGAAATCCGTATTTTAGGAACGATTTCACCCGTGATATCTGCTCATCTTGGACTTGGTGGACTCGGGATTTATTTAGGTTATGAGTGATATATGAAGAGCCTTGATGGGCTCTTTCTTTATCGGAAAATGAGGAGATTAAAAGCATTCAATCTTTTTATTTATGATATAATAACAACGAGGTTTTATTATGAAAATAAATGATATTATTGTCTGTGAAATTACAGGGAGTCAACCATATGGAGTCTTCGTTGCTTGCGGTGAATACGTCGGTTTAATCCATATTTCAGAAATCTCTGATCAATATGTTCAGTCTATCGATGACATCGTCAAAGTTGGCGATCGTGTTGAAGTGAGCATTTTAGAAATTGACGAGGAACAAAAACGACTAAAACTCTCATATAAAAAAGCAAATCCAATTCATCCTAGAATACAAAAAATGGTTAAAATTACAATTGGCTTTCAATCTTTATACAAGGCCTTGCCTCATTGGATTGAAAAAGCGAAGAAATAGAGGACGTATACATGCCATTAAAAATTACAGTAGATGATGCGCGTTCATTTTTGAGCATTCAACCTGAAGCGCTTCAAGAAAAAGTGAATGAAGTACACAACATGATTCATGCCAAAACAGGATTGGGTTATGAATATTTAGGTTGGCTTGATTGGCCAATTCAAAATCATGAACAAGAACTAAAAAGAATAACCCAAATAGCGAACAAAATCAAAAAAGACAGTGACGTTCTCGTCGTTATTGGAATTGGTGGTTCTTATTTAGGCGCTAAAGCTGGCTTAGAATTTTTAAAAACGCCATTTCAAGAAGAGCAATTAGAAATTATTTTTGCGGGCCATCATTTATCATCATCCTATTTGAAACATCTAACAGAATACTTAAAAACAAAACGATTTAGTATTAACGTGATTTCAAAATCAGGGACGACAACTGAACCAGCGATTGCTTTTCGTCTTTTACAAGCTCTTCTTATTGAGCAAGTTGGTGAATCAGAGGCAAAACATCGTATTTTTGTTACAACAGATGCTCAAAAAGGAGCGTTATATACATTAGGTAAAACAAAAGGATATGAAATGTTTGTCATACCTGATGATATTGGTGGTCGCTACAGCGTTTTAACAGCAGTCGGCTTATTACCACTCGCTGCAGGTGGTCTCGATATTAACCAAATGATGATGGGCGCGAAAGATGCGCATCAACGTTTCTCAAATCCGGATTTAAAGCATAATGAGGCTTACTTATACGCAGTTACTCGTTACTTGCTTTATCTTCAACGATTCCAAATTGAAATGTTAGTTGGTTATGAACCCAATTTACTTTACTTAAACGAGTGGTGGAAACAACTCTTCGGCGAATCTGAAGGAAAAGATCATCAAGGTCTTTTTGTCGCAAGCGCAAGTTTTACCACCGATCTTCATTCTTTAGGACAATATATTCAAGAAGGGCGACGTCATTTATTTGAGACAGTTCTTAAAATTGAAAATCCAAGTGATGATATCATCATTCCGAAACAAGATGTTGATTTAGATGAATTAAACTACTTAGCTGGCAAAACACTCTCTTATGTTAACCATCAAGCACTTAAGGGGACAATGATGGCTCATAAAGAAGGCGGTGTGCCCAATCTTTTATTAACGCTTTTAGAAGCGACGCCCTATACCTTTGGTTATTTAGTCTACTTCTTTGAAAAAGCTTGTGCTTTAAGTGCATATTTATTAGAAGTGAATCCCTTTAACCAACCCGGTGTTGAAGCATATAAACGCAACATGTTTGCCTTATTAGGTAAGAAAGGTTACGAAAAGTATTTAAAAGAAGACGATGAAAACTAAACGAACAAACTCACCAGAAGAAACAAAACATTTAGGATTTGAACTGGGGCTCCTTTTAAAAGATGAAGAGCATGTCGTTCTTTTATTAGATGGAGAATTAGGTTCTGGTAAAACAACATTGGCTCAAGGCATCGCTCAGGGCTTTGGTATTACCGACATTGTTAATAGCCCCTCATACACCATTTTAAAAAAATACCAAACGCCGGTTGATAGACGCGGCTTTTACCATTTGGATTTATACCGGTTATCGAGCATTGGCGATGATTTTGATTTAGAAGAGTATATCGATGGCAACGGACTGGTCGTTATCGAATGGCCTTTTCAAGTGGAAGAGTTGTTGCCAAAAGATTATATGTTAATTAAAATTAAAAAATCAGGAGTATCCGAACGCGAGTTTGAAATTACTTGTGTGGGATTCCCTTGCCAAAGAGCGGTGTCTTACATATGAAAAGAAGACTATTTTTTGATGTCTCAACTGAACTCATGTATATCGGTTATGCTAGGGGCGAGTTTATAGTTGATTTTAGCACGAGAATTGCCCAGCGCGATCATGCAAAATATTTGGTCGACAGAATTGACCAAGTTTTAAAGCGGAATGACATCACACTTAATCAAATCGATGAACTGATTATTGGCGTTGGTCCTGGTAGTTATACCGGACTAAGAATTGCAGTAATGGTTGGAAAAATGTTGGCTTACACGAAAAACATTCCTTTAAGAACAGTAAGTAGTCTCTATTTCTTAACAAGTGGTTATGATCCGATTGTCGCACCGATGATGGATGCGAGAAGAGGACACGTCTACGCGATGGTCCATCATCGTGGGGAAGTGTTACTTCAAGAAGGTTATTACTTATTAAAGGATTTATCCAAGCATGAGAGTTATCGTAAAGCAGAAACGATTATGATCAATCACCGTAACTATTTGGTTTCTGTTAAAAGAATTATTGAACAAAGTATTTTGGTCGAAGACGTTCATAGTCTAGTCCCAAACTACTTAAGAAAAACAGAAGCGGAAAATAAACATGATCAGAAAAGCTGAGATTAAAGACATTTTCCAAATTGTTTCAATTGAAAAAAAAGGCTTTCATCAAACCTTAGGTGAAAAATTCTTATATCTAGAATTTACAGAAAACCCCGATGCTCTTTATTACGTCATTGAACAAAGTGGTACAGTCGTTGGTTATCTCGGTTTTCGTCTTCACGATAAAAGCGCAGAAATGATGAATTTTATTATTAGCCAAGAATACCAAGGACAAGGCCTAGGAACACAACTTTTAACCTATCTCTTTGGTGTCTTAAAAAGCCATCAAATTGAAAAAATTGTTTTAGAAGTTAGAGCCTCTAACGTACGAGCTCAACATTTTTATAAAAAGTTTAATTTTTACGAATCCCATCGAATGAAACAATATTATGGTAATGAAGATGGAATTGTCATGGTTAAAGAAGGTGACTTATGATTATTTTAGCAGTTGAAAGTAGCTGTGATGAAACAAGTGTTGCCATCGTTAAAGATGGAAAAACAGTTTTAAGTCATGTGATTTTATCACAGATCGATATCCACCAAGCCTTTGGTGGCGTCGTGCCAGAAATTGCATCAAGAAATCATGTGGTTCATATGACCCGTGTTTTTGATGAGGCAATCAAACAAGCAAAAATAACGACCGAAGCAATTGATTTGGTTGCAGTAACAAAAGGTCCTGGCCTAATCGGAAGTTTACTTGTAGGGATAAATGCAGCAACAGCATTCGCTTTTGCCCATCAAAAACCATTGATTGGCGTCAATCATTTAGTGGGACACATTTATGCCGCAAACATTGAATATGAGATTCAGTTTCCTGCGCTTGCTTTATTAGTGAGTGGTGGACATACAGAACTACTTTATATTAAAGATCATTTAGAAATTGAAATGCTAGGGACAACGTTGGATGATGCCGTTGGGGAAGCTTATGATAAAGTCGCTCGAACACTTGGTTTATCTTATCCCGGGGGCCCGATTATTGACAAGTTAGCTCAAGAAGGAGAAGATACCTATCACCTACCTCGAGTATACTTAGATAAAGATCGTTTTGATTTTAGTTTTTCCGGGTTAAAAAGCGCTGTGATTAACGTCGTTCATAATGCAAACCAAAAAGGAGAAACAATTCGTGTTAACGACATGTGCCGTTCTTTTCAAGAAAGTGTTTTAGATGTGCTTGTAGATAAAACGAAGCGAGCAGCTGAACTCCTCGATGTGAAACAAATTATTTTAGCAGGCGGGGTTGCGGCAAACCAAGGCTTACGTAAACGAATTCAATCAGAAATCAAAAAACGCGAGTTATTAATTCCCAGTTTAATTTACTGCACTGACAATGCTGCAATGATTGGTATTGCTGCTTATTACCAATACCAAAAAGAAGGCGCTCATCCAAACTATTTATTAGGTGGCGAATCAACAATTTCTTTTCCTAAATATACAAAAGACGAACTCTAATAGCTAGGATTTGTCTTTTTTTCTCTTTATACGCAAAATTATTGTGTTTTTATCCTTTTTGTAATATGATTATCTCAATCGAGGTGATGAATATGAAATTTTTATTTAAAGTTTTAGTTTTACCCATATTGACAATCATTGCTATACCGCTTATCTTTGCCCTTCTTCTCTACAAGAGTGTTGACATACCAGTAGCAGATTTTACATCCGACACCGCAACTGTGACTTTCGAAGAAATGGTTGTAGAACAATTAAATCTCTTTTTAGAGGACCATGACGAAGATTCTGCTCTATCAGTAGGATTGACCCAAAAAGATGTAAACTTAATGCTTAAAGAAGCATTTAGCCAACAAAACCCACGTTATATGGACGCATCTGCTCCAGATGATGAAAAAAATTATGTCCTTAAGGAAGATGCCTTTGGTTTCCAAGGCGCATGGGTTCGTTTTGAAAAAGATTATATTGAAATTGAAGCCGGCATTCATATTTTTATTTCAAGCTTTACGTATAAAACCGCATTGTTAATGCGTTTTAAAGTGGAGGCCGATACCGAAGAAATTGTTTTAACACTTTCTAAACTTAACATTGGACGTTTACCGCTGGCTTGGGCTTTTGGTGCTGCCGACTGGGCTGTAGGTAAGATTACCGGTAACGGCATCGACGATTTAATTAATTCTAACTTAGGAGGCATCGCAACTTTTGATCCAAAAACAAGAAAAATTGTTGTGAACGTCGATGCAGCTTTGGATTCTCAAGAGGATATGGAACCCGATCAAAGAGCGATGATTTCAACATTGTTAGCCTTTGTCCGTGAAAACGAACTAATTGACTTTAAAGTTGAAGATCAATCGTTATCAGTTGCCCTAAACTTAGGAAAACTATCTGATCGCACCGTTCCTTACACATTACTTCCAAGTCAAAAACTTGCATCAGAAGATGATTTAAAAGATATGATGGAGTCAAGACTCACCGCGTTTGTCTTATCCTCCTTATCATCATCTAATCCATATTTGGATTTAGATGAACTAACCTTAAATAAAATTATTGACTACATGTTAAAAGAACAACAGGCATCTCCGGGTGTTATTCAGGAGTTCGCACTTTTAGAAGACTTTAATATGGTTCTTTACTCACCATACATTAAAATTATTGATAACAAGCTAGAAGTTCATATCCCGCTGCGCATTGTGTCGATTGCGGATGGTTCCCATTACTTCCAAACTATTTTAGTCATTGATGGTGTCCCATCCATGAATCAAAAAGATTTAGTTGTCACATTAGGGGAATTAAAAGCAGGTCTCGTTTCCTTATCGAGTGAACATATGGCTAACTTAATGACCATGTTAGGGGATTCTGAATTATTTGATGATGGCAAACTCGTCATTAAAGACTTTGACCAACAAATGAATCAAGCAGGTATGTCTGTTGAATCAGTTGGTATTGTCAATCAAAAATTAAGAATGTATATTGAGTTGAACACAGCCATCCCGCTTCAAGATATTCAAGATGAAATTAACAACGTTTTAGGTAGCATCGTCAATGATCCAAATCTTCCAGATGATATGGGTGATGCGATTAGTTCATTCTTAGATGAAATTGCTGATCCAAATGGCGATCCAGAACAAGCAATTGAAGATATGCTCGATGCTTTTGCTGGCTTAGATGAACAAGAACAACAAGCTGTCTTCGATATTTTAGCAGAGGGATTAGACAATAGTTCAATCTCACTTGAAGACCTCCTTGGATTGGTTCCTTAATTTGTTTAACAAACAACTTAATCAAAGGCTCTATTTTAGAGCCTTTTTTTCTATTTAAATGAGAACGTTTACCGCATGGTTTGCTTGTGGTTTACTGCTTTTTAGCATATAATAGAAGCACCTGAGGTGATATTTATGGAAAAACATTCTAACTTTATTCGAACCATTATCGAAACCGATTTAAAAACAGGAAAACATAAGGAAATTGTGACTCGATTTCCCCCTGAACCAAACGGACATTTACATATCGGTCATGCACGAGCAATTGTGACGGATTTTGAAAGCGCTCGTCTTTATGGCGGAAGAACGAATTTACGTTTTGATGATACCAATCCTGTTAAAGAAGACGACACCTACGTACAAGCAATTATTAACGATGTGCGTTGGCTCGGATATGAACCAGACCAAATTTTATTTGCGTCTGATTATTTTGATGAAATGTATGAAAGAGCAATTGTTTTAATTAAAAAAGGCTTAGCCTATATCGATGACCAAACAGCTGAAGAAATCCAGGCAACCCGAGGTGATTTAAATACACCGGGTGTAGAATCTCCTTATCGTAATCGTAGTGTTGAAGAAAACTTACAATTATTTGAACAAATGAAAGCCTGTCAGTTTGAGGAAGGTACTCGTGTTTTAAGAGCTAAAATTGATATGGCAAGTCCAAATATGAACATGCGTGATCCGGTTGTTTACCGAATTGTTTATGCCAGTCATCACCGGACACAAGATAAATGGTGTATTTATCCAATGTATGATTATGCCCACCCGCTTGAAGATGCGATTGAAGAGATTACCCATTCACTTTGTTCAATTGAGTTTGAAGATCACAGACCTCTTTATGATTGGTTTGTCGAAATGACGGAAATGCCATTCGTCCCTAGACAAATTGAATTTGGCCGTTTAAATATTGAAAATACTGTTTTAAGTAAAAGATTTTTAAGACAAATGGTTGAAGAGGGTAAGGTGAAAGATTGGGATGACCCAAGGATGCCGACATTAGCCGGCATGCGCCGTCGCGGTTACACACCTGAAGCTATTCGTTCCTTTATTTTATCCACAGGTCTTTCTAAAGCAAACTCAACAGTTTCTATGTCGATGTTAGAAGCCGCTGTACGAGATGACTTACAAGAACACGCTAAACGAGCGATGGCTGTTATTCATCCTCTAAAAGTGACCATCACCAATTATCCCAAAAATGAAGTTGAGTTTTTAGAAGCCCCTTACCATCCAGAAGATGAATCATTGGGTGTTCGTCAAATCCCCTTTTCACGTCATATTTATATTGAAAGAGACGACTTTGTCTTAGAAAAACCAAACAAACATTATAAGCGCCTTGCTTTAAATCTCGAAGTTCGGCTAATGAATGCATACTTCATTAAAGCAACCGATGTCGTCTATGACGATGAAAATAACATTGTTGAAGTGCTCGCAACCTACGATAAAGAAACGAAATCAGGAACAGGGTTCACCGGCCGAAAAGCAAATGGAACCATTCATTTCGTTGAAGCAACTCAAGCGGTTCCAGCAACTTTTAATTTCTTTGAACCTCTCGTAACAGGCGACGAAAGTCTTCCTTTATTAGAAAGAATTAATGACGATTCCTGGCATCGTTATCAAGGATTTATTGAAGCTGATCTTCGTCAAGTTAAACCCCAAGATAAATTTCAATTCATTAGAAACGGTTATTTTAACGTCGATGATGATTCCTCAGAAGATGCCATTATTTTTAATGAAATCGTCCCTTTAAAAAGCAGTTATAAATAGAAAGATGGTGTGCCATGAATTGGCTAGCAACCTTAAATGAATCGCAGCTAAAAGCGGTTATCCACCCAAAGGGACCGCTTTTTGTTGTTGCTGGTGCAGGCACAGGTAAGACAAGAACGCTGACAACGAGAATTGCATATTTAATTATGAATCAAGTTGAGCCGAAGCGGATTTTAGCTGTAACTTTTACCAACAAAGCAGCCCGAGAAATGAAAGAGCGAGTCATTGAAATGACTGGTCCATACGCCATCGATGTTTGGCTTTACACGTTTCATGCGTTTGGTTTAAAAATATTACGATCTCATATTCAAGAGCTTGCTTATGGTTATCTTCCTTCATTTACAGTTATCGATGAAGAAGATGGAAGAAAAATTATTCACGAGATAATTAAAAACATGGAGTTGGATACAGCCATGTTTTCTATTAAAGGGCTTAAGAATCTTTTTTCACTTTATAAAACGAGACGAATATATAAATTTGAAAAAGATCAAGAACAAAAATTATATGATGCTTATCAACAGTATCTTCAAACACAACAATTATTAGATTTTGATGATTTACTGATGTATACTTTAGAATTACTTGAAAACCATAAAAAAATACGCGAAGAATACCAACAACGTTTCGATCATATTTTAGTCGATGAATTTCAAGACACAGATCAAAACCAATATAAAATTCTTAAAATTCTCGCTGATAAACATAAAAACCTTTTTGTTGTTGGTGATCCAGATCAATCGATTTATAGTTTTCGAGGTGCCCATTACTTAAATAACCAATTGTTTTTAAAAGATTTTCAACCAGAATCAGTCGTCTTAGAAAAAAACTATCGTTCAACAACTCGTATTTTAAACTCAGCTAACCAACTCATTTCTTTTAATACAAGTAGACCTGATAACAAAAACCTTGAAAGTGATTTAGGAGAAGGGTTTCCTGTTGTTTATCAACAAACATATTCTGATTATCAAGAAACGTTTTATGTTATTAATGAAATTAAACGACTTCATGAGTTAGGGTATCGCTATCGTGATATTGCGGTTCTCTACCGTAACAACGCGCTCTCGCGATTATTTGAAGACACCTTAATTAAAGAAGGGATGCCATATATTATTTATGGTGGACTTTCATTTTATGAGCGAAAAGAAATTAAAGATGCCCTTGCTTATATTCGTTTGGTTGATAATCCCCATCAAGACTTTTACTTTAAAAGAATCGTTAATATCCCCAGACGGGGTATTGGATTAAAAAGTATTCAAACACTAGAAGAAAGGGCAAGAGAGATGGGTGTTTCGTTGTTTGAAGCAATTGATGAAGTTGATTTACGAACAAAAGCGAAAACAGAATTGCTCAATTTTAAAGCAATGATTTTAAAAATTCGCGAAGAATTTAGTAAGTTATACGAATTAAATGAATTGATGCCAGTTCTTATGCACCACACAGGATATTTAAAAATGTTAAAAGAAGAAGGAACAGAAATCGCTGAAGATCGAATTAACAACTTAAGAGAACTTCAGTCAGTTTTTAGAACAGCAGATGAATACTACGAAGGCACCTTCTTTGAGAAACTAAAACAACAACTAGATCAAATTGCTTTATATACCGATTTAGATCAAGAACAAAGTCCGGCTGATGATTTTGTTATTCTTTCAACCATTCATCAAGTAAAAGGATTAGAATTTAAAACAGTCTTTATGGTTGTGATGGAAGAAGGGATATTCCCATCAGAACAATCTATTAATCAAGCCTTTCAAATGGAAGAAGAACGACGAGTAGCTTATGTCGGGATGACGCGTGCAAAAGAAAGGCTTTATTTAACTTATGCAAGCCAAAGATTGTTATATGGACAAAAAAGATATGGCGTTCCTTCGCGCTTTATCAGTGAAAGTAACACAAGGAAAACAGAAACACCAATTGCTCAAGAGTTTGATTTAGAGAGTCATTATCTTGCAGTAGGTGATAAAGTAAATCACCAAGCGTTTGGGTTGGGCGTTGTTGTTTCGGTAAAAGAAGATATCGCAACAATCGCCTTTGGAATGCCCCATGGAATTAAACAAATCTTAGAGAGCCATCCGTCAATTAAAAAAATTAAAAAGTAAAACAAGATTGAACCACCTATCATGAAGAGAGGTGGTAAAATGAAATTAAACGAGATGCAAAAGAAAGCCGTTTACACAAAGGAGCGCTTTCTTTTTCTTTTGGCAGGAGCGGGAAGTGGTAAAACGCGAGTCCTCGTTGAAAGAATCAAATACCTCATTAATCAAGGTGTTGAAGAAGGTGATATCCTCGCTTTAACTTTTACGAGGAAAGCAGCTCAAGAAATGCGAGAAAGAGTTGGAAGAAAAAAAGTTAGAGTCCACACCTTTCATCAGTTTTGTTTACAAGAACTTAAAAAAGAGAAAACGTATTCTTTTGAAATTTTTAATCCAGAGGTGACTCATCCTTTTTCTGAAAGAGATTTACTCCTCATTACACATTATAAAAATCAAAGGTTAAAAGGAAGAAAACCGCGTTATTACGACACATATCAAAATCATTTAAAGGAAAACAAATTAAAAGATTTTGATGATCTACTAAATGATTACTATTCGTATGCTTGCTATAAGCGAATCAAATTGAAATATATTTTTGTTGATGAATTTCAAGATACCAATCCCCTCCAATACCGTGTTTTAAAAAGCATGATTCACGAAAACACATCTGTTTTTTGTGTGGGTGATCCAGATCAGTCAATTTATGGTTTTAGAGGTTCCGATGTTAAGATTATTGATCAATATGTTAGTGACTATCACGCAAGCATCTATCAATTAACCGTTAATTATCGTTCATCACCGACAATTATTAGACACGCAAACCAATTAATTGAATATAATCAAGAGCGTTATAAAAAAAACTTAACATCGATAAATGAAGATGAAACAAAAACGATTCATTTAGTTCATCAAAATGAAACGGAAGAGGCCGAAGTGATTTATACCCAAGTTAAAACATATATAAACCAAGGTGTATCACCAAATGAAATAGCCATTTTATTTCGACAAAATGAACGACATCTTCATTTAAAACAACATTTTGAAATTCATGGGTTTGGACTATTGACTAATACTGAAAAAGGCACAACCGTCCATTTTTTAACAATTCATCAAGCAAAGGGTCTTGAATTTGAAGTTGTCTTTATCATTGGCTTAGAAGCAAGCCAGTTTCCTGTTTCTCATACACAAACTAAACGACTTCTTGAAGAAGAACGGCGCTTAATGTTTGTGGCGATGACACGAGCTAAACGAGATTTAATCATATCATCGATTCAATTCAATCACTTTAATAAGAAGGAAAGGCCGAGTTTATTTTTAAAAGAAACAGGGATTAAATATGTTTTTAAAAAACAAAGGAAAAAACGATAAATCCAAAAGGATAAACGGCATTTTTAGTTAATTAATGTTATAATATTAGTAGGTGGCAATGCTATGGAAATAAAACAAAAAATCATTGAACTTACTGAACAAATCAAT
>JALNWO010000037.1 GCA_023230825.1 Acholeplasmataceae bacterium
ACGTCAAGTTGTAGCAGCCATCGAAACATTATTGCCAGAAAATATCTTCTACATTTCTCATCATCCCATGGCAGGAAAAGAACAGTCAGGTTATTCTTTTAAAGACCCAACAATTTTTAAAAACGCTAATTTTATTGTGATTCGAACGAAGCATTTTAATGAAAAACAATTTGCTAAAATCAAAACAATTCATCAAGATTTAGCCTTTGGGAAAATGCTTTTTACATCACCAGAGGAACATGATCAGTTTGTTGCGTTTACTTCACAATTGACACACTTAATTGCCGTTAGTTTAATACAAACAGAACCTAGCGATCAATTCGTCCTAGCAACAGGTGATTCATTTCGTGATTTAACAAGAATTGCTAAAATAAATGAAAAATTATGGACGGAACTCTTTTTAGATAATCATGATGTTCTAATCGAAAAAACAGATGCGTTTATTCGTGAACTCCATCACATTAAACAACTTATTATTGAAAGAAAAACAGATGCTATCGAAACATATTTAAAAGAAGCAAAAGAAAGAAGGAAAAAATTCGATGAGATTAACAATCCAAGACTATGAAGTATATGTGGGCGATAAGATGCTCAACGATCTCCCAAAATACATCCGTTTTGCTTATGAAGATAAAAAACTCTTTATTATAACGGACACAACTGTTCAATCACTTTATGAAAATTTAATGAAAGAGATATTAATAGATTTTGAACTAGAGTTTGTTGCTGTTGCTCCAGGTGAAGTATCAAAATCATGGAAAACTTACCAAGAAGTGATTAAACAACTCATCGCTTTAGGAATGAAAAGAAATCATATGATAATTGCTCTAGGTGGTGGTGTTGTTGGTGATTTGGCAGGATTTGTTGCTGCGACACTTTATCGTGGTCAACCGTATATTCAAATTCCTACAACTCTACTTGCACAAGTAGATAGTAGTATTGGTGGTAAGGTTGGGATTGATTTACCGGAAGGAAAAAACTTAGTTGGTTCCTTTTATAATCCTAAATTTGTAATGGTTGATCCCCTTTTTCTTGAAACTTTACCCGAAAGAGAGTACAACCAAGGTGTTGCAGAAATGATTAAAGTTGGTTTGATTCGAAGCACTCATCTCTTTAATCACTTCAAACAAAATGATAAAGTAACTCAAAAACAAATTATTCAAGCCATTGTCGCCAAAAGAGAAATAGTTAATAAAGATCCAAATGATCAAAACGAAAGAATGCTTCTTAATTTTGGGCATACTTTTGGGCATGCGATTGAAAAGAAGTTTAACTATCAAACATACCTTCATGGCGAAGCCATTAGCTATGGAATGCTCCTTGCCATTGAATTTGGAATTGAGAAAAATGCGACCCACCCTAAGCTATACGGCGAAGTTTTAAAAATACTCCTACGTTTAGGACTTGTTAAGGAACCTTTCTTTACACGCGATGAGTTAAAACCATTTATCAATACGGATAAGAAAAATACATCTGAAGGCTTTAACTTTATTTTAGTTCGTAACGTAGGCGACGCAATTATTTTACTATTAGATTCAGGTGATGATTTGTGAAAATCCGTTTAAGACCTTCACAACTTTTTGGCACTCTACCAATTATCGCTTCTAAGTCGCTCTCACATCGGTACTTAATTGCTGCGGGGTTGGCTGAAGGAGAATCAACCATTCATAATATTTTAGATGCTGAAGATATCGAAGCAACACGACACGCACTAAAAGCTTTAAACGTGAAGTTCGATGGAAACAAAGTTATTGGTGGTCAATTTAAATTAGTAACATCCACCACAAACATTAAAGCCTCTGGGTCAACTTTACGTTTTATGATACCAATTTTTATGCTCCAAGCTAACCCAGTTACACTGATTGGTGATAAAAGATTTTTCGAACGATCGCTACAACCTTACGAGGAAGTGTTTTTTAAAAAAGGGCTTGATATAGCGATATATCCTCACGATGAGTCTTTTTCTGTCACAGTCAAAGGGCCACTAATAAATGGCACTTATCATCTAAAAGGAGATGTTAGTAGTCAGTTTGTCACTGGTTTACTTTTTGCTTTACCTCTTTTAAACGGGGATTCTGAAATAATTTTTACTTCAAAAGTTGTCTCAGGACCTTATATAGACTTAACACTATTAACTCTTGATCATTTTGGTATAGTATATGAATTAAAAAAGCAGGCAATATACATTCCAGGAAAACAAAAATACCATCCACAAAACTTATTTGTTGAAGGCGATTACTCACAAGCGGCGTTTTGGTTTGTTGCAGGGACCATCCAAAATTCAAACAAACCTTTACAATTACTTGGACTGAATCCCAACAGCAAACAAGGAGATAAACAAATTGTTGAGATTATTACCAACATGGGCGGACGCATCATTTACGATGAAAATAATGATAGTTATCTTGTTTATCCGAAAAAAACAGCAAGCACAACTATTGATTTACAACATATTCCCGATTTGGGGCCTATTCTTATGGTTTTAGCAGCTGTCAGTGAAGGGATCACTTACTTTAAAAATACTGAGCGGTTACGAATAAAAGAATCAGACCGTTTCGCAGTTATGGTGCATTTTTTAGAAATGATTGGTATTCACATTAAAACTGACAAAAATGAGATGTTGATAACTGGGCAAAAACAAATAATGGGTAATTTTAATTTTGATGCGCCAGCTGACCATCGAATTATTATGGCTTTAACCATTTTAAGTCTGAAAATAAAAGGCGAAGTTATAATCCAAAATGCTCACCATATTCAAAAAAGCTATCCCACTTTTTTCCAAGATTTTAAAAAACTAGGAGGTCATGTCGATGAAATTACTTGACTTACGAAAACAAATTGATGAAATCGATCAAAAGTTACTCACTTTATTTCATGAAAGGCTTGCAGTTGTAAAGCAAGTGGCTATCATTAAAAAAGAAACGAATCAACCGATTTATGACGCCCAAAGAGAAAAAGAGAAGTTATCCCTTACGCAAGAAAGATTAAATCAACCAGAACTCTGGCCTTTTGATGAGAAATTTCTAAAGGCTTTGATGGACATTGCCAAGGAATATCAGTCAACATGTTAAAATTAGGTTTAATTGGCTATCAAATTGGCTATTCAAAATCCCCCGTTATCCATCAAAAATTTAGCGAAATTTTTCATATCCCTTTGGAATATACTCTCATTGACATTAAAGACACAACGATTAATGAATATATAAAAGCGCTTAAACAAGGCTTTTATCACGGGTTTAATATCACAACTCCATATAAAGAAACTGTCATTGAATACTGTGATCTTTTAACTGATGCAGCAAGACAAGTAGGTGCCGTTAATACCATTTACATGCAAGAGGGTCTTGTTGTCGGGGATAATACAGATGTTGAAGGCTTTTCCTTGATGTTGCAGAAGAATCATATCGATTTGAAAAACAAAAAAGTCCATATTCTGGGTTCAGGTGGTGCAGCTAAAGCATGTTATTATGTTTTAAAAAAGATGGGTTCATATCCACTTTATGTCTCAAGAAGTCCTGGAGTTTCTTCAAAAACCATTTCGTATGATGCTTTTTATCAAGATCAAGTAGAGATTATTATCCAAGCCACACCTGTTGGTAGTTATCCAAGAACTGAATTATCACCAATTGTTACAGATTTTGTTACAGATAAAATAGTAATAGAATTAATTTATAATCCAGCGCAAACAAAGCTATTAAAAATGGCAAACAAAGGGATAAATGGTTTAGACATGTTAATTTATCAGGCATTTGCGTCTTTTAAAATATGGGCTCATTTATCATTGTCATTGAATGACACAGATTATCAAAAAATAAAAGAGGTGCTTATACATGAATAGTTACGGACAACTTTTTCGTGTCACACTTTATGGTGAATCACATCAACCTTCCATCGGAGTTGTTATTGATGGTCTACCTGCAGGGACACCAATTCAATACGAATTGATTAAAGAAGATTTAGAAAGAAGAAAGCCAAAACATATCGGTTCTACACCAAGATTAGAAGCGGATGTTTTTCATATAACAAGCGGTGTTTTTAACGATAAAGCAACAGGATCCCCCATTCATGTCTATATTGAAAACAAAAACGTTATTTCAAAAGACTATGATGCTTTAAAAAATCATCCTCGACCTGGGCACGCTGATTTTGTTAGTAAAGTGAAATACCATGGTTTTCAAGATCATCGTGGTGGTGGTCGTTTTTCAGGCCGTTTAACTGCTGCATTAGTTGTTGCTGGTAGTTTTGCAAAAATGGCTCTACCTTTTCAAATCGAAAGCCAGTTAAAACAAATTGGCACATTAACAGACATGTCAAAAATCGATGAATATTTAACCGATATTTCAAATCAAGGAGATTCTGTTGGCGGAATAGTAGAAGTGACAGTTAAAAAAATGATTATTGGCTTAGGTGAACCATTTTTTAATAAGCTTGATGCAGAACTTGCCAAACTCTTATTTTCGGTACCAGCAGTTAAAGGGGTAGAGTTTGGTTTAGGTTTTTCCGGTGTAGATATATATGGAAGCCAGTTTAACGATGTTATTCTAACAAAAGATGGTCAAACAAAAACCAATAATTCTGGAGGTCTATCAGGCGGCATTTCCAATGGAAACGATTTGGTTGTTAAAATATTTGTTAAACCCACTTCAAGCATTAAGAAAACTCAAGAGACTTATAATTTTGAACAAGAAGGTGTTGAAAAACTAAATGTGGGCGGACGTCATGATGTTGCTATTGTCCGTCGCGTTAGTGTTGTTTTAGAAAATATGATTGCAATCGGTTTACTTGATCAGTACCTTCTTTATCAAACATATCGTCATTTAGAGGATGAGTAAAGCTCATCCTTTTTCTCTTTTACATTTACATATAAACAGTTATAATACGAATAGGTGATTAGGTGGAATTTTCTTTGGAAAACATTAAAGGTGTTGGGCCTAAAACGTTATTTCATTTGCGACAACACAACATATGGTCAACGTACGACCTTATTTTAAGATACCCAAAAAAATATGAGGATTTTACTCTTGATGATTTTCGAAATGTCAAACATAAAGATGTTATCACTGTAACGGGAAAAATTGTCTCAGCATTAGAAAGTAATCCATACGCTCGTGTCCATCTGACACGATTTATCATTGAACTTCTCGGTAAACGACTAGAGGTCGTTGCTTTTAACCGTCCTTATTTGGCAAAACAATTTTTTCTAAACGATGAAGTTGTTATTCAGGGTACATACCACTTCTATCATAACCAAATTGTTGCGAGGGCGATTGTAAAAAAAGAAAAAAATGTTGAAATAAAACCGATATATCAATTAAATCCACTTTATGATCGTCACATATCTCAAATAGTTAAAACGATTTTCGAAGAGAAACAAGTTCAGATTTATGAACTCCTTTTAGATGATACAATTAAAAAATACCACTTGCCTAGTCGTTACCAAATGTTTCAAATGTTACACTTACCGACTTCTTTTACCGATGTCCAAAAAGCAAGAGAACGATTTAAGTATGAAGAAGCTTTTTTCTTACAACTGCAATTAAAAGACGCATTTATAAAACGGCAAACACCACGAGAACCCATCGTTTATGATTTGCAAGAAGTAAAAATGTTTATTGAGCAATTACCTTACGAATTAACGCAAGATCAAAAAAATGCAGTGAACGATATATATCGAGACTTTAAAAAGAACTATGCGAATGCACGTCTTATTCAAGGTGATGTTGGTTCAGGTAAGACTCTTGTTGTTGCTGTGGCTTGTTTACCCTTATTTCAAAATAAGCGTCAAGTGGTTTTAATGGCACCGACTGAGCTTTTAGCAACACAACATTACCAATATTTTCAAAATCTATTCCAAAACGAAAAAATTGCTTTATTAACGGGACAAACAAAAAATAAAAAAACTATGAAAGAAGATATTGAAAAAGGCGTTTATTCACTAATCATAGGAACACACGCTTTGGTTGAACCTGATGTTAAATTTCATGATTTGGGGCTTATTGTTATTGATGAGCAACACAAATTTGGTGTTGAAACACGTAAAACACTCATTCAAAAAGCAAAAACCAAAGACATTTTATATTTAACTGCAACTCCCATTCCAAGAACATTGGCAATGCTAGCATACGGAGAAGCAAATGTTTCTATCATTAAAGAAAAGCCTAAAGCTCGAAAAAAAGTACAAACAACATACTTGCTCCGAGATGACTTAACTCAGCTTTACGACCAGATTAAAACAACCATTGCTAAAAAAGAACATATTTTTGTCGTTGTTCCAGCAATTACCTCAACGCATGTTTCAGATAACATTGAAACCGTTTATACACTTCTTCGTGAAAATCTGAATGTTCCCGTATTCATGCTCCATGGACAACAAACAGCCGTTGAACAAACAACACAAATGGAACAGTTTATAAATCAACCCGGTAGCATTCTCTTAGCAACAACAATGATTGAAGTTGGAATTGATATTCCAACAGCTACTTTAATTGCTATCTTCGGTGCCGAACATTTTGGTTTAAGCCAATTGCACCAATTAAGAGGCCGAGTCGGTCGATCCGAAAGACCCAGCCAATGTTTTGTTGTTTCAGAAAAAGAAGATGTTGAAAGATTGCAAGTATTAACAGAAATAGATGATGGATTTAAATTGTCTCATTTTGATTTAATTCAAAGAGGACCAGGTGATTTTTTAGGTGTTGATCAAAGTGGTTATTTTAATTTTGCTTTTTTAGATATTTTAACTGACCAAAAAATCTTAACTTCAATCGCAAAAGATGTTGATGAATTACTTCAAAGAAAAGATTTTGCTACGAACCCAAAATACCGATATTTACACCGAATTTTAAATAAAGATAACAAAATATGATATAATATAGCATACGAAAGAAGGGATTTTTATGATAAAAATTGCTGTTGATGGAATGGGTGGCGATTACGCTCCAGAACCCATCGTTAAAGGAACATTATTAGCATTAAAAAAATATGAAAATATCGCTATTACCATCTTTGGTGACAAAGATAAAATGGCTCCCTTTCTAGAAGAGCATCCGCGTTTAACTGTCGTTCACACGCCTTTTTATCTTGAAATGGGAGAAGAAGATCCCATTAAACAATATCGCACCAACAAAGAGTTTTCAATGTTTAAAGCTTTACAAGCTCTTAAAGACAAAGAGGTCGATGCTGTTGTTAGCGCCGGACCAACACAAGCACTCGTTGTTGGAGGTCATTTTATTGTTAGAAGGATGAAACAAATTAGAAAAATTGCGATTGCCCCAATGATACCTTCATATGATGGTCGGGGTCGTTATTTACTTGATTCAGGGGCGCACGTTGATGTGAAGGCTGAGCATATGCGTGATTTAGCAATTTATGCAACCATTGTTTGTGAACAAGTTTTAAAAAGAGAAAAACCAACAACAGCCCTAATTAATATCGGTTCTGAGCCAAGCAAAGGTCGTGAATTAGATATTGAGGCATACCATCTTCTCAGTAATGATCCTAACATTAATTTTTATGGTAATTTAGAACCAAAAGAAGTTTTTACAACAGAAGCTGACATTTTACTTTCAGACGGTTTCACTGGTAATATCGTAATGAAAACCATGGAAGGAACTGCAGTTGGACTTGGTAAAGTTTTAAAACGGGAAATTAAATCTTCCTTTCGAAGTAAGATTGGTGCTTTATTTATGCGTAAAGCCTTGAACAATTTTAAAAGATCATTAGATGCCTCGGAAATAGGTGGTGCCTTATTAATGGGATTAGACGGTATTGTCATCAAAGCCCAAGGTGCATCCAAAGAACATGCTTTTTTCAATGGTATTCGGCAAGCAAAAGAAATGGTTGAAGCTGACGTAATTAATAAAGTAGCCGCAGTTTTAAATCAAAAAGATGAGGAAAATTCATGAAAGATTTACTTAAAAAGTTAAATCTTTTATATAAAGATGAATCGTTATATATCCAAGCTTTAACCCATGCCTCCTATGCGCATGAAAATAACCTTGATAACAATCAAAAATTAGAGTTTTTAGGAGACGCAGTCATTGAACTATTAACGAGCGATTATCTTTATCAAAAAGATTTAGCTGATGAAGGAGAACTTACTAAACGCCGGGCACAAGCTGTTCGCGAAGAAGCCTTGGTGATTTATGCTGAGAAAATAGATTTAAAAACTCATTTGCTATTAGGAAGAGGCGAACAAATTAGAGGCGCTAATGAAGCGATGATTGCTGATGCTTTTGAAGCTTTATTTGGTGCAGTTTATATGGATTTAGGCTACGAAGAAGTTAAACACTTATTTAAAAAAATTGTGGTCCCCTATTTAAATTTAGTTTGGGGAATAAAAGATTACAAATCAACACTACAAGAATACATTCAAAGCGGAGACAAACGCAATATTAGCTATCACATTACCAAAGAAACCGGTCCTTCTCATGATAAAAAGTTTGTTGCCGAAGTCCGCTTAGACGGCAATATTATTTTAGGCACAGGATCGGGTAAAACTAAAAAAGAAGCAGAACAAAATGCTGCAAACGAAGCATTAAAGAAAGGGAACTATGATTTTAAAACGATTATTTGAAGAAGATTTAATTATTATTGAAAAACTATTACACAAATTTTATCGTAAGCTGTCTTTAAATCTTAAAGAAGTTGCTGTTCTCATTGTCCTTTTTTCGATTTATCAGAAAAGAAAGACTTTTTCTGTTTTAGCTTTAGCACGTCGAGTTGATTTATCTTCTAATGAAATTGGTGAAATTGTAGAATCGCTTTTAAATAAAGGCTTATTAACGTTATCACTAGATCAAAAAGATGGTCGAGAAAGAGAAATTTTTGATTTGACACCAACATTTGTTCAAATTGAAGAACTTATTATTGCTGAAAACAAAGAAAAACAAAAATTACAAATCCAAACGGAAATTAGCCAAATTATCCAAACATTTGAACAACATTTAGGAAGACCTTTAAAATCTTTTGAATTAGATAATATTCGTCAGTGGTTTCATGATCAAAACTATTCTTATGACCAAATTGTTCAAGCGATTAATCAAAGTGAGCAAAGAGTGAGTATTAAATATGTTGAAAAAATTTTATCACAAGAACCCATCACACCTTTAGAAATTCCCGATGAGGTCGACAAGGTCTTAGATGAAATTTACAAAGGAATAAAATGAAACATTTACCATTTATTTTAAAAACATTAGACGAAATGTATCCTAACGCCACTGTTGAGCTAGATCATAGAAACAATTTTGAACTACTAATCTCCGTTGTTTTAAGTGCGCAAACAACTGATATTGCAGTTAATAAAATTACGCCAGCCTTGTTTAATAAGTATCCAACCCCAGAATTGCTAGCCAAAGCAAAAGAAGAAGACGTTATTACTTATATTCGTACAATAGGCTTATTTCGTAATAAAGCGAAAAACATTATTGCCTTATCGAAGCAATTAATCGATAAACATCATGGACAAGTTCCTTCAACAAGAGAAGATTTAGAAGCTTTACCAGGTGTTGGTCGTAAAACGGCGAATGTCGTTCTTAGTAATGCCTTTGGTATCCCAGCTTTAGCAGTTGACACACATGTGGCCCGCGTATCAGTTCGATTGGGATTTGCTAAACCTGGAGATTCTGTTTTAACAATTGAAAAAAAACTAATGGAACAAATTCCAGAAGAATATTGGCAAAAAGTACATCACCAATTTATTCATTTTGGACGCTACCATTGCTTAGCTAGAAACCCTAAATGTTATAGTTGTCCATTTTATGATATTTGCACATTTGAGAAGAAATCCCTGTTTCGTAACAAAGTGAACGATTAAGTTCACTTTTTTTTCTACATTTTAACAGATTATTTTTAAACTTATGATACGATTACATTAAAAAATGCAAGGAGAACTTTTTTTCGTGTATATTAATTTAATCGAACTAAAAACCCTTATTAAAAGACGACAGATGATGATGACACATGTCGAACTACCTTTTGGCTCCGCTATTAAGTATCGGAGGAGAGAGTTGCAAATGACTCTTGAGGAAGCAAGCGAAAACATTTGTAGTTTATCTTATTTATCGAAAGTTGAGAACAACTTGATTAAGCCTAATCCTGAATTCTCAGATAAATTAAGAGAGCGTTTAGATTTATCATCAGATTATGATTATTTAGCAGAATCTGATGCAGTGTTCCAAAAAGATTTAGAAAAAATTGTGGTCGCCTTATTAGAAAAAAACCCTCTTGAGAAAGAAATTTTAGGACGGTATTTATTAAATGATTATCAATCATTTATTGTCAATTACGCCCAATCTGTCATGAAAAATGACTATAAAACAATGGGAAAATATTATTATCATTTGTTAGACTGTCTTTCTTCTTTACCTACTGAGTCATATACTGTAACTTTGTTAATAACCATTCAGGCATTATTTCAACTTGCTCGTTATACGGATGCTTTGGATTTAATCGAGCCTCTAATCGAACAAGAGTTTGCTAGTACAAGATCCCAAATTTTGATTCGGCATTGGCGTTTAGTCTTAGCTTTTAAGTTAAGACAACATGACTATATTCATCTTTTTTTTGATAAAACCCAAAGTAAATTACTGCAATGTCGCGCCTTCGCTTCAATAAGAGAAAACTTAACAGAAGACATTATTTACAAGATTCACAGTATGAACCACAAGCAACTTAAAGATCAACTGCAAAGTATTGATATGCTACCCGAAGAAAGAAAATTATATATCACAGCCCTCTTTTATTACGTGAACAATCAATTAGAAGAAGCAAAAGTATACAGCCAACGTTGTTTTAAAACGAGCATAGATTGTTTAATTCTACATCTAATGATTTTGAGTAAATTAGATGATGTAAAATCAATTCTTAAAATCATTAAAGATCAACATGAATTTGTTTGTCCGACTTTTGATAAACTAAAAAGACATTTTAAGTTTAAGTATAGCAACGATAAAGAACAAATGTTATCCTATTTTAAAAGAGATGTTGTCAACATCAACCGCTTGACAGAAGACTTAGAGATTCTCCAATTTTTCATGTCAGAAGCAGATCAAATTCTTACAAAACATCACATGTACAAAGATGTTGTTTACATGTATCGAAACTATTCAATTAAAATAAATCAAATGATGTATTCGAAAGCATAAAACAGATTAACTAATCTGTTTTTTTTCGCTTAACCGTGCAAATAGTATTGACTAAATATATAGGTTAATATATACTAATATAGGTTGATAGGAGGTGTGAAATGCGAACAGTCAAATTATTTCGAATTGCCAAAGGATTTTACTTTGTTTTTTTTATCACCGCGTTATTAACGATTATTCATCAATTCACTTACTCCAATGTCCCTTTATTTACTCAATACTTAATTAAAACATTGCTAGCACAACCAGGTGTTGCAGATACGAGTGTGAATGTCGGTGAAGTCAATTTACCGATTTTTATTATTCGGTTTCTAACCGTTGACCAAGAGGTTCTAAACATTGTTTTAAGAATTGTTATATCCTTGTTGTTGCTCCAACTTTTTCGCTTTACATTGCGATTTTTTGAATTATGGCTCAAAGGCTACTTACTCGAAGGAACAGCTGAAAATTTAAGAAAGAAAATGTTTAGTCATATCCAAGATCTAAACTTTGAATTTCATAATAACGCTGATACCGGCGACTTAATTCAAAGGTCGACTACAGACATAGAAACGACGACATTCTTTTTAAGCACATCGCTTTTAGATTTTATTTATTTAATCGCAACCTTATTTTTTGGTGCGTATCAACTATATTTTATTAGTCCAACAATGGTGTGGTTATCATTGTCATTGACACCTCTCATCGCTGCCTCATCAATTATCTATTTTTTAAAGATTGATAAATTATTTAAAAATATTGAAGAAGCCGAATCGGCAATGATGACTGTTGTTCAAGAAAACCTTTCGGGTTCAAGAGTTGTTCGCGCCTTTGGTAACGAACCCTTTGAAATTGAAAAAATGAATGTTAAAAATGAAACCTATCGCGATGCACTTATTAAAGCAAACAAAATTTCGGCTGTTTATTGGGGTTCCATGGATTTTGTTGCTTTTATGCAATACTTGCTCGTTATTGGTATTGGTATTTTTAATGTGCGGAACCAAACGATGGATGCAGCTGGTGTCATAGCGTCATTGGCATTAGTTGGAATGTTAATTTGGCCTCTTAGAATGTTAGGAAGAATTATTAATTCTTATGGAAAAGCTTTGGTTGCATCTGATCGAATTTATGAAATTTTAGAAAAACCAAGTGAATATGAAATTGAT
>JALNWO010000038.1 GCA_023230825.1 Acholeplasmataceae bacterium
ATCGTCTGATGATTATAGATTACGCCACAGGTGCAACCATTTACGCTTCTTCATATACTACAAATACTCAAATTACTTTAAATCAAACTCAAGTTCAAAGTATAATAAATAATTATGATCAAGTGATATGGTTCGTTTATGTAATACATGATGATACGAATGATACTGGCCCATACATGTCAGAGTGGAGGATCTTAAATACATAACCACGTATTAATGATATTTAAATTCAAGGTTTAATTACTTATTTGACTGTATAAAGCAAGTACAACAGTCATTTTCGACATTTTCATAAGTTGAGCTATTTTTAAAGGGCTGTATAAAATCTAGTAGGGGTGCTAAAAAAATCATAAGGGTGCTAATTTGTATTAAAATAGGTCATGCAACACAAAAAATTCATAAATTGTAAAGAAAGGCATAAAAAGTCTTTTTTTATTACATAAAACAATTGACATTATTCCGATAGCGGTATATTATATAAGTGTATGAGGTGGTTAGTATGAAGTATATGACAACTAGTGAGGCAAGTAATAAATGGGGTATTAGTGATAGAAGAATTAGAGTCTTGCTAAGCGAAGGTAGAATTGAAGGCGCGATTAAAACTGGAAGAAATTGGATGATACCAATAGATGCTAACAAACCAATTGATCTAAGAGAAAAGTCAGAATCTGATTTTAGAGGTTTAAATTTTAATTTTAGCCTTGCTAATTCACTTAAATCCAAGATAGACTCTAAAAGGCCTTTAGATACAAACACCAGCAAATCACTTAGAGAGAGCTTTATCGTTGATTGGACATATAACTCTAATGCCATTGAAGGAAGTACTTTAACACTTTCAGAAACAAAAGTAGTTTTAGAAGGTATTACTATCGGTGGTAAAAGTGTTGTTGAACATTTGGAAGCTATTAATCATAAAGAAGCTATTATATTTTTAGAAGGACTTGTTAGAGCAAATTCTATGTTGACAGAATGGGATATTAAAAGTATACATGGAATTATATTAAAACAGATTAATGATAAATATGCTGGAAAATATCGTAATTCAAACGTAATTATTAGTGGTGCAACTCATGTGCCGCCAAAGTATGAACAATTAAATACACTTATGGAAAAGTTAATTTATGATTTTAATCATTCATGGAATAAATATCATCCGATAGCTCAAGCAGCATTACTTCACGGTGAATTTGTTAAAATTCACCCATTTATTGACGGAAACGGAAGAACAGCTAGGCTGCTACTCAATTTTGTTTTGATGAAAAACAGATTTACACCAGTAATTATAAAAAACAAAAACAGATTAGCATATTATGATTCACTTGATTATGCACATACTACAAAAGACTACGCCAACTTTATTAAATTGATAAATGATTTAGTAATTGAGTCATCTAACTTATGGTTATCGTTGTTTTGATATGTGAAGATATCGTTAATAAAATAAACTTTATAACAAAGCCATAAATATAGGGGTGTTGTAATGTATCAAAATAAGTCATCCAACACAGAATTTAGAAATTACAAGCTTTTAGCGGGGCTTGTTTTTGTTTTATTTAATTTCTTTTGTATTTGTCTAACAGACAAATTTATGCTATATTTAAGATAAGTTTTATCCTTAAAGGAGAAGCGAAATGAACTATTTAAGAAACAAATTTATTGAATTATTTGAGTATTTAAATATTAAACCTGTATTGGCTGAAATTGTATCTGATGTGACGTTACTAGTTTTATTAATTTTAGCTGCCATCATTATTTATTTTATTCTTCGTTTTATTTATCTGATTACTTTTCAAAAAATGGGCAATTCAATTAAAAACCTTTTCTTAAGTGAACTTTTAAAAAGCTCATTGACGCTTACCCTTTTAAAAGTCGTTTCGATTTATTTGGTTTCAAGATTAGCAACAAAATTATTATCAATTAAAGATTTTATTAGCATCGTTTTTTCGATTTTAATTACGTTTATGATTGTGAAAATAATTAATTCTATTTTGGATTTAATTAATCGTGTTTACGAAAACCATAATAAGCAAGCAGGCGTAAAACCAATCAGAGGTTTAATTAATTTTGCAAAAGCGATTATTTTCATGATTGCTTTAATTTTAGTTGTCGCAGATCTAATCAACCAGAGTCCAATGGCTTTATTAACAGGTTTAGGAGCGATGTCAGCTGTCTTGATGTTAATTTTTAAAGATACCATATTGGGGCTTGTTGCTGGCTTTCAAATGTCTGGAAATGATTTAATTCGAATTGGTGATTGGATTGAACTTCCAAAATATAATGTCGATGGAAATGTTATTGATGTTACTTTAACGTTTATTAAAATTGAGAACTGGGATAAAACAATTGTAACAATACCAGCATACTTATTAGTGAGTGACTCTTTTATTAACTGGCGCAATGTTTTTAAAACGGGTGGTAGAAGAATTAAGCGAAGCCTTAATATCGATAGCCGCAGTGTAAAAGTTGTTAACGATGAATTATATGCAAAATTACTGAAAATTGATTTAATTAAAAATTATTTAGTTGAAAAGAAAAAAGAAATTGATGAAAGCAATCAAAATATTGATACTAGCATTCATTTAAACGGTCGAAGACTGACTAATTTAGGTGTTTTTAGAATTTATGTGACCGAATACTTAAAACAAAACAAAAATATCCATCAAGAAAAGATGTTATTTGTCAGACAACTGCAAAATCAAAACCAAGGTATTCCTTTGGAAATTTATGCCTTTAGCAACCAAACAAGCATCGTGGACTACGAGCGCGTTCAAGCAGATATTTTTGATCATATTTATGCGAATATCAATTACTTTGAACTACGTCTATTTCAAGAACCACAAGGTTATGATTTTTTAAATATCGAATAACTAAGTTTTTTAAAAAAGAGGGAATTAAAAGGGGGAAATATGAAACAAAAACTCTTCGCTATCGTTGCAATGATTGGCATGGTTTTTTTAGTTGGCTGTACTCACCCATCAAAAACAATTGAAACGAATGTTCGCTGGACATCTAATGATAATATTTTAACTTTTACTTTTGAAGGATTGGATCAATATTATGGGACAGGTTTTTTTAAACTAGAAGAGGAAACGATTCCTGTAATGGTCAATTTCGTGATGCCCAAAATGGTTTTTTATCTTTTTGATGAGAACACTTATAATCAGTGGCATAACGATGGTGATATGAAAGAAGCAGCCTTAATTTCTTTTCAAGGCAAAATGATTCAAAGTCATACGATGAAAATTCGTTTGAAGGTTAAAGAAAATCGAACAGGAATCTCCGAATACGATGATCTTGAGTTAGAAATAACGAGAACAAATCTTAAAACCGATGAATACGATGCTGCTCGTCATCTTTGCGTCATTTGGGAAGATGAAAGCCTTGACATAACTTTAAAAAGAAGAAGTAACTCAGTTTTTAATAAACGAGCTGAAGGTCAAATGACAGTCAATGATGAATTAGTAAATGTTATTTTTCAGTTTGAAGATGAACGAAAGTTTATCGTTCGAAAAGAAATTGATGAAGTGTTGTTATTTGAAGGGACATATACAACATCGGAGTTTAAGCAAGAACAGCATACTCACATTTTAACTTTAAAGATAACCTTAAGTGAACTTGAAGCTTATCCCGTTAACACAAAAATTATTTTATATTCAAAAAATCTATTGAATGAATAAATGTGATATTTTAAAATGAAAGCGCTTTGCAGAAGCAAGGTGCTTTAATAATTGAGATTTTCTTAAAGTCATGCTATAATTCACATAGAATTAATTAATATCTTTATAAAAAAACACGAAGAAAAAGGCACTATAGAGCGAAAAGAGGTGATGGTATGAAAATCTTAGTAACTGCGTTTGAACCTTTTGATAATCAATCTCAAAATTATTCATATGAGGTCTTACATCAAATAAAACCGTCGGCAAACCTAGTAAAGATTGTCTTACCTGTTGAATATGAAGGTGCGTTCAATACTTTAAAATCAATCATTGAAAAAGAGCAATTTGATTATCTTATTTTAATGGGTGAAGCAAGGAGTTATGATGGCGTTGGTTTTGAGGTTATCGGCATTAATGAAAAAGGACAACATCCAGATAACCTAGGGCAAATCCCTGCACAAAGAAAAATCATCCCTGATGGTGATGATGGCTATTTTTCAACACTAGATGACTCATTATTTACCGAGGCTTTTCACGATACAAACGTTAAATCATTTAAGTCATACTCTGCTGGAGTCTATGTATGCAATGCATTACTATATCAAACACTTTGGTATCTAAAAAGATACCGTTTAAAAACGAAATGTGGTTTTATCCATATTCCTAATTTAGCAAATCACTCGAAAAAAGCAGTTGTCCAAGGCCTTAACCAATTCATAGATTTAATTAATCAAAATCAAGCAGGAGAATAATCATGGAAACAAAACCATATCAATTTAAAATCAACGACCTTGGTAATGTCGAAATTGTCGATCGAAACGGATTTCCCTTGGAAGACTTTATTAGACATATCGAAGTTTATTTACTCAAAAGTCAAATTTTAAGGATCTATATTACAGAAGAAGATTTAGAAGTCACAAAGACAATTTATATTTATTTGCGCTATGAAGAATATGAAGATGAAGATGTCATTCAGTTTATGGCCAACATAAATAAAGAGTATCCAAAGATTCAGTTTCATTATGAAAAGATACAAGCATTTACAGATGTAACTATTATTGATATCTTTTTATACGGTTAAAAAAGACAATAAAAAGCGGAGCAAGGTCACCCTTAAGCTCCGCTTTTTTATTTATCGACATTCACTAGTGATTTATAAAGTTCTTCAACCGCAAAATGCACTTTCGTGACTAAATAGGATTTGTCATTAGAAAACATGTAGTATGTGTTTTTCAAATCACTAAAACTAATGCCATGACCGCGACCAAAATAATTATATTCGACGTGAACACTATAATTTTCTAACGGCTCTTTTTTTAGAGTAAAAAAGTCATCTTCACTTTTACCTTCTACTTTAAACCCTTCAAGATTATGAATCAGTTTGCCTTTGCCAATTTGGTAAAAGCCTTCACTGCTTTGAAGAACATTGATATTTACATCATGTGCAAAGTGGTATGTCCCTTCTTCAATGGCTTTTTTAACCTGGTGACGTTGCCATTCATACCAATCAGGAATATGATTAAATTCTAACTTGCCATCGTTTGTTTCTAAAAAACCAGTTTGTGTTAATGTCCATTTTTTCTCACAGTTTTCACACTTAATTTCATCATTTTTCGTTGTCATTTTTCCTTCAGCTAAACAGTGGGGACATTGATATAAAACATGTTCTAATCCCTCGGCACGGAAGGGTTCTTTGATTTGAATTTGGTTTGTTTGTTGCCAGCGGTAATCATCGTAAACAAAAGCTTCATTAATTTTATTGTTTATGTCTTGAAAGCTCATCGCTGCAATATCCTCTTTCGAGAGTAAATATGTCATTTTTGCTTCTGTTTGAACGTTTCTTTTTTGTAGATTCCAGACGGGCTGTGACAAGTGATTGCCGCTAGTAATAAGGGTTGCAACTGGAACGTTGAGTAATTTAACAAGTTTTCCTAAGCTTTCAGGCATGATAGACGTCGTTCCCACATGCGAATAACGGGCTTCAGGATAAATCATACAAATGTGCTTTAAATCAAAGAGGCTACGTTTAATTTGTGAAATTAAATAACGATCTTGAATAAATTTTCGTTTGCCAAAACAGCCAACCTCACGCATAATGCCCTCGCGATTAATAAAACCATCGATAGCGACGATGTATGTCGCTCGTCTAGGGAAAATTGCTTTTGTGGCAACTTTAAAATCAAAAAAAGCGTTGTGATTACATAGTAAAAGATAGGGCTCTTTTTTTAATGGTTCCATATTCACTTTTGTTATTTGTGTTTTACGTTTAAAAACTTCTGGAAAAGATAAAAGCCAAATCAACGGCATTAATAACCGATTTTGTTTTTTAACTTTCTTCTTAAAATCAAACTTTTTTAATTGATCTTTTTCGTGATAAGGAATTTCAACAATTTTGGAAATTTTCATAAAGGCTCCTTTGACTGAATGACGTGACAAAACAAAAAATAAAATGGAAGACGAAAGATATAAAAAAAGAATTCTTTTTTAAAAGTGACTACTCATCTATGTGATTAGAAGTGTCTTCTTTTTTGGATAAAGAAAAATACCAAAACGTGAAAAAAATAGGTGTTCCAGAAACAAGGATACTGCTCCAAAACAGTAGCTCTCCAACGGCAGGAAAAGCCAAGAAAATGAGACCGGTAGCTGCGAGCATTAAATAAAAGACCAACAGTGTGATGATGTATTTTCTTTGGTGTGGTGATGATGTCTTATTCGAAGACAGCGTCAAACTTCCTAAAATAATGAACAAAATAGGAAAAAGCAAAGTTGCAGCTGGCACGGCTGAATCTTCCTCTACTTGACTCATCGCGATAAGATAATAAAGAGCAACTATCATCCCTAATAAAATCGAGTAAATACCAACAACTTTAGCAGCAAGTGAACGTGTCATCAAATCACCTCCTAAATTATAGTTATTATATAATGAATTGTGATTCATTAACGTCTTTTTGCTTGAAGGACAAAAAAAGGCCAGATGGCCTTATCTTTGATTATTTCTCATTTGTCTACGAAGTGCACGTCTATGATCTTCTTCACGTTTGACTAATAAAAAGTAGTATCCACTTCCTAAAGCAAGCGGTATCGATATAAGAAGAGCAAAGAGAAATAAGACGATGCCCCATCGTGGTAAGGCAATAAACATAAAAGCAATCGCTCCATAAAACAAATACAAACCAAGCAAAGCGCCCATGGTTTTTCTTTCGGTATTGTTTTCATATTTTAATTTGGAAATAACGACGATGCCATAAACCGCAAACAACGCTGATGTATAGATTTGGGCCACAGGATTCATTGTATGTTTTACCCATGGTTCACGAATCATATAGCCAATAAAAACCAAAAAAAATCCGATAAAAATCGAAAGAATTCCGACGATTCTTGCTACTTTTGTACTTGTCATATATAACGACCTCCACCTGTAAATCTATTATAGCGTAATTGTTAAAATCTTACAACCGTATAAAGATAGGAAATGTCTGTTTATACGCCTAACAAGTGGAAACAATTTAAAATTGTCAGAAAATAAAAGAGAAATGAGTAAGAAGAAGGCTTTACTTTTAAAAGAGTTAATATTATAATGTAAATATAAACATTTGTTTATTGTCAAACAAATGTATGTGAGGTGATTAAATGAGTTTAAATGAAAACGAAATTAAAATTTTGGAAATCTTAAAAAATGATCCTTTTATTAGTCAAAAAGAAATTGCAGAACAACTGGGATTATCAAGACCATCCATTGCCAATTTAATTTCTACGCTACAAGATAAAGGTCATATTTTGGGGAAGCCTTATGTCTTAAAGACAGATGAATATCTTACATGTGTCGGCGGTTCCAGTTTGGATTTAACATTAAAGTTACAAGAAGATTTTCTTTTGGAAACATCAAATCCGGTGACGACAGAAATTTCAGTTGGAGGCGTTGTTAGAAACATTGCTAAAAATTTAAGTCAATTAAGCCACAAAGTCTCGCTTATGTCAGTTGTGGGTGATGATGCATCGGGAGAAGAAATTATCAATCAATCACGTAAAATTATGGAAGTGTTTGCAACAGATAAACTCAAAGGCGAAACAACGGGTACCTATTATGCTGTTATTAATCAAAAGGGTCATATGGAAGTTGGTTTGGCAAACATGAATATAAATGATCACATGAACCGATCATGGATTTTGGAACATAAGAGACATTTAAGTTTAAGTTCATGGATTGTATGTGATATGAACGTCAGCAAGGATGCTATAGAAGCTTTAATTGAATTTAAACGAGAAGAAAATAAAAAGCTTGCCATTGTTGGTGTTTCAGGTCCAAAGATGAAAAACTGTCCAGACGATTTAAATGGTGTTGATCTTATGATTGTTAATCAAGATGAATCTGAACGATATTTTAAAACTAAAACAAATGATTTAGAAAAACTATGCCAAATGTGGCTTGATAAAGGTGTTCAAAAAGCAGTTGTAACAGCTGGTATTAATGGTTCAGTCTTTGGAGAAGGCAAACTTATTAAAAAAAGAGAAGCGATCATTGTTCCTCCAGAAAAGGTTGTTGATGTCACTGGTGCGGGAGACTCATTCTCAGCAGCCTTGATTAGCGCTTTAATTCATAAAGAAAGTTTTGAAAAGGCCATGCTTCATGCTGCAATCACCGCTAGTTTAACCATCCAATCGCCACTAACGGCACACCCAAAATTATCGAAACAATTTCTAAAAAAGGAGAGTAAAAAATATGAAATTTAATCATCAGTATTTTGATATTCATCCCGAGGTTCAAGCAGCACTTGAACAAAATCTACCGGTCGTTGCTTTAGAATCAACGATTATATCTCATGGGATGCCTTATCCACAAAATGTTGAAATGGCTAAAAAAACACAACAAATTATTCGTGAACAAGGAGTAGTCCCTGCAACAATAGCCATTATGAATGGGAAAGTTAAAGTTGGTCTTAGTGAAGAAGATTTAGAAATATTAGGAAAATCATCTCACGCAAGAAAAGTTTCTCGACGCGATTTAGCGACTGTTTTAGCAAAAAAAGAAATTGGTGCAACCACTGTTGCCTCAACTATGATTTGTGCTGAAATGGTTGGAATTAAGTTTTTCGTGACTGGAGGCATTGGTGGAGTTCATCGTGGTTATGAAGAAACACTGGATGTCTCTGCAGATTTAGATGAACTCGCACAAACAGATGTTCATGTCATTTGCGCAGGTGCTAAATCGATTTTGGATTTACCTAGAACACTAGAATATTTAGAAACAAAAGGTGTAAGTGTTATCGGTTATCAAACAAAAGTTTTACCTGCCTTTTATACACGAGAATCACACCTTCCTTTAAATGATTTCGTGAATAGTCCAGAAGAACTGGCAGAAATTGTTGTGACTAAAGAAAACCTTCAATTAAAAGGTGGCTTATTAATTGTTAATCCAATTCCAGAAAAAGATTCTTTAGATGCAGAATTTATTCAAACAATTATTGATCAAGCTGTTGCCGATAGTTTTGCAGCGGATTTAACTGGTAAAGACGTAACACCGTTTTTATTAAGTCGCATTGTTGAACAAACTAAAGGGGAAAGTTTAAAAGCGAACATCGCTTTGGTTTATCACAATGCGAAAGTCGGCGCCCAGATTGCAAAAGCCTATTATGAACTTCTTAAATGACTTGCAAGAAGCCGTAAAAAGGGGTACACTAAAGTGAACCATGCGTTCATAGGAGTCATCTATGAAAACTAGAATTTATCATGCTTTAGATTTAGAAAAAGCAAACGTTCAAACAGATATTAAAGAAACGTTTCTTCGAGGAGACAACGTTGTCTTTCCAACGGAAACGGTTTATGGTATTGGTGCGTATGCTTTAAGTGAAATAGGGATCAAAAATATATACCGAGTCAAAGGTCGACCATCAGATAATCCCTTAATCATGCACATTCACAAAAAAGAAGATATTTTTAAACATACTAAAAACCACCAACCTTATGTAAAAAAATTAATTAATCACTTTTGGCCAGGACCCTTAACTCTCGTGATGGAAAAACAAGAACATGTGCCAAAACAAATGACTGGTGGTTTAAACACGGTTGGTTTAAGAATGCCGAATCATCCTGTAGCTCTAAAGGTGATTGAAATTGCAGGTGTACCTATTTGTGCACCAAGCGCCAATTTAAGTGGGAGACCGTCATCGACGATGGTTGAACATGTGATTGAAGATTTTCTTGATCGTGTCGATATTATTATTGATGGCGGTCAAACAACGGTCGGTCTTGAATCAACTGTATTAGATGTTACTCAAGAAATTCCGATGATTTTAAGACCTGGATCTGTGACAAAAGCCATGTTAGAACAAGTCATTGGTCAAGTGCTAGAAGGTACCGATAGCGAACAACCACGTTCCCCAGGAACAAAATATCGACACTACGCCCCTAAAGGCCAACTAACGATCGTTGAAGGATCACAAGAGAAAATGATCGCTTATATTCAAGACCAAATTGAAAAGCATCACTTAAACAATGAACGAGTCGGGGTTATTTGTACCAAAGATTTACGAGATGAATTTAAAAATGCCGTTGTCTTTCATGTCGGTGATCCCGACCAAGAAGAAGAAATCGTCTCCAATCTTTTTCCTGCTTTACGGAAAATGGATCAATATCAAATCGAATATATTTACGTTGCCCAATTTGCGAAAGGCACGTACGAAGTGGCTTTAAAAAATCGTTTATTAAAAGCAGCAAATTACCAAGTCATTCAACTTACTTAATAAAGAGAGGAAACAACCATGTTAGTTTTTGTAGGCGCCAGTGCAAGTGGAAAAACAGAATTAGCAAAAACACTTTTTAAAACCTTTGGTTATAAAAAATGTTTAACGACGACAACTCGTCCGAAAAGAAATGGTGAGCAAGATGGTGTTGATTATCATTTTGTCAATCTTTTAAAATTTCAGCAATTAGAAAAAGAAAGAGCTTTTCTTGAAATCAATGAATATAACCATTATTGGTATGGAACTCAAAAAACAGATATTTTTGATCACGGGATTATTATTGTTGATCCAAACGGAGCCAACGCGTTACTCGAAGCTTTAGGTGCAGATGTTTTTGTTGTTTTTGTCGAAGCAAGCAAAGAAACAAGAAAAAAACGGATGAATCATCGTCAAGATGAACAAGCCATCATTGAAAAAAGATTGGCTAAAGATGAATCAATCTTTCGCCCTGAAAAAATCAAACGGATCGATTTAATCATCCATAATGAAAACGAAGATCTTGAACATTTGGCAAACCAAATTCACCAAGTGTATCAGAAACAAAGGTTGAACCGATAAAACATGCAAAAACAACGAAGACTGATTATCGCATACTTTTTCATTCAAGGTATCGCCCATAATATTGGCCACCCGGTGACACCAGCATTTGTCCGCTCTTTACTTATCCCCGATCACATGTTTGGTGTTTTTTTTGCATCAATGAGTTTAGGGATGATGATTGGTGGACCGATTTGGGGTATTTTAAGTGATCGCGGTCATAAACGTAACTACATTTTTTTAGGTTTGATTTTATATAGTTTAGGACAGTTCGCGTTTGGTTATTTTCATCATCAAACAGCGATGATTTTCTTTCGCTTCATCAGTGGCATCGGTGCTGCCGCTGGAGCAACACTTTTAATTAGTCATTTAATCGAAACAACTGAGCCGCATCAACGCGCTTATTCTTTAGCTTTTGCGGCTGCTGCAACAACATTAGGTGCTTCGTTAGGCTATTATATCGGTGGTTTTATTAGTACAAATACATGGATGGTTGACGTTTTAAAAGTCAATACCTACCCGAAAGTCTTTTTAACTCAAGCACTTGTGAATGGTCTTATGCTCTCTTTTTGTTTTTCACTTTTAAAGAAACACCACAAGAAGCAACAGAAAAACCAAAAGAAACATTCATTTCTCATTTGAAAGATATTACTAAAATTGATAAAAGTCTTCTTATCTTTCTTATTTCATTAACCCTTATTACGATTGGGGCGACCAATTTAAGCAAATATGTCGATGTTTACTTTGATGAATTAGGGTACACTCCGCAAGATTTAGGTACTTTTGTCTTTGTCACAGGCATAGTTTCTGTCTTTGCCAGCTTATTTATCGTTCCGATCTTTACACGATTTAAAAACCAAATTAAAACGATTGCTGTGATTCAATTATTTAGTGCGGCAATTGTCTTATACGTTTTTCGTGCCAGCAATTTTCTTCTTGTAATTTACACAGTTTATATGATCTATATTGTTTTTAAAGCTGTTTACCTTCCTTTAGAACAAAACTATATCTCTAGTCACGCAACCGAAGGAAAATATGGAAAAGTCATTGGTATAAGACAAGCATTTCTCGCGATTGGAATGGTTTTAGGCCCTTTAATCGGCGGCTTTATTTATGAAAGAAGTGCTTTATTACTGTTTGATACATCCGCCTATATCTTTATTTTAGGTGTATTGCTACTAGGCTTGGTCCGTTATTTCGATAAGAAGAAAAAAACTGAAAGCATATTAAATGACAGTCAATCTGAACAGTGATATAATCAAAGTGTCAGAACATCTTGTCAATGATTTTGATATATCCACTTTCTCCGGATAAAAAAAAC
>JALNWO010000193.1 GCA_023230825.1 Acholeplasmataceae bacterium
AAAGAAGTTTACGAAAAAACTCACCCTCGGGCGAAGGAGGAAGAAAATGTTTAAACGTGTATTCTTAATTGTCTTAGACAGTTTAGGTATTGGCGAAGCACCAGATGCGGAAGCATATGGTGATTTGGGAGCCCATACAATTGGTCATATAGCTGAACGGATGGATTTGAAATTACCTCATTTAGCTAACTTAGGGTATGGAAATATTGTTCCGATTAGAAATGTTGGGCCTGTTGATAAACCACAAGCTTTTTATAGCAAGATGCAAGAAGCATCTTTAGGAAAAGACACGATGACTGGCCATTGGGAAATGATGGGTTTATTTATTACCAAACCATTTCAAACCTTTACTGATACTGGATTTCCCGATGAATTAATTGCCGAATTAGAAGCGAAAATCGGTCGTAAAACGTTGGGAAATTATTCAGCGTCAGGAACAGAAATTATTAAGGTTCTTGGAGAAGAACATATGAAAACTGGCTCACCAATTGTTTATACATCAGCAGATTCAGTCTTACAAATTGCCATGCATGAGACAACAATTCCGATTGAAGAACAATATCGAATTTGTGAAATTGCTCGTGAAATCACAATGAAACCTGAATGGAAAGTGGGCCGAATTATTGCTCGTCCGTTTGTTGGGACAAACAAAAATGATTTTGTAAGAACACCAAATCGTAAAGATTATGCCTTAAAACCTTTTGAAAAAACTGTCTTGAATCATCTTTCTGAGAAACAGTTTGATGTTATAGCCTTAGGTAAAATTAACGATATTTTTGATGGATACGGCATTACAGAACATTCAAAAACAATTAGCAATGATGACGGTATGGCACAAATCACTCAAGTCGCAAAACGTGATTTTAATGGATTATGTTTTTTGAATTTAGTTGATTTTGATGCTTTATACGGACACCGTAGAAACCCGATAGGCTATGGTAATGCCATCGAAGCTTTTGATCAACAGCTCCCAAATCTCATCGATAATTTGAATGAAGATGATCTCCTTATTTTAACTGCCGATCACGGAAATGACCCCATTCATCATGGGACAGATCATACTCGCGAATACGTTCCGCTAATTGTTTACACCAAGAAAAACGAGAATGGTAAGCCCCTGCCAGTATCAAAAACGTTTGCAGATATTGGATATACAATCAGCGAGATCTTTAATGTTCAAAGACCCAAACACGGTGAATCATTTTTAAAATATATTGTTAATAAGAAGTAAAAATAAGGACAAAATATAGAAGAAGAATGTTGATAAAAATAATAAGGATGCCCTTTAAATAGAGTATCCTTTTTATTATTTTCAATGTATTTATTTTGTAAGTTTACTAAAAGTAAGTTTCAATTTTTGCTAAATTATCGGTTAATCCTAAAACCATCATTAAACGAATTTTAGCTTTTTGACTATTTAAATTGTTCGTAAAAATCACACCGAGAGATCGCAAATGATGGCCACCACCTTCATAACCATAATTATCTAAGACTCGACCTTTTGGGCATCTAGAAGTAAGAACAACAGGAATGTTTTGTGCAATTGCATTTTTGACTCCAGGCACCATTTGTGGAGGTATATTCCCTCTCCCTAATGCTTCGATGACAATTCCTTTAATTTTTTGTTCAACTAGTAAGTTTAGTAAAAGTGAACTTGAGCCAGCAGAGACTTTAACAATTTCGACAAAATCTACGATTTTGTCTGGATGGATAATTTTTTTATGCTCGGGGGTGCGTCTTGTATAAATAACGTTTTCCTGTTCTACAATGCCAATCGGACCAAATTCTAGTGATTTAAAAGTGTCTAAAGAGAGGGTATGTGATTTGGTAACTTCAGCAGCTGTGTTGATTTCATCGTTCAAACAGACAAGAACTCCCTTACTTTTTGACTCGGGATGAGCAGCAACAAGGATTGACGAAACTAAATTACTAACACCGTCAAAACCGATTTCTGAGAAGGAACGCATTGATCCAGTAACAACAACAGGCTTTTGAGAATCAAGATATAAATCTAAAAAGTATGCAGTTTCCTCTAAAGTATCCGTCCCGTGGGTAATGACAACACCATCAATTGTGGGGTCGTTTAGCTTATCATTGGTTAACTTAGCAAGTTCAAACATGTCAGAAGGCGTCATCGATGGAGAAGGTTTTAATGCATACGTATGAGTAAGTAACTGGATGTCCGCTAATTCACTAGCTAAGTCTTGAACCAAGGAATCCTGGTTATCGACTATTTGGTTTTTCTTTGTGGTCACGTTGCGCTCCATAGAGATGGTACCACCAGTAAAGATAATAAAAATCGTTTTTTTATTCATAAGATCACCAATAATATTGTAACACACATTCATTGTAAAAGATTCAACAAATCTAATGTACAAAGTAGCGAAAAAATGAGGCTTAAAGCCAACATACACCTCTAAGGACGAAATAAGAAGCCGTCGTGGTTATCAACTTATCCACACCAAAACTGTTGTTGGCACAGTTGCGTTGTTATCAAATGGTTTACATAATATATATTATACGAAC
>JALNWO010000039.1 GCA_023230825.1 Acholeplasmataceae bacterium
AATTAAACCGGATAAATTTATTGCTTGTATTGAAATATCTAAAGGCTCAAAAAAGAAATACGAGTTAGATAAAGAAACGGGCATGATTGTACTAGACCGCGTCTTATTTACATCGACACACTACCCTGCTAACTACGGTTTTATACCGCGAACGTATGCAGGCGACAATGACCCCTTAGACGTTTTAGTTTTATGTCAAGAAGACATTGAACCGATGTCATTGGTAGAGTGCTATCCAATTGGTGTTATGAAGATGATTGACTCAGATGAAATCGACGAAAAAATTATTGCGATTCCCTTTGGTGATCCATCGTTAACAATTTATAAAGATATTTCGGAATTACCTGGCCATCTATTAACAGAAATGGGGCATTTTTTTGAAGTTTATAAATCGTTAGAAGGTAAAAAGACGTATATCTTAGATATTGAAGGACGCGAAGCAGCAGAAAGAATTATCGAAGAATGTATGCGTTTATACGACGAAAAATTTGGAAAGACAGGCGAGTAAAAGATGGGTCGTGCTTTTGAAGTTCGTAAAGTTGCTATGGGCAAAACGGCAGCTAAAAAAGCGAAACTATATGCAAAATATGGCAAAGAGATTTATATGGCTGCAAAGACCGGTTTACCTGATCCGGATCTTAACGTCAATTTAAAAAGAGTAATTGAACGTGCTAAAAAAGATCAGGTAAGTGCTGAAGTTATTAAAAGAGCAATCGATAAAGCCAAAGGGGGTTCGGATGAACACTATACCGAGGCCCGTTACGAAGGATTTGGTCCAGGCAATTCTCTCATTATTGTCGAATGTTTAACAGATAATGTCACGAGAACAATCGCCGAAGTCCGCAATTGTTTTACTAAAACAAACGGTAAATTAGGAGTCACAGGTTCCGTCGTTCATCAGTTTAATCATCAAGCGGTGATTACTGTTCCAAACTTAACCGAAGATGATGCTTTAGAAATTCTTGTTTTAAATGATGTTGATGTCGTTGATATTGAAGCAGACGAAGAAGGAGTCACAGTTTTAGGTGATGCACAAGCTTTTCAACAAATTAAACAAGCCTTTTTAGATCATAATGAAAACACGGAATTTATTACTGAAGAAATCGTCTGGTTACCCATGATGGAAGTTGAATTAAAAGCAGATGAAAAAGAGTTATTTGATAAATTAATGAATATGTTAGAAGACTTAGATGACGTTCAAGAAATCTATCATAATTTAAAATAAAACTAAATAGAGGCGCTAAATTGACATGTGTTTATAAAGAAGATAAAGATGGTGTAAAGAAAATGCTTTATACCGTCTTTTTTTTATATTCTTATTATGTTATAATAAGGCGGAGACTACGCTAGGAGGATAAAATGGACCTCAAAAAAACAGATATTTTAATTTTTGAATCTCTTGAAAAAGAGAAAAATCGTCAGGAATTAAACATAGAACTGATCGCTTCAGAAAACTTCGTGTCACCTGCAGTTTTAGAAGCTCAAGGTTCTATTTTGACGAATAAATATGCAGAAGGATATCCCGGTAAACGTTATTACGGTGGATGTCAGTTTGTTGATGAAGTTGAAAGACTTGCACAAGATAGATTGAAACAACTGTTTCAAGCTGATTATGCCAACGTTCAGCCCCATTCGGGGTCACAAGCTAATATGGCTGTCTATATGGCTCTTTTAAAACCGGGAGATAAAATTTTAGGAATGTCACTTGCTGAAGGTGGACATTTAACCCATGGTTTTAGATTGAACTTTTCAGGACAGTTATACGAACCTCATTTTTATGGAGTTGATGCGAAAACGGAAATGATTGACTATGATGAAGTTAGAAAAGTAGCCTTAAAGGTGAAACCTAAGTTAATCATTGCAGGTGCAAGTGCGTATTCACGCTCGATTGATTTTAAGAAATTCCGTGAAATTGCGGATGAAGTAGGTGCCTACCTACATGCCGATATCTCGCACATTGCGGGGCTCATTGCAGCAAAAGTTCACTCCCCTGTCTTACCTTATGCTCATGTGGTGACATCAACGACCCACAAAACATTAAGAGGGCCTCGTGGAGGCATCATTTTAACCAATGATGAAGACATTGCGAAAAAAATTGATCGGACTGTTTTCCCAGGAATTCAAGGTGGCCCACTCATGCATGTGATTGCCGCTAAAGCAGTGGCTTTTGGGGAAGCACTCAATGAAGATTTTGTAAAATACCAACAACAAGTTGTTAAAAACGCCAAGGCTTTGGCAGATGCTCTCAAACAATTAAATGTTCGTGTTGTCAGTAATGGGACAGATAATCACTTACTTTTAGTTGATGTAAAAAGCAAATACCAAATTACAGGTCTTAAGGCAGAACAAGTGTTGGAGACGGTTGGGATTACATGTAATAAAAATGGGATTCCCTTTGATACAGAAAAACCCCATTATGCAAGCGGGATTCGCTTAGGGACACCAGCAGTAACAACACGTGGTTTTATGGAAGAAGACATGGTTGAAATTGCTTAAATCATCGATAAGACGTTGTCGTCTATCGACCAACCAGAGATTTTAGAAGAACAAAAACTAAGAGTTAGAAAATTAACAAATAAATATCCATTATATAGTAAAGGAGATTAGGAATGATAACAAAGACAAGATGTATTCCTGACGGAAAAAAGGAGTTGAAGAAACTCCCTGTGGTGATGCACACAGATGCACCTTACTTATATTACCCAGTGACAAACGCAAGATGTCCTGAAGGTGAAACCTGTGTGCGTGGTGGCCAATTTGTTAAAGTTGGCGAAGTCATCGGAACAAGAAAAGGAGCCTTTTTCGAACAACCGATGCACTCCACCGTAAGCGGCGAAGTTGTCGGTTACGAAAAACACGTCGATCAAAGTGGTCAACTCGTTGACTGCCTCATTATTAAAAATGACTTTAAGTACGAAGTATTAGAAACATTAACAGATCGTACTGAAGAAGAAATAGAAGCACTGACACGCGAAGAACTCGTTCAAATCGTTAAAGATGCTGGATTGGTTGGTTTAGGGGGAAGTGCCTTTCCAACATATATTAAATTAGCAACGAAACATCCAATCGATGTTGTTTTAGCGAACGGTGTTGAATGTGAACCGAATTTAATTAGTGATTACGCCTTAATGATGACTAAACCTAAACGAGTCATTGATGGGCTTATTTATGCGATGAAGGCTGCTGGCGCTAAACGTGGTGTCATCGCAATTAAGAAAAAATACAAAGAAATTAAAGAGCGATTAAACTTTGCGTTAAACGAATACTCTGGTTATGACATTCAAGTTGTTACTGTTGGTAACTATTACCCTCAAGGATGGGAAATCTTAACGATTAAAGATGCCTTAGGTATTAAAATTCCTCAAAAAGATTTATTAGCGAAGCACGGCGTATTAAACTTTAACGTCTCTACATTAGCAGGAATTGAAAAAGCTGTTCGTCATCGTTTACCGATTTTAGAAAGATATATTTCTTTAAGTGGCGATGGTATTGAAAATAAAAACTTTAGAGCAAGAATCGGTACGCTCATGTCAGATTTAGTCGAGCTTGCTGGTGGGTACAAAGACAAAGAGATTCCTAAAGTCTTTATTTTGGGTGGACCGATGATGGGAACAAACGTCACTCAAGATGATATTGTAATGACACACACAACAACGTCATTAATTGTTCAAAATCAAGTAGAACTCATTGAGGAACCATGTGTTCATTGTGCATCATGTGTCTATTCATGTCCAGTTGAGATTCAACCTGTACAAATTATGAATGCCTTTAAGGCACGAGATAAAGATACGATTAAGATGTTAGAAGTTGATAAGTGTATTGAATGTGGACTCTGTTCATTTGTATGTCCTTCGAAAATACATTTAACGGAATATATGCGTAAAGCGAAAAGCTTTGCTAAAAAGTAGGAGGAAATAACATGCAAGTAGTGAAAAACACAAGTCCTTATGTTCGTAAAGATGTAAGTACCAAACGGATGATGATTGATGTTTTAATCGCCTTAATCCCCGTTGTCTTCTTTTCTATTTATCGATTTGGATGGGACGCATTGATTCGTATTGTTGTCTCACTTGTCGTTATGATTGGTTTAGAAGCAGTTGCATTTGGAATCATGCATCGCGCAAAAAGAGTTGAAGGCCGTTGGGAACGTTTAAAATCTCGTTATGAAACTTATACAATTAACAACATTACTGCTCCTGCAGTTAGTGCTGTCATCTTCGCGATGTTGTTGCCATCTAAATTACCGATTTATGCAGTTATTATTGGGGCAGCCTTTGCGATTATTGTTGGAAAAATGCTTTTTGGTGGTTTAGGCTCAAACATTTTTAACGTTGCTGCTGTCGGTCGTATCTTTATAGGTATCGCAGTTGCAAACATGTTTACAGGAACATATGTTGGAACCGATTTAATTGCTGGTGGAACGGCATTAACAGCTGTTCGTACAGGTGCAGGCTTCCCGTATGTTCTAAATAGTTATTCGCTTATAGATTTATTCATTGGTAACGTACCAGGTTCAATGGGTGAAATTAGTGCATTAGCGATTTTAATTGGTATGGTTTATTTATTAATAAGAAGATCTGCTGATTTTCGTGTGGTTGTTTCATCATTGGCAACCTTTACGATTTTAATTTTTCTTGCAGGCTTAAAGCTTTACCCAGGACAAGCATTTGATTTCACATTATTCCATTTACTATCTGGCGGTTTATTATTCGGAGTTGTCTTTATGGTGACTGACCCAGTAACATCTCCCATTACACGCCCAGGACGTTGGTTATATGGATTATTAGTGGGATCACTCGTTGTTTTAATTCGTTTATTTGGTGCATACCCAGAAGGAATGGCATTTGCTCTTCTATTCTGTAATATGCTTGTACCCCTCATTGATTATCCTCAGTGGGCAACAAACAAATTTAAACCTGCCTTTTTCATTGGCTTTAGCGTGATATTAATTACATTTGCCCTTGTTGTTTACTTTGGTGTTGGAGGTGCTATTTAATGAAAAAATTATTTAGTAAAAGCCCTATTTTCCATTACACATTTGTCTTAACGATTATTTCTTTAGTTTGTGGTCTTCTTATTGGAGGAATCAATGCTGTAACGGCGCCTGTCATAGAAAGAAATCTTTTAAAAGCTAAAGTTGAATCTTATGAAAGTGTCCTTAAGAACATTGATTCATTTGACGAAATTGAAGTGACGAATGACTACCCTGGTAGCATTAAAAGTGTAGTTAAAGGTAAAGATTCAAGTGGAAAAGTACTAGGCTATATTTATGAAGCTTATGGAACAAACTCTTATGGTAGTATGACTATTATTGGTAGTGTTGATGAAGATGGGGTTTTTCTTGGATTGCAATTTTTAACGATTGAACAAACACTGGGTGTTGATTTCACCCGGACAAACCTATCTTATTATGTAGGTGCGAATATTGATCAAATAACACCAAGTAATGATTTAATCTCTGGAGCTACTGGAAGTTTATCAACATTTCAGGGTTTATTAAGCGATATTGCCAGTGCCCATCGTTTATCAATGGGTGAAATAGAAGTTGACCCGTTAGAAGTTATTTATGGTTCTGGTTATGTTTTAGAAGTAGATGCTGGCTTTACGCCAACTGCTCATATTATTCAAAAACGTAATGTTAAGGTTGGTCATGATGTTGTTGGCTATGTTTACGACTTACAAGGTGAAGGCGTATACTTTAACGCAACAGATTCAATTGTTTTAGAAGTGTATTTTAACTTGGATGATGAAATTGTTGAAATTTATTTACCCGAAGATGCATATAATCATTCAGGCGGTAACTTTAGAAATCGTATCGTTAGTTACGTTAAAGAATATATTGGTTTAACATTAGATGATTTAACAGCTGCTGTAGATGGTCCTTTAGGTAATGATATTGCAACGGGATCCTCAAATTCTAAAGCGCTTGTTGATACATTGTTAAAAGCATTAGTAAGTGAGGTAGAGTAAAATGACAAAACAAAATTTATTTTTACTAATTGGTTTTGCAGTCATGCTCCTTATTGGTGCTGGCATGTTATTGATTTATAACAACAACGTTTATGAGAATCCAAAAGACAAATTATTCAACGAGACAGTCGAATTGACCGATGAATTGGTTTTATCAACCATTCCGCATATGTCAGGTAACTCAGTCAACTTTGAAATGATTAGTAAAAGATGGGTTGCCCGTAATCAAAAAGGCCAAAAAATTGGTGTTGTCTATCAAGGAGTCATTAAAAATGATTTCAATTTGACAGGGTCTGGCTTAGATTATGGTTATATGGAAATTTTAATTGGTGTTTCTGAAGATAAAAAAGTTTCTGTTGAACCAATTCATATTTATCAATCAGATTGGGTCATAGTTGGGATTCAAAAATACTTGTTAGATTTTTATACGAATGTGAATTATTTAGATGTTTTAAATATTCCCAGTTTTGATGCGGATATTGTTGCCGGTGTAACAAACAACCCAGCAACCGTATCAACAGATGCGATTAAATTAATGGTTTTAAATGTTCTTTATCGAGAGTTTCCAGAATTATTAGCAATCGATCCACTAGAAGAAATATACGGTTCCGGTTACTTTATGGAAACCGTTGAAGATTTTGAAACAACTGAACATATCGTTAGAAAACGAACTGTTTTACGAGCTGGTGAAGTCGTTGGTTATGTCTATGATTTACAAGGTGAAGGCGAATACTTTAACGCGACAGATTCAATTGTCTTAGAAGTATACTTCAATTTAGATAACGAAATTGTTGAAATTTTATTACCAGAAGATAAGTACAACCATAGTAAAGGTACCTTTAGAAACCGGATAGTTGAATACGTTAAAGAGTTTAAAGGCTTGACATTACAAGAGTTAACAGCTGCAGTTGATGGTCCATTAGGAAATGATATTGCAACAGGATCATCGAATTCAAAAGCTTTAGTAGACATGTTGTTAAAAGCATTTGTGAATGAAGTGCCAGATGCTGGCGTGATTTTAAATGCTTTAGAGCTAATTTATGGTGAAGGTGCTATTTTAGAAGATGACGCGACCTTTGTTCCAACAGCACATGTGATTAAACAAAGAAATGTTAAGATTGATAATAATGTCGTCGGATATGTGTACGATTTAAAAGGTGAAGGTTTCTATTTTAATAATACTGACTCAATCGTTGTCGAAGTGTATTTTAATCAAGACGATGAAATTGTGAAAATTCTCCTTCCAGAAGAATCATACAATCACACGAAAACACCACCAACATATCGACCCAGAGTTGTCGATTATGTTGAGGTTTACATTGGTTATACGCTAGATGACCTAACCGCTGCTGTCGATAGTGATTTAGGTAATGATATCGCTTCTGGAACATCAAACACAAGAGGTTTGATTGATATCCTGTTAAAAGCATTAGTAAGTGAGGTAGGATAAGATGACAGAAACTAAAAGAGTTCCCGTTAAAAAAGAGAAAAAAGAAAATGGTTTTTGGGACACGCTAACTAAAGGAATTTGGAAAGAAAATGGTATCTTCGTTACTGTTTTAGGTCTATGTCCTGCGCTTGCTGTTACAAGAACCTTTGAAGGGGCCCTCGGAATGGGGATCCTCGTGATGATGGTGTTGACGTTAACAAATATGTCAATCTCAGCGGTCAGAAATTTTGTTCCTGACACTGTTCGAATTCCTGCTTATATTATTATTATCGCAACAGAAGTAACCGTATTAAAAATGCTCGTTGATGCGTTTGCACCAGCATTAGCAGCTGAACTTGGAGTCTTCATTGCTTTGATTACAGTGAACTGTGTTGTCTTTGGACGAGCAGAATCATTTGCTTCAAAAAACAAAATCTTACCATCAATGCTTGATGGGATTGGTGTAGGCATTGGTTTTGGTTTAGCTCTAATAATGATTGGCTTTACTCGTGAATTTTTAGGAACAGGCTTAATTCAAATGGGTTATATCTTGCCTTTGGGCTTTAAAGTGACTTTATTTGAATCCTTACTGTTCCAAGATTATGCGATGTCTGTCTTTGTAAACCCACCAGGTGCATTCTTAGTGATTGGCTTTATTCTTGCGACAATCATCGCCGTGAGACAGCATAAACTGATTAAGAAAGGAGCTAAAAGATAATGGAATATTTAGCAATTTTAATTGGAGCAATGTTCATTAATAACATTGTCCTCATGCAATTCTTAGGTCTTTGTTCCTTCTTCGGTATTTCAACAAAAATGAAACCCGTTGTGGGGATGGGCTTAGCAGTTATTGTTGTTATGGTGTTATCTGTTGCCATTACTTTCCCCCTTTATAAATTCGTTTTAGTTGGATTACAAATTACATATATTGACACGATTGCCTTTATTTTGGTTATTGCATCCTTGGTTCAATTAACAGAAGTTGTTATTAAACGTTTTAGTAAAGGTCTTTATAAAGCGTTGGGAATATATTTACCTTTAATTGCTACCAACTGTGCTGTATTAGGTGTTGCTTTACAAAATGTCGGTGATATTGCAAATACAAATTACCTATCAGCTTTAACGTATGCCTTAGGCTCAGGTATGGGTTACGCCTTTATTATTATTGTGTTTGCCGCAATCCGGTTAAGATTAAATAGTGCGAATGTGCCACGAGCACTCAAAGGCATGCCGATTGCCTTTGTAACAGCTGGATTAATGGCGTTAGCCTTTATGGGTTTATCAGGATTAATTTAATGGAACAATTTCTAATCCTCTTAAGTGTTCTAGGTGTTATCATTTTAATTTACGTCGGCACAATGTATTTAAATGATAAAACAGAAATACCAGAAGAATGCAGAGAAGCCTATTTAGAGGCACAAGGATGTAAATCATGTTCCGCTTTTAGAAAAGACAGCTCTAGCTGCGGCTTTAAAGATGCATTAAAAATTATGGAGGACAAACAATGACCGAAATATTATATCCAGTTCTCATTTTAGGTCTATTGAGTGTTGCGTTAGGAATTGTCTTATCGTTGGTAAATAAATACTTAACTGTAGAAGAGGATCCACGCATTGATGATATTGAAAAACTGCTCCCGCTATATAATTGTGGAGCATGTGGTACCCCAGGTTGCCGTGCATTTGCCGAAGCAATCTTGTCTGGAGAAGTGAAAAACTTATCCCGCTGTAAGCCTGGAAAAGCGGACAAACATTTTAACCCGATTTTGGCTTATCTAAAGGATCATCCAAACCCAGATGGAACCATTGTTGATGTTAAGATTTAGGGCATTCTTATGTCCTTTTCTTATCTAACATGATAAAATAAAAAAAAAGAAAGAGACATTATTATGAAAAAATGGCTTGTTTTTGGACTGTTTCTTTTAAGCGGTTTATTATTAACAGCATGTAAACCGAGCAGTTCATCTTATGTTTTTAATTACTACGACTATATGGATACTTTCATCCAAATCCAAATTGAATCTGTTGCTGAGAAACAAGGTCGTAAAAAAGTTTTTAGTGCAGATGAAATGAAACAACACGAAGATGCAATTGGAGCTATTTTTTCAATGTATCATGAGTTATCAACTAACTTTGAACCATTAAAAGATCCAAATGCCTATTTAGAAAATATATTCTCAATTAATCAAAAACAAAATCAAAAATTACAAATTGATCGAGAACTTTACGATCTGATAGCTTTTGCGGAAGAGATAAAAGTTTTAACAGATGGATATTTTGACGTTTCGATTGGAAAAGCTGTAGATATTTGGAAGTCAATTATGACAGTTGAAACTGAATCCATTAAAGTCGATGACTATCTATTTATTTTTAGTTACCGTAATTCATCTGGAAATGTTATTGATAAAAATGCTTTTGGCGTTGTTGAATCAATTGCGACGAATCTTTCCAATCAAAAAATTTATACTATTAGATTAGATGATGAAACAATCGATGTTATGGCGAATGATCACATCCAAAGAATGAATTTTCAACGAGGTGATCGTTACTATGTATATTACGTTTATGATGGCGAAAAAAAGCCTGAAAATAAAGTTTTAATTAATCAAACAGGTATTGTGACTGCAGTTCATTTAAACGTTGATGTGCGAAATCAACCGATTGTTGAGCAAGTTGAACTTGATTTAGGCGATCGGACGATTACGATTGATAAAAATGATGTGTATCAAAAAGAAATAACTCAAGAAAATTATAATTGGGCTTTATCACAAAGCGAAACTCTTGATTTTAGCCAAAATGAAATTGTTTTAGAAGTAGAAAATCAAAAATACTATATTACCCTCAAGGGTGAAGATGCGAAAATAGATTTAGGAGCCATTTCTAAAGGATATGCTACACAATTAGTATATGAGTATTTAAATGATTTAGGTTTTATCTATTATAGTATTTCTTCGGGAACAAGCTCAATTGTTTTAGGCCAAAATACTCAACGTCCCAATGAAGGTTATATATATGCCGTCGGACTAGCAAACCCTTATCGTATCGTTATTACAGAACCAAATACATACGGGCGGATTTTTGTAAAAGACACGGGCATTACGACAAGCGGGAACTATGAACAATTTGTTTTATTTAACGGTCATCGTTATCACCATATTTTGTCGCCATTCACAAAGAAACCAATGCAGTACTATCACACTGTTAGTTTAATAGGCCACGATGCAGGATTGTTAGATGCTTTATCAACAGCACTTTTTTCAATGCCACCAGAAGTGATGGAAGAATGGTTAGACCGACACCAAGAAGAATATGCTTTAGAGGTCATTCGTTTCAACCAAAACTTAACCATAGACACATTTTTAACGACAACAGTTTTTGAGGAGAATTAAGTTCAAAATGGAAGAGAAAAAAACCCAGAAAACAAAAAGAGATTTATACTTAATTGTTGGCCTATTTGTAATTTTAGGCGGGATTTTTATCTATTTTCAATTTTTTAAAACCCAACAAGAAGCTAGTCGAGCCCACATTTACTATGGATCTACGAGTGATCCCATCGTCACGATTGATTTTCAAAAACAGCAAGTAACTGTAAACCATATTCAATCCGTACCTAATCAATACGATAATGTTTATCCCCTGATTGATGAAAACCAGCACACAGTCACATTGTTAGGTGACTATGAAATAAATGGTGTTCGCCAAATTGTTGTGATTACATATGATTTTGGGTTAAGAACAGTTCAAATTACAGAGGAGCAAAGTCCAAACAATATTTGTAGCAGAGAAGGGGTATCTAATGGGAAACCTCTTATCTGTTTGCCAAATAGAGTTCGTGTTGAGTTTGAAACAAACACTGAGTTTGACTTTATAACATAAGATGAAACAGACAAAGAAAATGATATTGATGGCTAACTTTCTAGCAATTGCCATCGTTCTTAATTTAATTGAATCAGCAATTGCTTTGAGCCCAATTCCAGGAGCTAAACTTGGATTTGCCAATGTGGTGACGCTCATTATTTTATATATGTACTCATTTAAAGACGCGACAGCACTTGCACTTTTGCGAGTTCTTTTAGTTGGAGTCTTAGCAGGAAGGCTTTTAGGGCCAACTTTTTATATGAGTTTAGGCGGCGTTGCTTTATCAGTCATCGTCATGGGCTTAATGAAGAAAACCAACTTCTTTGGTATATTGGGAGTCAGTGTTATTGGATCCATTTTTCATGTTGCTGGACAAATAGGAGCTGGGATTTTTGTCATCGGTAGTACAGTTATTTTATACTGGATGCCTGTGATGCTATTTGTTAGTATTCCCGCGGGTGTAATTACCGGATTAATCGGAAAAAAATTCATCAGTTTGTGGGGAACTTGGCATACAGAAATAAATCATTAAATAAAGTAAAATATACTTGCTAAATAAAAAAAGTAGTGATATAATGAATTAGCGAAAACTTACTATGGCTCAAAAAAGCTATGGCGGAAGGAGAACATATGAAAGAGAAAATTCATCCAGAGTATCGAGTAATTAAAGTCAAATGCTCAACATGTGGTTACGAACATGAAATTGGAACAACCGCTAAAGAATTTAAGTTGGATACATGCTCAAATTGTCATCCATTTTATACTGGTCAGCAATCATTTATTCAAGTTGCAGGACGTGTTGAGAAA
>JALNWO010000040.1 GCA_023230825.1 Acholeplasmataceae bacterium
AAAAGACAAGCGCTTCACCATGGTGTTTTTTAACAAGGTCAGTGTATTGATCGATTTGTCTTCTCGTTAGTTTAGCACCTTCTGGTAAAACAAACCCTTTGATATACTGTTTGTTTTCAAATAAAGGAATTTCCAGTGCACTTAAAAGTGGTTGGTAATTTTGAAACATCAAGCCAAATCTTAAATCAGGTTTATCAGAACCATACGTTTGAACAGCCGTTTCATAAGTTAATCTTTCAAATGGTGTCTTAATTTCTTTGTTTAAGACCGTTTTAAAAAGATGTTGCATTAACCCTTCTATCCAGTGATAAACATCAGTTTCTTCAATAAAGGATGCTTCAATATCAACTTGGGTAAACTCAGGTTGACGATCAGAGCGTAGGTCTTCATCACGAAAACATTTAGCAATTTGAAAGTAACGCTCGAAGCCTGACACCATAAACAACTGTTTATAAATTTGTGGTGATTGAGGAAGAGCATAAAATTGACCTGGATAAAGTCTTGAAGGAACTAAATAGTCTCGCGCGCCTTCAGGGGTTGATTTTCCTAAAATCGGTGTTTCAAGTTCATAAAACTGCTCATTCACTAAATATTGACGAATGGCTTGTGTAATCCGATGACGCTTTATAAGATAGTTTTGCATCACAGGTCGTCTTAAATCTAAATAGCGGTATTTAAGTCTTGTATCTTCTAGAGCATCTGTAACATCGGCTACTGTGATCGGTGGTGTTTTTGCTTCACTTAAAACAGTTAATTCTGTCACAGCTATTTCAATATCACCAGTTGGCAAATGTTTATTTTTACTTTCTCTTTCGATAACGGTTCCCTGAACTTCAATGACAAACTCACTTCTAATTTTTAATGCGGTTGCATAATCTTTTTGTTCAGGACGAACAACAAGTTGTGTGATTCCAAAACGGTCACGTAAATCAATGAAAATTAATCCGCCTAAATTACGTGCCTTCTGGACCCAACCCTTCAAATAAACAGGTGTATTTAAATGAGTTAAATTTAATTCGTTGTTATGATGTGTATATTTCATATTATTTCTCCAATTTATCTTTTAAGTATTCGATCAGTGATGATAAAGCGACTGTTTCTTGAACTTCTGTTTCGGTGTTTTTTACTGAAACGGTTTGTTTTGCATATTCTTCATCACCGAGGATCACAAGATATTTTGCCTTTAAACGGAGAGCTTGACGGAGCTGCCCTTTAAACGCTTTTTGCGTATAATTCATATCAGCTACCCAATTGGCTTTCCGTAAATTGTATAAAAGTTTAGTTGCTGGTTTTTCCATTTCTAAAGAGGTTGTTAAGATATAAACGTCCAACTCTAAATCCTTAGAAAAATCAATCTGCAAGCTATTTAAAGCAATCAGAAGTCTTTCCATCCCAAAGGCAAAACCAACCGCACCTAAATCAGGTCCACCCATTTCTTGAATCATATTTTGGTAGCGCCCCCCACCGCCAAGCGTATTTTGGGCACCGAAGCCTTCAATATGAGCGTCGACCTCAAAAACAGTGTGGCTATAGTAATCTAAACCACGAACCAATTTTGGTTCAATTACAAAATGAATATCTGTTTCTTTTAAATGTTCTTTAACAATTTCAAAATGGTTTTTGGATGATTCATTTAATAAATCCAGCGGAGAGGGTGCTGACAAAACAGCTGGATGTTGCGCATCCACTTTACAGTCTAAGATTCGAAGCGGATTTTTTTCTAAACGTTCTTGACAATCTTTACACAATGTTTCTTTATGAGGTAAAAAGTGTGCTGTCAATGCTTTTTGATAATTCGCTCTTGATGCATCATCACCCAATGAGTTAATTTTTACAACGACATCTTTTAATTTTAAGCGGTTAATAAAATCATATGCTAAAATAATCATCTCAGCATCTAATTTCGGATCAGAGGAGCCAATTGCTTCGACACCAAATTGATAAAATTGGCGATAACGCCCTTTTTGTGGTCTTTCATAGCGAAAATTAGGTCCAATATAATAAACCTTTTCTAACTCTTGCGTTGCGTATAGTTTATGTTCCACATAACTTCTAATAACACCTGCAGTTCCTTCGGGTCTTAAAGTTAATTCCCTGTTGGAACGATCCAAAAAGTTATATGTTTCTTTCGTCACCATATCTGAACCTTCACTCTCGCGGTGGAAAACTTGGGAGTATTCCATCATTGGTGTACGAATTTCACGCATATTGTATAGCGATAAAATCTCTCTAATCTTTCGTTCGAGTTCTATCCATTGGTGAGACTCATGGGGAAGAACGTCATAAGTTCCTTTTACTTTATAATTCATTCAAGTATTCCTCCTTGGTTAATTCATAAACGTATAAGACAGGTTCTGATATCTTTTTTCTAGGCATTGAAAACGGTTCTTTACCAGTGAAATGAAAGCCTGTTTTTTTAATAATAGCTTCACTAGCTTTGTTTTCTGCTAAATGTTTAACAACAATTTTATCATAATTTAAATACGTAAAGCCCAATTCAATCATGGCAATCACCGCTTGAGTCATAATCCCTTGGTTCCAATAATCGCGGTGAAGGACAAATCCAAGCTCAGCACCATTGCCTTTCGCTAATTGGGTATGAAAATCAATCGTCCCAATCATGCGTTTGTTTTTAGTATCGACAATTGCATAGCCAACCGGTAAAGCCCTTTTTAATCGGGGATAAAAGATATAACGGATTGCTTTTTTAGCTTCTTCAGGTGAATGCATTGGCCCCCATGATAAATAACGTACCGTTTCTGCATCTTGGCCATATGCATACATATCTCGATAATCTTTTTTTTGTATTGTTCTTAATTGGTATTGCCCGAAGGTAACGACAGGCATTTTTCGATATGATTTCATTTTTTCACTTTCTTTTCTTTGAAAAAAAACGTCCTTAAAAAAATCTAAGGACGAATAATCGCGGTACCACCTTAGTTCTAGAATGACTTCTAGCCCTCATTGTCTTTACATGCCTCCAAAGAGGTCACCATTTAACATTTGTTAAATCTCTTTTTCATTGGCGATTAAATTGTTAGTTATATTTTATCTTTTTTACTTCCTATTTGTCAATCTTTAAACGGAACCTTCGTTTATTTTGCATCAGAATCAATGATGATCGTTACAGGTCCATCATTGACAAGATGAACATCCATATAAGCTCCAAAGACACCTGATTCAACATGAATACCATATTGATGTAAAGCATCATTAAAAAGTTCAAATAAGCGGATTGCTTCATCTCCTGACGCTGCTTCAGTAAAACTTGGCCGGTTTCCTCTTTTTGTGTCACCGTATAAAGTAAACTGAGAAACACTTAAAACAGGATACTTTTTATCTAACAAGCTTAAATTCAGTTTTTGGTTTTCATCTTCGAAAACACGAAGATGAGCAATTTTTTTAGCCATCCATCGGATGTTTTCTTCTTGATCAGTTTTGGCAATACCAACGAGTAATAAAAACCCCGCTTCTATTTGTCCTTTGACTTCTTGATCAACTTCTACACGAGCTTTTTTAACTCGTTGGACGATGACTCTCATTTATAATCCCTTTCGACTGAATAAATATCAGCCACTTTTCGTAAATTTAACATTAAACTCGTTAATGCATCTAAGTTTGCGATTAACACTTTTATTTTAATAACCGATTCCATATTTGGATTGTTCGTCGCATTCACTTCTAAGATGCTCACCCCTTGGGTGTTTATTTGAGTCACAATTTCTGTTAATAAATTCGGCTTAGAAATGCCATTAATTTTAACTCTTGTTGGATATTTACGAGTAATTTGGTTGGACCAAAACACTTCAATCAAGCGGTTATCATCAAATTGACTCACATTGGGGCATTGTTTTGAATGAATGACAATGCCGTGGTTTTTACTCACATAACCAATGATTGAATCACCTGGTATCGGTAAACAACAATTAGCTAGTTTTAACTGTGGACTTGATAAACCTTCAACGACAATACCTGTTTCACTATGAGTAGTCAATTGTCGTTGAGCTTTTTCCATTTGTCTTTGAAGAAGTGCTTCTTTATCAATTTCTTTACCAGACAATCTTTGAAGCACTGTCTTTGGACTGATCATACCCTTGCCAATTTCTAAGTATAAACCTTCAATTGTATGGAGCATCTGCTTTTCAAATTGCTCGCGAACAAAGGCATCATCAAGAGGATATTCACCCTTGAGGGAACCCAATTCTTTATCGAGTTGTTCTTTTCCTAATTGAATTAAGTTTTCCCGGTTTTGTTTATTTAAAAAGCCTTTAATTTTATGTTTTGCATGGGATGAAGCAACAATTTTTAACCAATCTTCGCTCGGCCCATAGGCATTTTTATTTGTCTTGACACTAACAATATCGCCTGTATTTAATTGATAGTCTAGTGTTACAATGCGGTTATTAACGGTTGCACCAACCATTTTATTACCAATATCTGTGTGAATTCGATAAGCAAAGTCAATCGGTGTCGCCCCTTTGGGCAATTCAATTACTTGCCCCTTTGGGGTAAAGACATAGACGTTCGCTGATAAAATATCGCCTTTAACAGTTCCCACAAATTCCTCTGCACTGTTATCAGTCTCATCAGAGTCTTCGGTCATTTTTAATAAGTCGCCATACCATTTTAACTTTTGAGCAATTTCAAACTGTTCACGTTCTTTTGAATAAATCTTGTTTTCTTTATATGCCCAGTGAGCAGCAATCCCGTATTCAGCAATATGGTCCATTTCATGGGTTCTAATTTGGACTTCAAACAACGTTCCATCGTGTGACAATACCGTTGTATGTAGTGATTGATACATATTTGGTTTTGGCACAGCAATATAGTCTTTAAAACGTCTTGGAATCGGGGTAAAATTAGCGTGTATTAAGCCTAAAGCTTGATAACAAGTTTCAACCTTACTAACAACAATACGGACAGCTAATAAGTCATAAATATCTTCAAAAGAACGGTTCTCACGAACCATCTTTTTATATATGGAGTAAATATTTTTAATGCGCCCTTTAATTTCGTATTTTTTTAATTTGTTCTCATCAAAGAGGGTTTTAATGTGTTCAATGACACTATCAATCGATGCTTCCCGCTCGGTTCGTTTGGCTTGAATCATATTTGAAACCCGATAATACATCGGTGGATCAGTATATTTAAGCGAGCGGTCTTCAAGTTCAGCTTTAATTTTAAAAATCCCTAGACGATGTGCCAGCGGTGCATAAATATCTAATGTTTCTGAAGCTATCTTATATTGCTTTTCTGGTGACATTGAACTCAATGTTCGAACATTATGAAGTCTGTCCGCTATTTTAATTAAAACCACACGAATATCTTTTGCCATCGCGAGCAACATCTTTTGATGATTATCAGCTTGCGAAGCAACGGTATTAAACGATAACTTCCCGATTTTAGTAACGCCATCAACCATTTGCATGACTTCTGTGCCAAAGCGTTTTTCGACATCATCTAAACTTAGGTCTGTATCTTCTACAGTATCATGTAATAAAGCTGCAACAATGGTAGCAGGTCCTGCAGTTAATTCTGCTAAAATTTTCGCAACCGCTACTGGATGAGTAATATAGGGATCCCCACTTTTACGCATTTGTCCTTCATGACTTTGTTTCGCTAAAAAATAAGCCTCTTTAATCAGCTCGATGTCTTTTTCGTTATGAATATATGAAGAGAAAGATTGTTGTAGCGAATCAAAAAGTGGTTCTGCCATAAATATTTATTCTCCTTCTTCGTATGAGATCAGTGTTAAAATATCGTATTTCTTAAGTTTATCACGGCCTCTTAAGCCTTTAAGTTCAATTAAAAAAGCAAGGCCAACAACAATGCCACCTAGTTTTTCAACAAGTTTTACGGTTGCTTCCATCGTTCCCCCGGTTGCGAGTAAATCATCGATGATTAATACCCGATCATTGGGTTTAATCGCATCCGCATGTAAACACAGTTCATTTGTTCCATACTCTAAATCGTAAGCAACAGAAATATACTCTCTAGGAAGTTTTCCTGGTTTACGGACGGGTGAAAAACCAATCCCTAAATTAGTTGCGACCGGACATCCAAAAATGAAGCCTCTTGCTTCAGGACCAACAATAATCGTCGCTTGTTTTTCAATGGCATAATTAGTAAATTGTTGTGCCGCATATTGATAGGCTTTCCCATCTGACATTAAAGGGGTAATATCTTTAAATAAAATCCCTTTTTTGGGGAAGTCTTTTACTTCTGCGATGTATTTTTTTAAGTTCATTTGTCAACCTCCGACGCCTTAAGTATCACCTTTTTATTTTATACTATTTCATGCGTTTTTACAAGTATATGCTATAATATACCCAGGTGATAACATGAAACCATTGGCTTATCGAATGCGTCCAAAATCGTTTACCCATGTTTACGGTCAAGACCACCTTGTGGGACCTGACGGTGTTTTATCGATGATGTTAAAAAAGGGAATTTTTCTCTCTTTTATTTTGTATGGTCCCCCTGGAACAGGCAAAACAACAATTGCGGAAATTTTTGCCGAAAAAACAGGGCTTGAAACATATACCTTTAACGCATCAACAGACAGTAAACAAAAACTAAGAGATATCTTAGACACAACAACATATAAAGATATTCTTGTCGTTGTCGATGAAATTCATCGGATGAATAAAGACATTCAAGACTATTTGCTTCCTTTTATTGAAAATGGCAAAGCGATTATTATTGGGTTAACCACATTAAATCCATATCAAAGTGTAAATCCTGCCATTCGTTCACGTTGCCACGTCTATGAAGTGAAAAAATTAGGATCAGAAGATTTAACAAAAGCGATTTTAAACGGCCTTAACCATTTAGAAATGGATATTACAATTGAAGAGAAAGCCGTTCAAAAAATGATTCAATATGCCAACGATGAAGTGCGGACGGCTTTAAATATTTTGGAAAGTGCCTCCTTAATCTTAGATGATGGGGATCGCCTTCTTGCGAGCCATGTTGAGCGTGTTATGGGCAAAAAACCACTCGATTTAGATGGTGGTGAAGATCACTACTTCGATTTATTAAGTGCTTTGCAAAAATCAATTCGAGGATCTGATGTGGATGCCAGTCTTCACTATTTAGCAAGACTACTTACTTTAGAGGATTTACTTAGCCTTCAAAGACGATTGCTTGTGATTGCTTATGAAGACATCGGCTTAGCAAACCCGCAAATGGGACAAAAAGTATTGGCTGCGACCGATGCAGCTTTAAAAATTGGATTACCTGAGGCAAGAATTATTTTAAGTGTTGTTGTCATTGAAATGGCTTTATCACCTAAAAGTAATACGGCACTTATCGCGATTGATGATGCTTTAGCTGACTTTCAACAAAAAGAGACAGGAAGTATACCAAAACATGCTAGCAATCGGGAAATTAGAAAAAATCCTGGAATTTATCATTATCCGCACGACAATCCAAACTCCATCAACGACCAATCTTATTTACCCGATTTAATTAAAGAGAAAACATATTACCATCCTAAAAAAGAAAGTGCTTATGAGAAAGCACTTTCCGAAAGACTTGAAAAAATAGATCAAATTAAAGGAAAAAAGAGAAAACTGCGATAAGTTTTCTTTTTTTATGGATTAATGATGGTTCCTAATCCTTCTGTAATTGCTAAATTAACATTGTTTAGGGAAGCAATAATAGCTTGTTTGCCGCTGTGGTTTACAAATTGGAGACAAGCCTCAATTTTTGGTAACATTGAACCCGCTTTAAAGTGATCCTCTTTCACCAATTGAGCCAATTCTTTTGCGTTGATTGATGTTAATTTCTTTCGGTTAGGACTTAAGTAATCTAAATAAACATAGTCAATATCAGTTAAAATAATCAGGGCATCTGCTTCAATGATTTCCGCAATTTTAGCACTCGCAAAATCTTTATCTATAACAGCTTCAATCCCTTGATAACCATCATCCGTTAAAACAACAGGAATGCCTCCTCCTCCGCCGGTGATGACTAAATGATGGGCATTTAAAAGTGTTAAAAGGCTGTCTTTTTCAACCAAGTCCTGTGGTTTAGGACTAGAAACCACCCGACGATATCCTCTGCCAGCATCTTCCATCATTGTGTATTGTTTTTCTTTTTCTAATGTTTCTGCTTCTTTCAAATCATAAAATGCCCCAATTGGTTTTGTTGGTTCGCTCATTGCGGGGTCATTTATATCAACGATGACTTGTGAAATTAAAGTTGTAACAGGTCGATGAAGATTTGCTTTAATGAGAGCATTTTGTAAACTATTTTGAAAATGATAACCGATGTAACCTTGGCTCATAGCACCAGCCTCTGAAAGAGGAATTGCTGGACTTGAAAAAGATTCCTCAAAGGCCAAATGAATCATGCCAACTTGTGGTCCATTCCCATGAACAAAAACGATATCATGACCTGCTTGAATTAAAGGAATGAAGGCCTGAACTGCATCTTCAAGGCGTTTTTTTTGTGTTTTAGGGTCGATACCTAAAGCATTCCCACCAAACGAGATAACGTATTTACTCATCTTTATCATTTAAATAGGCCATTATAACTTTTATCACTTGTCTATTTTCCTCCATTTTATATCAACATCTTATTACTCAATTGTTTCAAGCATATCTCTCATATCCCCTAAGATAGCTCTAGGTACAGGTAAATCAAGCATTGTTTTTAAACCTGGCTTAGCATTCATAACATGAGGAATCATATTAACACAAACTGCAATTGTTCCTAAACCACCGTCAATTTCTGGACGAATTGTCATGTTAACGTTAGGTTTTCCTTCTAGATAAATGGAATCTTCGGTTTGAACTCCTTGAGCATCAGGTTCAATTTGCGAGGGGTGATGTAATTCTAAAAACAATTGCTCATCTATGTACCCTTGCCCAGTTAAACTAATTCCTGCAAGGGTACCTTCTTTTGCAGTTGCGTATTTTGTTTTTCGTTTAGTTTGAGTAAGAATGGGTTCAATTTGTTGTTCAAATTTACTTGGTTTAAGTCCTACCCCACTAAAAATCATATGGGCGCTTTGATTCAAACCAATATGACCAATGGGCTGTTTATTGGTAATGCGTTCATAGTATTGTTCTAACGTTTCTCCGATGCCATATTTTTCCATCACGGTTAAACCAAATGTATTCAAACTATTTTTTCGAGTTATCACCATTTTTTCAACATCCATCATCGCTCCACTTAAGGCAATTGCGAGAAAATCCATAACGAAACCCGGATTAATTCCTGTCCCAAGAACGGTTACATCCTTTTCTTTGGCAAGGTCATCGAGTTCTTTTGCTAAAGCGGGGTGGCTTTGAAAGGGAAAAACCATTTCTTCAGCAATTGTAATCACATTGATATTCTTTTCTAACAATTTTTTTATCTTTTCATAAACACCACTAACAAAACTATCTGTACATAACAAAACAATGTCTGGATCAACTTCATTTAACATTAAATCAATATCATCAGTTACTGGTATTAAACTCTCTACAGTTTGAGTTAAGACATCTTGAACTGTTCGCCCAACCAATGTTGGATCATGATCACAAACACCAACGATATCGACACCTCTTTTGGTTAATAACATCTCAGCCATTCCTTGTCCCATAGCCCCAAAACCCCAGATTGCGACTCGAATAGGTCTCATCTTATCCCACCTTTCTCTTCACTTCATCATATCATGAAATAGCACCCTTTAAAAATAAAAAAAGGATGATAAAAGTCTTTATCTTCCTTTTTCGAACATTCTTCCCAAAGTAAAAAAATAATCGGACAATCGGTTCATAAACTGTAGAGTTAATGGATTTAACGGCTCCAAATGGTGCAAAGCAACTAAAATTCGTTCAGCAGTTCTTGTCTTAACACGACATAAATTAAGCCATGCTTGTGCAGGATTTTGATCCAGTTGAATAAACTTTGTCAGTTTTTCTAACTGTTGATCAAACTGATCAATTTGTTGCTCAAGCCATGTCACATGTTCATCCGTTGTCTGGTAACGGTTGGGTGAGGCTAAAGCAATTTCATATGCCATTTGATAGAGAACATAATGAATATGATCTAAGTCTGCTAACGTTGTTTGATCTTCAATCACTTGTTTTGCAAGAAGGATGGTTGCCATCACTTCATCAATCGTCCCGTTAACTTCAATTCTTAAATCATCTTTTTTGACTCGTTTTGATAATAAATCCGTTTCACCAGCGTCGCCTTTTTTTGTGTATATTTTCATTTTCTTGTTTCCTCCTGTTCGACAGATATAACAACAGGAATGGTAATCGGTCTTCTTTTAATCGTATCGTAAATATATTTATTAATATCACTACGTACATCACGTTTGTATTCATTCCAGTTAATATATTTTCCTTGAAGATGTTTTTGACTGGTTTCATGGAAAATCTCTTTTACCTTTTCCAATAAAGCTTCCGATTCTTTAACATAAACAAAGCCCTGTGTCACAATTTTCACATCACCAACAATTTTTCTTTCTTTTGGTGAGACGTGAGCGACAACAAGTAAAGCACCATCCTCGGCTAAAAGTTCACGATCTTTCATCACATAGTCGTTCACATCACCAATGGCTGTTCCATCAATCAAAATTTCGCCCACATTAATTTCATTTTTCGAAATAAAGGCCTCTTCATCAATAAAATTAAGAACGTCACCATTATCTAATACAAAAATATGATTATCGTCATATCCTATTTCTTTAGCGAGTTGTCTAACACCATATTGGTGACGATATTCGCCAATCGTTGGTACGATATATTTTGGCTTAAGTAAATTAATCATCATTTTAATTTCTTCACCTGTTGCATGGGCAGATGTTAAAAGCCGTTTATCAATGTTTTCTACAATGGCTTCACTCCGATATAGTACATCCAACGTCCGTGCCGCCATTTTTTCGGTACCTGGAACAGGTGGTGTCATCATAATGATCGTATCTTTTTCATTAATATGGATGAGACGATCCATTTTTTTAGACATTCTTTGGAGCATGAAAAATGGTTCATGGCGGTTTCCTGTCACTAAGGCGACAATGTCTTTATCATCATTTTTATTTTTATCAGTAATAAATTTTAAATTAATTAAATGACTTTCTGGGACATGTAAATAACCGTATTCAATGGCAATATCGACAATTCGTTGAGCTCTTCTTCCAATAATGGCAATTCTTTTATTATGAATTAATGCCATATCGATAACCCGTTGAATTTTTCTTAAATCAGATGAGAAAAGTGATACAATAATACGTCCTTGAGCATTGGCAAAAACTGAATTTAGTTTGTGATCTAAATTTTGAAAAATGCCCCCATTTAAAATTAAAGTAGACCCCAAAGATTCTGTTAAAAGTGCCAGCACATTTTTCTCAGCTAAATCATTGATCTTCTTAAAGTCTGTTTGATACTGTAAAGAACCACTTTGGTCAAAAGTAAAATCAGACGTGTAAACAATAATACCGTCTAGAGTATGTAAAGCAATACCAATCGATTCTGGTATCGAATGGGTGGTGTTAAAAAAACTGACACGAACATTACCAAATTTAATAATCGAATTTTGGGAAATCGTATTTAAAGTTAAAGTGTCGAGTTCAAAACCTTCATCCAGTAATAAATCTTTTAAAATTTGCATCGTAAAATTGGTCGCATAAACAGGAACATTTAAGTCTCTTAAAACATGAGGTAAAGCGCTAATATGATCTTCGTGACCATGAGATAAAAAGATGCCTTTAATACGGTCTTTAGCACGAATCAACACCTTATAATCAGGGATGATTTCATCAACACCATGTAATTCAGCACTCGGGTATTTAATTCCTGCATCTAAAATGTATAAACCATGGTCAACGTCAACGACATACATGTTTTTCCCGTTTTCGCCTAGACCTCCTAAAGCAAAAAATTTAATTTTGCTCATTAAATCACTTCCTTAAGTATCTAATTATCGCGTTTTTAACTAATCCTATTATATCATCTTTTCTTGAGATAACAATGTTTTTAACTTACTTTTTATGGTATGATAAAAATAGGTGAAAAGAATGATTCAATATCCAATAAAACGAGCACAACATCAAAAA
>JALNWO010000041.1 GCA_023230825.1 Acholeplasmataceae bacterium
GGAGCTGAAATGGCGAGAAGTGAAGGTTATTCTGAAGGTCAAGTTCCTCTCCACACATTACGTGCAGATATTGACTATGCAACCGCGGAAGCTCATACAACTTACGGAATTTTAGGCGTAAAAGTATGGATTTATAATGGTGAAGTACTACCTGGACAAACTCGAGAAGAAAACTTGAGAAAACTTGATGAAAGAACTCCACGTCCAAGACGTAGTCGTCCACCGCGTGGTAAAGGAGGCAGATAATTATGTTAATGCCCAAAAGAACAAAATTTCGTCGCCCTCATCGCGTCAGCTATGAAGGTAAAGTTAAAGGTAAGAACGAAATCATTAACGGTGACTATGCATTAGTCGCAGTAGAAGGCGCTTGGATTACAAACCGTCAAATCGAGGCTGCCCGGATCGCAATGACTAAACATATGAGAAGACTTGGGAAAGTATGGATTAACATCTTCCCACATATGGCTAAAACAAAAAAGCCACTTGAAGTACGGATGGGTTCTGGTAAAGGGGCCCCTGACCATTGGGTGGCAGTCGTTAAAGAAGGTAAAATTATGTTTGAAATCAACGGTGTCTCTGATGTCGTTGCTCGCGAAGCACTCCGCTTAGCTGCACATAAATTACCGATTAAAACGAAGATTGTTAAAAGAGGTGAGCAAGCGTGAAAGCGTCAGAAATTAGAAAAATCAGCACACCTGATTTGGAAAAACGTATCGTTGAGTTTAAACAAGAATTATTTAATCTTCGCTTTCAACTCGCAGTAGGACAACTTGAAAATACAGCTCGTATTGGTCAAGTTAAGAAAACCATCGCACAAATGAAGACAATCATTAGTGAACGGACAGAATAAGGAGGATACCATGGAACGTAATAAAAGAAAACAATATACGGGCATCGTCGTATCTGACAAAATGGACAAAACGATTACCGTGGTTGTCGATACATATAAAAAAGCACCTTTATACGGGAAACGTGTAAGAGTGTCGAAAAAATTTCATGTGCATGATGAAGAAGGTTTAGCAGGTATTGGTGATAAAGTGATGATCACTGACACAAGACCATTATCAAAAACCAAGAGATTTCGTCTCTTAAAGGTAATAGCTAAATCCGATTTAGCGTAAGGAGGAAGTCGAAATGGTTCAACAAGAAAGTAGATTAGCGGTTGCTGATAACAGTGGTGCTAAAGAAGTCCTTGTCGTCAAAGTTTTAGGGGGAACCCGTCGCCGTTACGCTAACATTGGTGACATCGTTGCCGTTACAGTAAAGAAAGCGACACCTGCAGGGATGGTTAAAAAAGGCGAACTCGTTAGAGCAGTTATCGTCAGAACTAAAACAGGACTTCGTCGTCCCGATGGTTCACATATTAAATTTGATGAAAATGCAGTTGTTATTATTAAAGAAGATATGACACCACGTGGAACCCGTATTTTTGGACCCGTGGCTCGCGAGTTAAGAGATAAAAACTTTATGAGAATTGTCTCATTAGCTCCAGAAGTGTTATAAGGAGGTCACGTCTATGTATATTAAAGCTGGAGATACAGTTGCAGTGATTGCTGGACGCGATCAATATGTAACAGATAAAAAAGGAAATAAAACACGTAAAACAGGCCGCGTCATTCGTGTTTATCCAAAAACAGAACGCGTTTTAGTTGAAGGCGTTAACATCGTTAAAAAGCATCAACGTCCAACGCAAGCAAATGATAAAGGCGGCATTATAGAAAAAGAAGCACCGATTCATGTTTCTAATGTAGCAATCGTCGATCCTAAAACAGGACAACCAACACGGATTGGTCATCGTTTTGTTGATGGTAAAAAAGTACGATATGCTAAAAAATCAGGCGAAAGCCTTGATAAATAAGGAGTTTGAACATGAGCATTATTAAAGATAAATATAATAACGTTGTCAAACCCGAACTCGTTAAAGAATTTAACTACTCATCCGTCATGGAAGTGCCCAGACTTGAAAAAATAGTTGTTAACATGGGCGTTGGTGATGCAGTCTTTAATCCCAAAGTATTAGACGATGCAGTTTTAGAACTGACAGCTTTAACCGGTCAAAAACCGATTATTACTAAAGCTAAAAAATCTGTCTCTAACTTTAAATTAAGAGAAGGCATGCCGATTGGTGCAAAAGTCACCCTTCGTGGAGAAAGAATGTTCCACTTTTTTAACAAATTAGTTTCTGTTGCTTTACCGCGAGTAAGAGACTTCAGAGGAATTTCCGAAAATGCTTTTGATGGACGAGGCAACTATACTGTTGGTGTTCGCGAACAAATTATTTTTCCAGAAATCAGTTTAGACAAAGTTAAAAAAGTTCGTGGTATGGATATTGTTATTGTGACAACGGCTAAAACCGATCAAGAAGGACGAGCACTGCTCACTCATCTTGGCATGCCGTTTAGAAAATAGGAGGCGTATGATGGCAAAAAAATCAAAAATCGTTAAAGATCAACAACGTCGTGAAATTGTCGAACGCTACCGCGATAAAGTTAGAGAATTACGCGCTAAAGGCGACTATGAAGGCTTACAAAAATTACCAAGAAACGCTTCAGCGACGCGATTAAGAAATCGTGATTCAATTGACGGACGTCCACGTGGTTATATACGCAAATTTGGCTTATCACGTCTTAAATTCCGTGAAATGGCACATAAAGGTGAACTACCTGGTGTCAAAAAAGCTAGTTGGTAATTAAGGAGGAAGAAACATGGTTATGACTGATCCGATCGCGGATATGCTAACTCGTATTCGCAACGCAAATAAAGAGCGTCATGAAAAAGTAGAAATACCTGCTTCACGTCTTAAATCAGATATTTTAAATGTTCTAAAAAAACAAGGATTTATCGTTGATTATAAAGCCGTTCAATCAGGTGTTCAAGGAAAAATAGTAGTTACTTTAAAATACACAACCGGTAACGAACGTGTAATTAAAGGTTTAAAACGGATATCGAAACCAGGACTTCGCGTTTACGCATCTGTTGATGAACTTCCCAAAGTCTTAAATGGGTTAGGGATTGCTATTATCTCAACATCAAAAGGTATTATGACCGATCGTGAAGCACGCTTAGCTCAAGTTGGCGGCGAAGTGCTAGCATACGTTTGGTAATCTAAAGGAGGAAATTATGTCACGTATAGGTAATCGAGTGATTCAAGTTCCTGCTGACGTTACCGTCACTGTTAGCCCTGAAAATTACGTTGTAGTTAAAGGTCCAAAAGGTCAACTTGAATTTCAATTCAATCAAAGTATTAGTATTAAAATGGAAGAGAACGAAATTAAAGTTGCTCGTCCAAATGAAGAATTATTTTCTAAAAAAATCCATGGTACATCAAGAGCTATTTTACAAAACATGGTGACCGGTGTTAAAGATGGATTTAAAAAACAATTAGAAATCCGTGGTGTTGGTTACCGTGCTCAACTCCAAGGAGATACAGTTGTTCTAAATATGGGATTTTCCCATCCAGTTGAGCTCAAAATTCCCACTGGTGTTACTGTTACTATTCCGCGTAATACAGAAATTACGATCGAAGGAGCAGACAAACAAGTTGTTGGTGAATTTGCAGCGAAAATTAGAAGCATAAGAAAACCAGAACCTTACTTAGGTAAAGGAATTCGTTATGTTGGGGAATACGTTCCTCGTAAAGCTGGAAAGACTGCTAAATAAGGGAGGGCACACATATGATTAAGAAAATATCTAGAAATGAAGCTAGAAGCAAACGTCATCTAAGAATAAGAAAAACAATCAAAGGCACTGTGGATCGCCCAAGATTAAGTGTTTACCGTTCAAATTTAGCAATTTATGTTCAACTTATCGATGATGTTAAACAAACGACAATTATGAGTGCACGGACTCAAGAATTAGGCCTGAAACATTCAAACATTGAATCTGCTAAGGCAGTTGGAAAATTAATCGCTGAAAAAGCTCTCGCAAAAGGAATCACGCAAATTGTTTTTGACCGTAGCGGATATTTATATCACGGACGAATCAAAGCCTTAGCGGATGCCGCAAGAGAAGCTGGATTACAATTTTAAGGAGGCAAAGACATGGCAAGAGAAAGATTTGATAAACCTGAACAACAAGAAGAGCAGTTTGAAGAACGTGTCGTATCGATTAATCGAGTTACCAAAGTCGTAAAAGGTGGCCGTCGATTTCGTTTTGCAGCCTTAGTTGTTGTTGGTGATAAAAAAGGTCAAGTTGGCTTTGGTACGGGTAAAGCTCAAGAAGTTCCCGATGCAATTAAAAAAGCCATTGAAAATGCAAAACAAAATTTAATTACTGTTCCTTCCGTAGGAACAACAATCCCACATGAAGTAACCGGTATCTTTGGAGCAGGTAAAGTCTTTTTAAAACCCGCATCTGAAGGGACAGGTATTATTGCTGGCGGACCCGTTCGTGCTGTTTTCGAACTCGCTGGCATTAACGATATTTTATCGAAATCCATTGGATCTTCTACCCCCATTAATATGGTGCGTGCCACCTTTGCAGGATTACATGAATTAAGAACTGCAGAAGATGTAGCCAAACTACGTGGCATTCCGCTTTCGGAGTTGGTGTAATTATGAAAGTAGAAATTAAACTAACGAGATCATTAATTGGTAGAAAACCAAACCAAGTTAAAACAGCACATGCATTAGGACTTAGAAAAATTCATCAAGTTGTGATTAAAGAACGTAATGAAGCTATCGATGGCATGATTCGTACGATTTCACACTTAGTTGATGTCAAAGAAGTAGAGTAGGGAGGTATACCATGTTAAACGAATTAAGACCCGTAGAAGGTGCTCGTAAAAAACGTAAACGTTTAGGACGCGGCCCTGGTAGTGGTAGAGGTGAAACTTCCGGTAAAGGTGATAAAGGTCAATTGGCACGTTCAGGTGGCCGTCCTCGTCCAGGATTTGAAGGAGGACAAATTCCTTTCTTCCAAAGACTTCCAAAAAGAGGTTTTAAAAACGTCAATCGCAAATCATATTCAACGATTAATCTTTCCGATTTAAATCAATTTAATGATGGCGATGTTGTAACACCAGAAATTCTTATTGCTAACAAACGAATTAAAAAGTTAGAATCAGGACTTAAAGTGTTAGGTCAAGGAACACTTGAAAAGAAGTTAACGGTTAAAGCACACCAATTCTCTAAATCTGCTGAACAAGCAATCGTCAATGCAGGTGGAACAGTCGAGGTGATTTAATATGTGGTTACGTATCAAAAGAGTACTCAGTAACAAAACGATTATGTTGCGGTTAGCATTCACATTGCTAATCTTATTAGTTGTCCGTATTTTGAGTCACATCACCGTCCCACTATTTAACACTCAAGCTATTGTTGACTTTATGCGTAGTAGCGGTAGTTTTGTGGCCATTCTTAACAACTTTAGTGGACGTTCATTAGAACGATTCTCCATTATGGCTTTAGGGATTTCCCCTTATATTACAGCTTCCATCGCATTGCAACTATTAGAAATGGTTGTCCCCAAACTAAAAGAATGGGGCGAACAAGGTGAAACTGGGAAACAAAAAATTAACCAGTTAACAAGATATTTAGCAATTGGTTTAGCCTTTATTCAAGGCTACGCCCTCATTATCGGTGTTTCTTCAGGTCCAGGAACCGTTTTAATTCCCAGTCTTGAAGCGTCCATTACCGCTGGTGGTATGCGCTATCTCTTCTACATTTACATGGCATTAGTCATGGCAGGTGGAACAGCCATTATGATTTGGTTTGGTAGCTTAATTACTAAAAAAGGAATTGGGAATGGGACGTCACTTTTAATTGTTGCTGGTATCGTGACGAGTTTACCTGCAATGTGGACAACATTATGGGACAAATACATTGTGAATATGAGCACCGGTTGGGATCTCGTTTGGTTCATTACGATTATCTTATTGTATTTTGGTATTTTACTTGGCGTTGTTTACATGCAAATTGCCACAAGAAAAGTACCGATTCAATATGCAAATCGTCAAGGAAAATCAGACTCTCATATTCCTATTAAAATTAACAGTGCTGGAGTTATCCCTGTTATTTTCGCTCAAACAATTTTGAGTTTGCCTTTAATGTTTACTAGTTCATCTGGTAATCAAGACCACACATGGTTAAACAACATCTTTAACTCACAAAAACCAATTGGTTTTATCATTTATGTCTTTTTAATTATCGTCTTTTCATTTTTCTACTCATTTATGCAAGTCAATCCTGAGAAAATTGCTGATAATTTGGCCAACTCCAATGCGTATATTCCAGGGATACGGCCTCATCAAGACACACAAGATTTTATGGCAAGACTTTTATTCAAAATTACAGTTATCGGTACCGCATATTTAGTAATTTTAGCGATTCTTCCAATTGTTACCGCAATCGTCTTTGGATTCCAAGGCATGGAAGCGCAAGCTATTACATTAGGTGGTACAAGTTTACTCATCATTGTCGGTGTTGCGATTGAAACGACCCAACAAATTGAAACAGACGCAAGCCAAGCAGATTATAGTGGTATTTTCAAATAAGATAGGATGTTGTAGCGTATGCGAATCATTATCTTAGGCCCACCCGGCGTGGGTAAAGGCTCAGAAGCAGAAATACTTGTGGAACAATTTAACATTCCTCATATTTCTACAGGCCACATTTTCCGCGAGCTATTTCAACAAGATTCACCACTCGGCAAAATAGCTCACGAATATATTGATAGGGGCGAACTCGTACCCGACGACATTACCAACCAAATTGTTCGCCACCGCCTATCACAACCTGATGCCCAAAATGGCTTCCTTTTTGACGGGTACCCCAGAAGTATCCCTCAAGCCATTGCTTTAGATCAGTTTTTAGAAGAAAAAGGCTGGCAGTTGGATGCGGTTATCAATATTCATGCTGACGATGAATTAATCGTCAAACGAATCGGTGGGCGCCGCATTTGTGAAAACTGTGGCCGCATTTATCACATCGTTAACAACCCACCTAAAGTTGAAAATATTTGTGATACATGTGGTGGCCGTTTAATTCAAAGAGACGATGACAATGAAGAAACAGTTAGTAAACGTTTAGAAATTTATCATCGTCAAACCGAACCAGTCATTGATTATTATGAACAATCGGGCCGCGTCATTCATGCAGATGGCTCACAAACGATTGAAAAAACCAATCAAGACATTATGAAAGCATTAGGTGAACATCATTGATTCAATTAAAGTCAGACCGAGAAATCGGCCTTATGCGAGAAGCAGGGACCATTTTGCATCAAACCCGTCTTGCATTAGAAAAACACATTCGCCCTGGCATCACAACATATGAACTTGATCAAATTGCCGAAGCTGAGATTAGAAAACGTGGTGGCATCCCATCATTTAAAGGATACAATGGTTTTCCAGGTTCAATTTGTGCATCGGTAAACGAAGTCGTTGTCCATGGTATCCCATCGAAAACAACGATCTTAAAAGAAGGCGATATTATTACGTTGGATTTTGGTGTGAACTACAAAGGATATCACGCAGATTCTGCGACAACCTATCCCATTGGTCAAGTCAGTGAAGCTGTTCTTAAGCTTTTAGAAGTAACCGAGGCAGCGTTATACAAAGGCTTGGAAATGGCAAAACCAGGTCTTCGTGTATCAGACATTTCACATGCCATTGAAACATATGTCAAACCATTTGGTTATGGCATCGTTGAAGAATTTACCGGACATGGAATCGGAAGAGAATTACATGAAGAACCTTACGTTCCAAACTTTGGTCCCCCTAACGCAGGACCACTGCTTAAACCAGGAATGACCCTCTGTGTTGAGCCGATGATTAACTTAGGGACGAAACATGTCAAAATCTTGGGAGATAATTGGACAACAGTTACTCTAGATCGAAAGCCAAGTGCCCATTTTGAACACATGATTGTCATTACGGAAACTGGTTATGAAATTTTAACAGGAACGAAGAAGGAGTGAACCTATGGCAAGAGATGATTTAATTGAAGTTGAAGCAAAAGTCATCGAAATATTACCAAACACAAAATTTAAAGTAGAATTACTACAAAACGGCCACATTGTTGAGGCCCATGTATCTGGTAAAATCCGTATGCATAACATACGCATTTTACCTGGTGATAAAGTTGTTGTTGAGTTATCACCATATGATTTGACCCGCGGCCGGATTACATATCGCCGCAAATAAGGAGGAAAACTTATGAAAGTAAGAGCATCAGTTAAAAAACGAAGTGAAGATGACATCATTGTCAGACGTAAAGGCAGAATCTATGTCATCAATAAAAAAAATAGAAGACATAACCAAAGACAAGGTTAATGAGGAGGAACTATGGCAAGAATAGCAGGCGTTGACATTCCACGCGATAAGCGCGTTGTGGTCTCGTTAACTTATATATATGGTATTGGTTTACCATCCGCTCAACAAATCTTAAAAGATGCTGACGTTGATGAAAATAAACGCGTCAATGCGTTAACGGAAGAAGAACTAAACCGTATTCGTCAAGAAGTAACAAATTATACGATTGAAGGTGACTTACGCCGTGAAGTCACACTTAATATTAAACGCTTAATGGAAATTGGATCTTATCGTGGAATTCGCCATCGTCGTGGCTTACCTGTTCGTGGTCAAAACACAAAAAATAATGCACGAACAAGAAAAGGTAAACCAAAGGCAATCGCTGGTAAGAAGAAATAAGGAGGAATAAAACATGGCACGTAAAAGAACAACCAAACGTAAAGTTAAAAAGAATATTCCCCTAGGTGTTGCACATATTCATACAACTTTTAATAATACAATCGTTACCATTACCGATATGGACGGTAACGCAGTTTCTTGGAGCAGTGCAGGTGCACTCGGCTTTAAAGGAAGTAAAAAATCAACACCATTCGCAGCCCAAATGTCAGCTGAAGCAGCAGCAAAATCAGCGATGGGCAATGGCATGTTGAAAGTTGAAGTTTCTGTTAAGGGGCCTGGTCCAGGCCGTGAAGCAGCAATCCGCTCTTTACAAGCAGCCGGTTTAGAAATAACCGCTATTAAAGACGTAACACCAGTTCCACACAATGGATGTAGACCACCAAAACGTCCTCGTGGATAATTGAAACGGAGGGGTAACAAGTGAAAGATTTAAAATTTGAAAAACCAACCGCAGTCGAAGAAATCTCACAAGAAGGACTTAAAGGACGTTTTATCATCCGTCCTTTAGACCGAGGCTATGGAATTACTTTAGGAAACGCACTAAGAAGAGTTCTGTTATCATCTTTACCAGGTGCAGCGATTGTCAATATTAAAATTGATGGTGTTGAACATGAATTCTCAACAATCGATGGCGTTTATGAAGACGTCATGGGTATTATTCTAAATATTAAAAAAGTTATTTTTAGAGTTGACTCAGATGATCCAGATTTCGAGCAAAAATTAGAGTTATACATGGTAGGAGCTGGTAAAATTACAGCTGCAGACTTTAATCGAGTTGATGGCGTTGAAATTATAAACCCAGAACAAGAAATAGCAAACCTATCAGAATCAGGCAGACTTTCTATGGAAGTGACTGTAAGACGCGGTGTCGGCTATGTAAGCGCTGAAAAAAACAAAGTATTCAGTCGAAATGAAAAAAGCGTTATCCCAGTCGATTCAATTTACACCCCAGTCACTCGTGTTTCATATCAAATCGAAAAAACATTGAGAGATCAAGATGAACTCGCAATGGATATTGAAACAAACGGTGCAATTGAAGCTAAAGAAGCACTTGCATTGGCATCAAAAATGTTAATTGATTATTTCAATGTAATTGTCGAAATTAGTGAAACAGCTAAAGAAATAGATTTTATTTATGAACTAGAAGAAGAACCCATCAATAAAAAATTAGAACTAACAATTGATAAACTCGATTTATCTGTTCGTCTTTACAACAGCCTTAAGCGTTCTGGTATTTCTACTGTCGCACAAGTTGTCAGTCAAACAGAGGAAGAAGTCATGCGTTTTCGTTCCTTAGGCCGGAAGTCCTTTAAGGAATTAAAAGAAAAACTTGCAGAACATGGTTTAGAGTTCAAAAACTCTTCTGTCAAAGAATCGAGATTTCATCTAGCAGATGAGGAAAAGGAGTAAATCATGGCTTATAGTAAATTAGGACGTAACAGCTCACAAAGAAAAGCATTATTACGTGATTTAGTTACTGACATCATTATTCACGAACGAATTGTTACAACAGAAGCAAAAGCAAAGGAACTAAAAAGATTAGCAGATAAAATGATTACCTTAGCTAAAGATGGATCCTTAAGTGCGCGGAGACAAGCCGCAAAAACAGTACGTTTTGAAACAGTAACTGAAGGTCAAAATGCGTTACAAAAACTATTTTCTGAATTGGGACCAAGATACCAAGAAAGAAATGGTGGCTATACTAGAATTATTAAAACAGTCCCAAGACGCGGCGACGCTGCGCCAATGGCGATTATTGAATTCGTTTAATAAACAATAAAAAAACATCTTCTACTCTAAGAGTAAAAGATGTTTTTATTATATCTAATTTAAAAATTGATTTTTAAATGAGGGCGGGATATGAGTTGGATCAACTGTAATAATAAATCGATAAACCATACCGTTTGTAAGTAAGAGATGTCCATAAACTTTGTGTGCTAAATCGGGATGATCGATATATGGATTTCGGTTTCCTTGTTGGTTGTAAATGACTTCATTACGCGTTCTTTCAAAATCATCGACAGGATCTTCAAGGTGCCATTGCAGGAAAACGTCTAATGAGCCAACACTTGGAAAAGTAACGTCCCAAAGGGTGTTCATATAAAAGACAATACGAGCAACATCTCCTCGGTCATCATCGCCAGGGTACCAGCCACCACTAACATGTCCATAACTAGAAGAGCCCTGACGTGCCGCAAACGGTGAGTTACCACGTGAGGAGTTAACCGATGGTGTTGCGGGTCTTAAGTTATGTAAGTCAGAACCAACACCTTTACTGTTATTGTTTACATTGACACCTAAAATAGACTGAGGGACCACATGTTCCCGATTCCAAGTGTTTCCTCCATCCCATGTTGCAGGGACAGAAAGACGATCATAAATTAAGTAAACGTAACCTTCACGATCTGGATCTTTATCTGTGTCTTGAAGAATATAACGAACATCGCCATATGATTTCAAATTGTAAACACGAATAATATTATAAAGAGCATCTTTTAACGTATCTCCTGTTAAACCTTGGATACCATCATAGTAAGGTAAATAAAGTTCAGAACCAACAAACTCCCAACGTGCATATAAAATGAGATTTTCCGCAACAGTATCGGTTGTGAAGTTCCACGGATTTCCTTCAAAAGAAGGATGAGGATACCAACCAAGCAACTGATAATCTGTTTTTGAAAGAACAGGTTCATTAATTGTATCACCTGCAAAAACAGTTTGATTAGAAATTAATGGGAGTCCACCATTAGTTTCAAACTGCACAGCATATGTGACCGGTGCGTTAGGTTCCCACTTAGCATATAAAGTCAGTGGTTCAAGAACAACATCTTCGACAAAAGACCAAGGGTCTTCAGTAAATGAAGGATCTGCATACCAACCATCAAAATAATGTCCTTCTTTCATTAAGACTGGAGGTGCCTCAACAAGACCTTGATATCCCACAGTTTGTGATGGAATAAGGGGAAGGCCTCCATTTGTTTCAAA
>JALNWO010000042.1 GCA_023230825.1 Acholeplasmataceae bacterium
GCAACACCCATTCCAGCTGCGTTTTTAACATTTGTGGAGATGGCAATTAACGGACACATCCCTAAAATAAAGACCAACGCAATATTGTTCGTTAAGACTGTTGATAAAAACAGTTCAAGAAGATGACCCATTATTCTACCTCCCCAACTTGACCTTCAAAGTTTTTCGTGAGTTCACGAATCCCCCAGATCATTAATCCTAAAACAAAGAATCCACCCGGTGCCATGGCCATGGAAACCCAGTTAATCCAACCATCACCAACAACTTGGAAATTTAAAAAGGTTCCAAACGCTAAGATTTCCCGAACAGAAGCAACAGCGATTAAGACAAGCATGTAGCCCATTCCACTCGCAAAACCATCAATCAAGGAATAGCGTGCTGGATTTTTCACCGCAAACGCTTCTGCTCGACCCATCACGATACAGTTCGTTATGATGAGGCCGACATACGCATCGAGTGAATCCGCAATCGCTGGAAAGTATGCTTGAAGGGCGAATTGGAAAATAATGACGAACGTTGAGATAACGACCATGTAAGTAACCATTCTCACCTTTGCAGGAATATAGTTTCTTAAAAGTGAAATCATCGCAGAACTCATCATGACAACAAACGTAACACCAATCCCCATCGCAATCGCATTTTCAACACGGTTTGTAACAGCGAGTGCTGAACAAATCCCTAAAACTGCAATCGCAATCGGGTTATTCATCGCAATCCCATCTTTAAGAATGTTATACCACTTTGTATATTTCATCCGAATCCATTTTTTCATACAGCTACCTCTATTCGTTTAGTGCAGTCCAAGCTGCTTTTTGGGCTTGATATGATTCGTTCAAAATTTTATGAACGGCCGCTGTTGTTGATCCAACGGTTGCACCAGCAAGTGGCTCAATCGGGAAGAACAATGCTGGCGTAATCTTCTCGCCATTATATTGATCTAAATAATCTCTATAAGCAACGCCTGCACCGCGAACTTCATGATGTTCAACGATATCAAAGCGAACAATCGTTTCAAAATCAGATTCTAAAGTCATAACCCCTTTAATCGCGCCACCATATCCATTATCGACTTCATAACGATAGGCAACTCGTTGGGTTGTTTTTTCAATATAGAATGTGAAGCTTCCTTGATTTTTAACTGTTAATTTATTAGCGAAGACATCAAACACATTCGCTTCTGTATAAAGAATTCCAAAACCATCTAAAATGGCTTCAACATATGTTCTAGAAAGTTCCTCAACTTCTGGTACACTATCCCAAGCTGCTTTTTGGGCTTGGTATGATTCATTTAAGATCTCATGAACAGCTGCTGTTGTTGCTCCTACGGTTGCGCCAGCAAGTGGCTCAATCGGGAAGAACAATTCAGGAGTAATTTTTTCACCAATATATTGATCTAAATAATCACGATACGCAACACCTGCGCCACGTACTTCATGATGCTCAACAATTTCAAAGCGAACAATTGTTTCGAAATCAGGTTCTAAAGTCATCACACCTTTAATTTCTCCACCATATCCGCTACCAACTTCATAGCGATAAGCGATTCTTTGTGTTGCGTTTTCCACGAAGAACACGTAACTACCTTTTGCTTTAAGTGTGACATTGCTTGCGAAGACATCATTAATATTCGCTTCAGTATAAGCGATTCCAAAACCATCTAAAATGGCTTCTAAGTATTCTTGAGGAATCTCTTCATTTTCTGGTAAGTTATTCCAAACATCTAAGAATGATTGATAAGAAGTCGTTAAAATATTCATCATCGCTTGGTTGGTTGAACCAACAGTTGCGCCAGCAAGCGGCTCAACAGTAATAAAAAGTTCAGGGGCAATTTTTTGATTGTTATATTGATCGAGATAATCTCTTTCAATGACACCTGCGCCTCTTTGTTCACCATGTTCGACTATAGCGATACGCATAATTGTTTCAAAATCAGATTCTAAAGTCATAACCCCTTTGATTAAACCACCATAGCCCTCTTCGCTAAATTGATAAGCAACAGCGCCCGTTAGGGTGTCAATATAAAAGGTTTTATCTAAATAAGTTCTAACACGAACACTAATATCAAAGACTGTGTTTAAAGTTTCATCCGTGTAGCCAATATTAAATCCATCTAAAACGGCCTTTTTCAAATTCGTTTGGAAAAGTGATGATCCACCTGTCCATATCGGTTTATGTGCTTGGTATGAAGCATTTAACATGGTAATGAAGCTTGCAGTTGTTCCGGTTGCACCAGTAATCATATCGACTTGGTTGTCTCCGGTAGCGTTACTACGAACGTATTCAAGATTTTGATCAATCTTTTTCCCAACAAAGTTATTTAAGTAGGGTCGTTCTGCGACAACGCCACCTAAGCCTGGAGTTTCTTCTTGTTTTAAAATCGTAATCCAAGCAATCGTTTCAAAGTCTGCTTCTAGTGTTACTAAACCATAAATATCGCCCCATAAGCCACCACCTATAAATTCATAAGCGACTCTGCCAGACGTATCATCAATATAAAAGACAAAATCATCTATTTCTGAAATCGTGACGTTTTCTGCGAAAACCTCATGAATATTAAAAGATGTATAGGCGATTTCAAAACCATCTAATACAGCTCCTTTTAATTTCGCATCTCGATTCAATTCTATTCTATCGTGCGTAATTGCTGAAGCACCGAGTAATAATCCACTTGTAATGAGTCCCATTAAAAGGACAAATATCATTAACTTAAGATTCTTGCTCATTTGTTTCCACCTCCTTTTTCACATTAGATTTGGAAAACATTTTATCGATTAAAGGAGCAATCGCGCTCATAATAACGATCGCGTAAACTGTTCCTTCCATTTGACCTAACAATTGTGCGCCACCACCTAAATAACGAATAAGCACCGTAATTAAAGCAATCCCAAAGCCATATAAAACTCTGCCTCGAGCAGATAGTGGTGCCGTCGTTTCGTCGCTCACAACAAACACAGATAATAAGAGAATGTTTCCTGCGAAAAGAGTCAGCGTTGCATTTGGGAAAGCACCTTTATCAAGTAATGATCCTAAAAATGCTAAAACAAACACAAAACCTAACGTAGAAACAACTAACTTCCAATCGATGACTCTTAAGACCATTAAGGCAACTCCTAAAATAAGAATCCCTAAACGGAAGGTTTCACCATACGTTCCTGGTGCTTGACCCAACATCAATTGTAAAATACTGTAGTTGCCTACTGTTGTTACCGGCAACAATGTTGTCGGAAAATGAACCGGGAAAGTTACTGTAATAAATAAGAGTCCAACCATTGCAGGGTTAAAGACATATTTACCGGATCCACCAAACAAACCTTTTCCAAAAAACGATCCAAAAGCTGATCCAACCGCAACCATCCAAAAGTACTTGAGTTCTAAATTGGCCGGTACCAGTAAAACAAACAGCAAGGGATAAATCATCCACGCCATGTCCCATGGTAATTTTCGACCTTTAGCGAACATCAATTCAACAAGAAATGCGGCGATAAGTGATACCGCAGTCATCACGAGAACTGCGTATCCGTAAAGTACGGTAGCGACAATCACCAAAATGGCTAAAGAGCCGGTAAGAAAGAGGATATTTTTTTTACTCATCCACTTGGCAATGACGCTTTCGTAAGTTCGTGTCATATAGTCACCTAATCCTTCTTCATATTTGTGCCGTAGGCACAGTTTATATTCACTCACTATAATTTTAACATACCCTTTGCGTCTGTTTTATACAGTTTGCATTTATAGTTAAAATCTTGATTAAACTAAATAAATTACATGAAATACTAAACCATTATTGATTTTTAAATGTCTTAGAAAAGACGTTATTAACGAAAGAAAGAGATAAATCGCTGGCGATTTATCTCTTCTTTTTATCTCTTTATTTTCTCTTATATTGCGCACTTTTCATAAACACAATCGGGATCACTACATTGAATACATCCTTGTTTTTTCACGAGGACGCCTCCACAGAGGGGGCAAAGTTCTTTTTCGATTTTCTCAGGGATATAACCACTTTGAGAAACTTGAACATGGGTCACATATTCTTTTGTTTCATTGGTTGTTTTATCATACCATATTTCATGAATATCGAGATGGGGTGGCTCTGCTGGATTTAAGTCTTTTGTGTCATCATTAATGCCTGATAAAATCCCAATCTTTGCACAGCGGTCACGGAAAACCGTCGCCCCTTTTAATCCTTTTTCCCATGCTGTTAAATAGATGTTAACTACATCCTCAACATTGGCACTGTTGGGGAGATTAAAGGTTGATGAGATCGCTGTGTCGACATACTTTTGAATCGTTGCTTGAACGTTCGCGCGGTCTTCAAAATCAATATTTTGTGATGTAATTAAAGCCCATGCTGGAAGTGTTTCGGGATCCACATTTAGTGCTTTTGCTAATGCAAGTGGCGTTTTTTCCCAAACAGTAATCGTTTTTTCAGTTTCAAACATACTAATAATTCTACGTTTATAGTTGGTTTGGAAAAATGGTTCAACACCACCGCTCACACCTAAAATGTTTGAAATTGAACCGGTCGGCGCGATACTTAAGAGGCGTGAGTTACGCATCCCGTATTGTTTCACTAACGCATCTGTGTCTGGATCAATCGCTGTTTGATAAAACGATGATTTTGACACTTTATCATAGTCATATTTAGGGAAGGCACCTAGTTTTTTAGCTTGTAGAGCACTGGCTTTCGTCGCAGTATTAATCATGCGTCGCATCATCACATCAATAAACTCAAGAAATTCCTCAGAACCATAAGGTAGACGCATGGATAACGCTAAATCTGCAAGGCCCATGACACCTAAACCAATTTCTCGATATTCAGTGACATGGATTCTTTGTTCGGGTAACGCGTGACGATCACCAAGCATTGTTAACAATTCATCTAGCGCATAAATCATTTCACTAACGACGAAATCAAAACGTTCAAAGTCAAAGTAAGCTTCATCACCAAATGGTTTTCTAACAAAAGCATTTAAGTTAACACTACCTAAGTTACATGAACCATGTGCCATTAAGGGCTGTTCTCCACAGGGGTTCGTTGCCGTAAAACGCACATCTTCATACTCACTTAAAAAATGATAATCGTTCATATGGTCAATAAACATCACGCCTGGATCACCCATGGTATGAGCCGCATAACCAACGACATCAAGAAGTTCTCTAGCGTTCACTTCTTTTTCAATTTTCTCATAGGGCGTTTCAAAACGCATTTTCCATGTTTTATTATCACGAACAGCTTCCATAAAAGCATCTGTTAAAGCAATGGAGATGTTCGCGCCATTGACTTTAGTTAAATCTAATTTTGTCGTAATAAAATCTAAAATATCTGGATGATCAATATTTAAAACTAACATTAAAGCCCCACGTCTTGCGTCCTGTTGGGTGTTTAATGTTGTATGAGAATATTTCTCAGCGAAAACCATTACACCAGGCGTTGTGTTGCTTGTATTGTTTACTTTTGCACCCTTTGGACGAATATTAGACAAGTTCATCCCTTGGCCGCCACCATAACTATATGTTCTAGCAATTTGGTAATCGACTTTGTAAATACTTTCTAAGCTGTCTTGTGGATCTTCCGTTACATAACAGTTCGAGCCTGTAATATTACCGGCTCGGCCAATAGCGTATAAGTTACGACCACCAAAAATCGCTTCTTTTTTGCGAATGATTTTTTCTAAAGATGACTTACCTAAGCCAATACGTTTGATAAATCCACGTTTGTCTTCGCCTTTTAATAAATATTTCTGCAAAATCAAATCTTGACGTTCATCATTATCAGCCCAAGGATTTTCTCGTTCATGTTTTTGTTTTTCACGATACTTAATGTAGGCTCTCGCTGCTTCAAACTGTTTGGTTTGCATTAAATAGTTTTCGACATCATCTTGGATTTGCTCAATGTGAACAGTGTCGTCTTTTTGATAATTTTTTGTCAGTTTTTTCGTATGCTCAATGCAATCCTCAAGCTCAAAATTAGCACCAACTTCTTGGTAAGCCTTATACATTGCAATCGCAATTTTTTTCAAGTCAAACGGTTCTTTCGAACCATTACGCTTTTCAACATACATAAACTAGCACCCCTTACTTAATATATACTTGCATTGTATCATATTAAAGATGAAAATTCGCTTGAAAGTGATTTCATTTTTAAAATCAAAAAAGATTTTCAATAATCGTCGTATTTTACCCACAATTGATGACATCTCTTTGACTTTTTTGACTTTTCGTGTAAAGTATTCTTAGGAGGAAGATCATGAATTTTACTGATAGAGTTATCCTTTATTTTAAGAAGTTTCCTGTAACCGCTGTTTTATTAACTCTAAACACCTTAATGTTATTTGTTGTTTTATTAAACGGTGGGTTTGGAATCGGTTCTTTAGTTAGAAATGGTGGGCTTGTCCCTATTTTAATTACTCAAGAAAATGAATATTGGCGTTTATTAACGTCGATGTTTTTACACGGCAGTTTTTTCCATTTCTTCTTTAACACATATTTTTTATACTTCTTTGGTCGTTTCACTGAACAACTCATTGGTAGCTTAAGATACAGCATTGTTTATCTAGTAAGTGGACTAGGCGCATCAGTCGCGGTTTGGCTTTTAGGAAACCCGTTTGTCGTCACTGTAGGGGCCAGTGGGGCTCTTTATGGGATTATGGGAGGCTTGGTTGTCTTAACATACATTAAGTCACATTGGTTCTCTTATCAAGGAATCAGATCGATTCGAATGATTGCGATTTTAAACGTAGGTTTGACTGTCTTTAGTTTAATGACCGATGGAAGCATCAGCTTCTTAGGCCATGTTGGTGGTTTAGTCTTTGGCATTATTTTAACCTATTTGATTATTCCTAAACGACCTGCTTTAAAAAACTATGGGTCTTATGGACCGCCAAATGACGACCGCATTGTTATTGATATGGATGATGTGAGTGATGACGATATTTATGAACCTTAAAAAAATGCGAGTGTTTGAGAACAACTCGCTTTTTTTATTTTTCACATGGTTTGATTAAAGGGGTTATTGTTTTTAAAATCAGTGGGTATCCCACTTTTAGTTTTTCGAGCGATAAACCTGCATAACCAATTAAAAGATCGACTGTTTTTAATGGGTTTTCTAAGTGACGATACGTCGATAATCCTGTCACAAGAATCTCTTTTTCTTTAAGTAATTCTATGATTTCCTTTTCTGTTCGTATCGAACAAAAAGATAATAAAAAGTGAAGGCCAGTCCCATCATGTTTCATCTTTAAATGAGGAATTGTAAGCGTTAATGCCTTCATATAATTCAGTTTTTCTAAATACAATTTTCGCATTCTTCGCAAATGTCGTTGAAAATAGTTTTCGTTCATAAATTTATATAAAACGAATTGCTCTAAATTAGGAACTGTGCACCGATAATACATCGAGACATCATGAAATTGCCGCATCAGTGGTATCGGTAAAACAAGATAGGCAACCCTAAAGGCGGGGGCCAATGATTTAGAAAAAGTATTGGTGTAAATGACTCGATCAAAACGGTCCACTCCTTTTAAAGATTGTAGAGGACGACCTTCGTAACGAAATTCACTATCATAATCATCTTCAATGACATACCTGTTATTATTTTCATATGCCCAAGCGAGTAAGTCTTTTCGTTTTTGCATCGTCATGATCGCCCCTGAAGGAAACTGGTGCGAAGGCACGGCGTAAACAACACTGGCTTGACTTGTCTTAAGCACTTCTAAACTTAACCCATCGGCTTCAACTGGAATTAAATCCATTTTAATGTTTTGTGATTGAAAAAAATGATAAATTTGGGGATAACTCGGATCTTCTATTGCATAATGACGGTCACGTCCTAAAAGATCAATAATAACATTTAAAATCTGGGTGGATGAAGAACCAATAATAACTTGATCGGGGCTAACATGAATCCCTCGACTCACCGATAAATGCTTTTGGATTTCTGCACGAAGCTCGTAAAGTCCAAGTGGATGCGTTTCATTTAACAACTGTTCATTTTGTTCTGCTAAAACTGTTCGTGTCAGTTTTGCCCATGTTTGATGAGGAAAGTGAGCTGTATCGACAGCGTAAGTTCCAAAATCATAATAAGGGGTTGTTTTTATATCCATGTCAATGAGGGGTGATGTCATCGTTGTTTTTTGAAAACCTTCAATTTTAGGCCCAACAAAATAACCTTTTTTTTCAACCGCATAAACGGCTCCTTCATCAATCAATAAATTATAAGCTTTATCAACTGTAAGCGGGCTCGCAGAAAACACTTCTGAGAGCTGTCTTTTTGAAGGAAGTTTATCATCTTCTTGTATATCAGGTTCATCAAGTATCCTTTTAATATAATCATAAATCTCTTCATATAAATATTTTTTTCGCATTTGTCCGTCCTCTTCTGGTCTATATTTTTTGTATTAATCTGATACTATCACTATATCAGTTCTTATTATATACTATTTTTGGAGAAAACATTTAAAGGAGAATGATTATGAGTCAAGCTGATCGTTTTAAAGGTGGCGTCATCATGGATGTCACAAATGCTGAACAAGCAAAAATTGCGGAGGCAGCAGGTGCCATCGCCGTGATGGCCTTAGAGAGAATTCCTGCCGATATTCGCGTTGCTGGAGGTATTTCCAGAATGAGTGATCCCAAGCTTATTCAAGAAATTCAAAAAGCCGTATCCATTCCTGTGATGGCGAAAGTTCGGATTGGACATTTTGTTGAAGCCCAAATTTTAGAAGCACTCAATGTCGATTTTATCGATGAGTCAGAAGTCTTAACACCCGCTGATGAGCGTTATCATATCGATAAGACCATTTTTTCTACTCCCTTCGTATGTGGGGCGAGAAACTTGGGTGAAGCACTTAGAAGAATTTCTGAGGGTGCCCAAATGATTCGAACTAAAGGTGAAGCTGGAACGGGCGATGTCAGTCAAGCTGTTAACCATATGCGTAGTATCCAAAAAGAAATTAAACAGATCGCAGCTCTTAGAGCGGATGAACTTTATGTTTTACAAAAAGAAATGGGTGTTTCCATGGCTCTACTTGAATTTGTTCATAAAAACCAAAAACTACCTGTGCTTAATTTCGCAGCAGGCGGTGTAGCCACACCAGCGGATGCGGCACTCATGATGCAACTGGGCGCGGATGGTGTCTTCGTCGGTTCAGGAATTTTCAAATCAGATAATCCTAAAAAACGAGCTGAAGCAATTGTTAGAGCCGTTAAACATTATAATGATCCAAAGGTGCTTGCGGAGGTTTCGCACGATTTAGGTGATGCGATGGTCGGCATCAATGAAGATGAAATTCAAGTTATTATGAGTAAACGAGGCGTTTAAAAAGAAAATGCAGTCAGTGACTGCATTTTTTTATTTAGCGGCTTCAATCATTAATTCAACAAGTGACTTTGTAAAAGCTGTTGGATCTTCAATCGGTAACCCTTCTAATAAAAGTGCTTGATGATATAGCAAGATAGCATAATCATCAATATGCTTCTCTTTCTTTTCATAAACTGTTTGAATCGCTTGAAAAAGTGGGTGTTCTGGGTTAATTTCTAAAATCCGTTCTGCTTTAATTCCTTCTTGATTGGGAATTTGTGCGAGCACTTTTTCCATTTCCAAACTGACTCCTTCTCCCGAGACAATACAAACAGGAGAATCTTTTAAACGTGCCGTTAGTTTAACTTCTTTAACTTCGTCCTTTAAAACTGTTTGAATGGCTGTTAAAAGTTCTTCGTTCGCTTTTGTTTTTTCCACAACTTCTTTTTGTTGGTTCTCATCAATAAAATCAGCTTCACCTTGTTGAACAGATTTAAAGGGAACATCATTATACGTACCCAAAACTTGAATCATAAATTCATCAATGTCATCGGTAAACAATAAAACTTCATGCCCTTTGTCTTTCATGACATCCATTTGGGGTAAGTTCATAATACTTTGTTTGGTTTTACCTGTCGCATAATAAATGGTTTTTTGAGCTTCTGGTTTTCGATCAAGATATTCTTTTAAAGTTATATAATCATCTGATTGTGAGGTTTTAAATAAAATCAAATCTTTGAGTTGGTCTTTATATGCACCAAATTGATCATACATGCCGTATTTTAACGTTATTTTATATGTGTCGTAAAATTCAATGTATCTCTCGCGATTATTTTTAAGCATCGTTTCCAATTCGCTTTTAATTTTCTTTTCTAAATGATTCGCAATTTGTTTTACTTGACGGTTTTGTTGGAGCATCTCCCGAGAAATGTTTAAAGAAATATCTTGAGAGTCAATTAATCCTTTAACAAATTTAAAATGATCGGGCAATAAATCTTTATTTTTATCTTGGATAAAAACACCTTTTGAATAAAGCTGTAGGCCTTTCTCATATTTTTCACTATAAAAATCATAAGGTGGTTTTTTCGGAATAAATAAAAGTGCAGTATATGTCAATAATCCTTCCACGTGAGAATGAATCACTTCAATTGGATCTTCATAATCATGAAACTGACGTTTATAAAATTCATTCATCGCTTCAGGTTCAATATCAGCTTTCGCTTTTTTCCAAATAGGAACCATTTGATTCAAGGTTTCTTTGACGATTGTTTTTTTCTCATCAACCGTTTCTTCAACCATCATAACAATAGGATAGCGGACGTAGTCACTATGTTTTTTAACAAGACCTCTAAGTGTATACTCATCTAAATATTTCGAATAGTTTTCTTCGTTTTCTTTATCATCGTCTAATAAATGAAGAACAATCTCTGTTCCAATCTCTGTTCTTTCAATCTCAGAAATTGTGTAACTCGACTCACCGGTAGATGACCATTTTAAGCCTTTTTCTGCAAAAGGACTTTTTGTGAAAACCTCAACTTTTTTCGCAACCATAAACGCTGAATAAAAGCCCACCCCAAACTGACCAATCATTTCGAGATCTTCAGCTTCTAACTGTTCTAAAAATTGCTGGGAACCACTTTGAGCAATCGTACCCAAATTATGGATAAGTTCATCCTCAGTAAAGCCAATTCCGTTATCACGAATCGAAAGTGTTCGTTTCTCTTGACTCGGTTCTAACATGATTTCATATGTATCTGAGTGAATTTTACTATCTGTTAAAGATAAGTAATGTCTCTTATCCATGGCATCACTTGCGTTTGAAATCAGTTCACGTAAAAAGATTTCTTTTTGAGTGTAAATGGAATGGGTCATTAACCGTAAAAGTTTTTGTGATTCTGTTTTAAATTTTTTGGTCTTTGCCATATCTATCGCCTCCATAAAAATTGTAGACAATTAGACGGTTGTTGTCAAGTTTATTGGTGTTTTTAACTTCGTTAAAGAAGTCTTAGGTAAACATGAAATTAAGGGCGAAAGCGTGTATAATAAAAGAGAATAGATCGTAATGAAGAAGGTGAGCAAGTGGAACAAATGATTAGAATCCCCGTTCGTGATATTGTTAGCTTTTTATATGCCAGCGGTGATTTAACGAGCGAAACTTTTCAAAACGTTTCTGCCCTAGAGGGGATGAAAGCTCACCAGTACATTCAAAGCCTTTACACTTCTTCTGATCAAAAAGAAGTTTCCATTAGTTATCCTTATACATCGGGCGATATCACTTACTTACTTAGTGGCCGCATTGATGGTCTTCTTCAAAC
>JALNWO010000043.1 GCA_023230825.1 Acholeplasmataceae bacterium
GCATGTATTAGGCACGCCGCCAGCGTTCATCCTGAGCCAGGATCAAACTCTCCATAAAATTTATGTTTTGTTTTATTTAGCTCATTTTTTTTGATACACTCATCATCATTCAGTTTTCAAAGATCTAATATGACACCCTTTTGGGGTGCTATCATATGTTACCAAAAATTACCTTGTTTGTCAATTATTTTCGTGTTAATTTTTCTCTTTTCGAGTCCTTTTTGGTGGTGCTTTTTTTTCGCGACCTTTTTCATTCTATCTTACTTTAACCTTAAAGTCAATACTTTTGTTTATCTTTTTTGTCTTTTTCTAACATTTAGCCTTTTTTCGCTTTATTACGTTCTTTTTACCCATTAAAAAAGGGGGCGCGCCCCCTTGTTTTATCCTCTAATCAAACGGATGATGTCGTTGTATGTCACAAAGATGAACAATGCCATCAAGAGGAAGAACATGATATTATTAATACTATTTTCTAGTTTTCTTGGTAAAGGCTTGCGGGTCACTGCTTCAATTCCTAAGAAAACCAGACGTCCACCGTCTAAAGCAGGGATGGGCATTAAGTTTAATAGGCCAATATTAATACTTAAAAATCCAGTAAAAGCGATAATCGCTAGAATCCCTTGGCTGGCAGTCCCAGTTACAAGTGTATAAATTCCAACAGGGCCTGATAAGTCACGAACCCCAACTTTTTCTGAGGGTGTAAATAAAATTCCTAACGTGGCGAAGACACTACGCATATCACTCGCCATTTTTCTTGGTGAGTATAATAAAGAATAGCCCCAGTTAAATGAAGCAGTCGGTGTCGCTCCTAGTTTAAAGGTCATGGGTTCTGCCCCAAGTTTAATAATTGCCTCGCGGCTAATTAAACTGTACTGACCAGTTTTCTCAACACCTTCACGTAAATAAGTCACCGTCATATCGCCACGGCTATGCAATTTAAAGACTGCCGCAATATCATTCCAGTTATGAATTGGATGGGTTGCATTGGCAATTTTAATTTCGGTAATTTCATCACCAACTTGTAAGCCCCCATCTAAACTTGCGCGGCCAACAACTTGACCAATAATAGGATCATCAGTATAGATGGTTAAAAGACCCGTATTAGGGTCTTGATACGTATTCGTAATGCCTGCCATATTAATCCCAATACTGACTGGAACATCGTTGACAGTAATTGCCGTTCCTTCGTGTGTATATGTTAAATCAACTGTTGAGACTCCTAAAGTATCCAAACGGGGAGATAAATCGGTCCATGACAAAAGGGGAACTCCATTGATTTGGGTAATCATGTCACCTGACTTCATACCTGCTACATGAGCCCCAAAACCGTCAACCAATTGGTCTACTTCTGTTGAATCTAAATTGGGTTTTTGGACAAAAAAGCCAACAATTAAAAAGAGGAAAAACGCTAAAATAAAGTTCATAAGGGGTCCAGCAAAAATAACTAAGAAACGATGCCATAAGCTTTTACTTTCAAAACTTTTTTCAGCAGGGGTAATCCACATTTCTTTTTTCGGTGATAATTGATACTTTGCATCTCTTAAGACCGTATATTTTGTAATCCCCTCATCATTTTCTAATTCAATATATAAGGGGTCAAAGTCTTTTCCATATAAATCATAGCTTTTTACAACGCCGTATACATCGGCTTCTTCACTATTGAATAAGATAATCCGATAGACATGCTTTTGTTCATTCATTTTTAAACCAATCATCTGTCCTTCTTTAATTAAAGCATCGGAGACACTTTCACCAGCCATGGAAACATAACCACCGATGGGAATGGCACGAATTGAATAAACGGTTTCGCCTTTTCGTTTTTGGTAAAGGGCTGGGCCCATACCAAGAGAAAACTCATGGCATAAAATGCCAGCTCTTTTGGCAAAATAAAAATGGCCGGCTTCATGGATTAAAATAATGACTCCTAAGACAACTACAAATAATAAAATGTTTAAGATCAGCATAGGCTACCTCTTTTCATAACTTTCAGTAATGGTTTTTTGAATGCGACGATCGGTTGAAATAATCGTTTCAAGAGTGACGTTTAAAACTGGTTCAGCTTTTTCAACAGCATCAAATATAATCGTTTCAATTTCTAAAAAGGAAATTTTGTTTGCTAAAAATAAACGGACAGCAGCCTCATTAGCGGCGTTCAATACAGTCGGATAAATTCCACCTTTTTGGCCCACTTCGTATGCTAACTTTAATAAGGGATACCGTTTAAAATCCATTGGTTTAAAAGTTAAGTTCGTTAACGCTAGACTTTTTGGATACGGTTTTCGGTCTGGATAAAAAAGGGCATATTGAATGGGGATCGTCATATCAGAAACACTGAGTGATGCTTTAATCGTTCCATCAATAAAATAAGTGAGTCCGTGGACAACACTTTCATCATGAAGAACTGTTTCAATTTGATGATATTCTAAGTCAAATAAATGGTGGGCTTCAATCACTTCTAAGCCCTTGTTCATCATGGTTGCGCTGTCTATCGTTATTTTAGCACCCATGAACCAGTTCGGATGTTTCAATGCTTCTTGAACAGTAACTGTTTCGAGTTCTTCTCGTGATAAGTCCCTCAAGGCACCACCACTCGCAGTAATAACAATTTTTTGAATTTTCTTTCTATCTTCACCTAAAAGCGTTTGCCAAATGGCACTGTGTTCGCTATCAATTGGAAAGAGTTTTACATGATATTTTTTTAACTGCTTCTTAATCAGGTCTCCTGCCATTACCAATGTTTCTTTATTTGCCAGAGCAATATCTTTTTTCATTTCAATGGCTTTCATCGTTGGCGCTAAACCAACAGATCCTGTCAAAGCATTAATCAATAATCCTGGTTTATCATACATGGCAAGCTCAATTAATCCCTCATCACCAGAAACAAAATGAATGTGAGGATAATGTTTTTGATATCTTTCTAAATCCGTTTCATATCTAATAACCGCAATCTCTGGTTGAAAGGTTTTTAAAATAGTATCATTTTTTTGATGGTCTCTTCCTAAAGAACAGCCAATTAACTTTAATTCATGAGGATGTTCTTTAATTATCGCAAGCGTTTGGCTACCAATAGAACCGGTGGCCCCCAAAAGGTAAAGACCTTTCATATAATTGCCACCGCAGGAAAGAGACGGTAAATTAATAAGAAAATCGCATTTAAAAACATCGCGACTAATAAAACTGAATCAAAGCGGTCAATCAAACCACCATGTCCTGGTAAAATCGTCCCAAAATCTTTAATATCATAAGTCCGCTTTAAGCGTGAAGCGACTAAATCACCAATTTGGCCGACGATGGAGGCGATCATTGTCATCGGAACAATAATTAAACCTTGGACCCATAAAGGAAGTTCTTCGCCTAAACTTGAAAAGTTTTCTAATAAAGTCATTTGTCCACCAGAGTTAAACATTCGTCCTAATGCGGTGCCTGGTTGGAAGAAATAGCCATAAAAGAGGGCAAATGAAGCGGCAATCAGGGTTGCGAAAACAGTTCCAGCAATGGCCCCTTCCCATGATTTCTTTGGGCTAATATGGGGGGACATTTTATGTTTCCCAAATTTCACTCCAAATAAATAAGCGAAAATATCAGTCACGGAAGTAATTAATAATAAATAAACAATAAAGCGCGTTCCTAAAAACCGTAAAATAACAATCGATGCTGCTCCTAAACCAACGTAGTTAACAATTGTTAAAGCTTTACCAACATCAACACCGTTAAACTCTTTAAATAAAACAAGGAAACTAAAGAGGGTTAAAGTAATTAAAGGGATGGTAATATTTAATAACCCTGATTTTTCTAACGGGTTGTGTTCTAAGTTTCCTAAAACACCACCGACACTAAAGAACGTTGCCAGGGTTAAAAGAACAATCCCAATTTTTGGTAAATGTTGAAACGGCTTTTCTGTTTCATACATGCGAATCATTTCAATGGTTGCGATAATGACAAAAAGAGCCATCGTGACTTGGAAGACCCCTAAAAAGATTTCAAAGGTCACCATCGGAATTAAAATGGCTGCTAGAATCGTTCCGGTAATAATTCTTTTTTTCATGAAATGCCTCCAAATCGCCGTTGTTTTTTTAATCGTTCACAACAATATCATCTTATCTATTATAACGCATTTTAAAAGGAAATAAAACTGATTCCTTTGTCAAAAAATAAAAGGCTCGCGCCTTTTATATTGTTAAAAGTTCATCCGCTTTGATTTTCGTTTCTTCATCAATGTTTTTGACGTAAGTATCTGTTAGCTTTTGAACATCTTCTAAGTATCCTTTTTCATCGTCTTCAGATAACTCTAGTTTTTTCATTTGATCATTACCATCACGACGGATATTACGAATCGATACTTTGCCGTTTTCAGCCAATTTTTCAACTTCTCTAATGAGTTGTTTCCGGCGTTCTTCTGTTGGTTGAGGTAAAACTAAACGAATCCCAACACCATCATTTAAAGGGTTTAAACCCAAATCAGAAGCATAAATCGCGGTTTCAATTTGTTTTAGGGCGGACTTATCATATGGTTTAATATATAATTGATTTCCTTCCACAACAGCAATTGAAGAGATTTGTTTAACAGGACTATCAACACCATAGTAATTAATTGTAATATGGTCTAACAAAGCGGGATTAGCACGTCCAGTTCGAATTTGTGCGAAATCTCGCACCAAAGCTTTGACCGCTTTTTCCATCAACTCTTCCAGTTCAATTAAAATTAAATCTGCTTGTTCTCGATTCATTTTTTACTCCTCCCATTTGACCAATGTACCAATCTGTTCCTGTAACACAGCTTTTTTCATGTTACCCGGTTGGTTCATATTAAAAACTAAAATATTAATTTTGTTTTCGCGGCAGATTGAAGCAGCCGTTTGATCCATCACTTCTAGTTTTGCTTGAAGCAATTCTTGTTGTGATATTTCATGATACATTTTGGCTTCTTTATGTTTTCTCGGATCTTTATCAAAGACACCTTCGGTTCCATTTTTAGCCATTAAAACGATATCCGCAGATAACTCTGCTGCTCTTAGAGCTGCAGCTGTATCTGTAGAGAAGAATGGTGAACCAGTTCCACCAGAGAAAATAAGGACACGTCCTTTTTCAAAATGACGCATGGCCTTGCGGCGGATATACGGTTCAGCCACAGCACTTACAGGAAGCACTGTCATCACTCTTGTGGGGACATCTAACGTTTCTAAAGCATCTTGAAGAGCCAAGCCGTTCATAATCGTTCCAAGCATGCCCATATAGTCTGCTTGGGCTCGATCCATGCCGAGTTCTTCGCCGATTTTTCCGCGCCATAAATTACCGGCGCCAACAACAATGCCGATTTGTACACCTAACTCATAAATCTCTTTTATTTCAGCTGCAATGCCTTGAACGGTAATCGGATGGATTCCGTAGGTTCCATTACCCTTTAAAGCTTCACCACTAATTTTGAGAATGACTCTGTTATACATGCGTATCAGCCCCTTTATTTACTTTCTTTATTTATTTCGTAATTGTGCTTGTACTTCTGCTGCAAAATCTTCTTGTTTTTTCTCGATACCTTCGCCAACTTCTAAACGAACGAATTGAACAACTTCGTTTTGATTCGCTTTTAAGTATTGACTAACTTTAATATCAGTATCTTTAACAAAGGGTTGATCGACTAAACAAATGTCTTGTAAGAATTTGTTTAAACGACCAATGACCATTTTTTCTACGATGTTTTCTGGTTTGCCTTCTTGAAGTGCTTGTTGAGTTAAAACATTCTTTTCCCGTTCTAACGTTTCTGGTTCCACTTGACTTCTATCTAAGTAACGTGGGTTTTGGGCCGCAATATGCATTGCGATATCTTTCGCGACTGTCTCATCTTCTTTAGCTAAAACAGCCAAAGCTGTAATTCGTCCACCCATGTGCTTATAGGCACCAAACGCTTGTTCATCTGTTTTAACAAACCGAGAAACACGGCGTAATGATAATTTTTCACCGATTGCTGAAGTCGCATCTACTAAAATGGTTTCAATTGTTCTTCCATCAACTTCAATTGTCAACGCTTCCTCAGTTGTTGTTGCATTAGAAGCCATAATGCCTTCTGCAATAGTATTTAATAAAGTTAAAAATTGTTTGTTTTTCGCGACAAAGTCTGTTTCTGAGTTTAATTCAAAAACGATGGCTTCGTTACCTGAAATACGGTAATCTGTAAGCCCTTCTGCTGCAACACGTCCTGCTTTTTTCGCAGCTGTTGCCATGCCTTTTTCACGTAAATAGTCGATTGCTTTTTCGATGTCTCCACCGTTTTCTTCGAGAGCTTTTTTACAATCTAACATTCCAGCTCCTGTTCTTTCGCGTAATTCTTTTACCATTTGTGCTGTTACTTTAACCACGATAATCCTCCTCGATCGGTTGTTTATTTATAAAAAATAAGGGGAAACTCCCCTTATTTCGCATTATTTTTGTAATAATTCAATCAGTTCTGCTTTTTTAAGGGATGAATAACCAGTTAAACCACGTTCTTTAGCGAGTGCTCTTAATTCAGCAACTGTCATTTTTTCGTAGTTTTCATCAGCGACAACTTCTTCGACGACAGGGGCTGCTTCTTTAGCAGGTTCTGCTTCTTTGACAGGTGCTTTTTCAACTTTAGGTTCGACAACTGTTTCTTCAGCTTTCTTTACTGGTTCTTTTTCAGCTTTTCTTGGTCTAGCTTTTGGTCTTTCACTGACTTCTTCTTCGCGATCGCGACGAGAAGCCTCTTGAACTGTTTCTTCTTCAAATTTCTCAACGACGCCACCTTGAGCTTCAATAATCGCGTTCCCCATGACCCAAGTAATGAGTCTAACGGCACGGATTGCGTCATCATTTGCTGGGATAATGTAATCAACATCGTCTGGATCACAGTTCGTGTCAACGATACCGACAACTTTTACACCTAATTTACGTGCTTCTAAAATAGCGTTTCTTTCTTTACGTGGGTCAACGATAAAGATTGCTTCAGGAATCTTTTTCATTTCTTTAATGCCACCAAGGAATTTTTCAAGTTTGAAACTTTCGTTTAATAATTTTAAAACTTCTTTTTTTGGAAGTTTTTCGAAAATACCATCGGCTTCCATTTTATATAAATCGTGTAAACGTTTAATGCGTCTACGGATGGTTTTAAAGTTTGTTAAGGTTCCCCCTAACCAACGTTGATTTACATAAAAGTGACCAGTTCTTTCCGCTTCTTCTTTAACCGCTTCTTGAGCTTGTTTTTTTGTCCCGACAAATAAAACTTTGCCGCCTTCTGAAACGATATCGAACACTGCCTTGTAGGCAATTTCAATTTCCTCAGCGGTCCGCTTTAAATCGATAATGTGGATCCCATTTCTTGCGGTAAAGATGTAGGGTGCCATTTTTGGATTCCAACGACGGGTCGCGTGACCAAAGTGGACTCCAGATTCTAATAATTGTTTCATTGAAACGACTGCCATAAAATTCATTCCTCCATTTTTGTTTTTTTCCTCTGTACGACTCATAAATGTTCCACCTCTTCGAGGCACTAGGGACATCTCACATCGTACATGTGTATTTTATTAGCCTTTATAAATATATCACAATTAAACGGTTTTATCAAGGTTTTGCTTTATTTTTTCGACTTTTTATCGCTACTTCCAAAACCGCCTTCTCTTCTGGTTTCGTTCGTGGTGTCATTTTCTGTTTTTAAATAGGTTGTGAAAATTCCTTGTGCTACTCTTTCACCTTTTTCAATTGTTACTGCTTCATCAGAAAAATTAAAGAGTGGAACTAAAATATGTCCTTCATTTTTTTCGTTATTATAGTAATCGGCATCGATAACACCAACACCATTGCTCATCATTAAACCTTTCTTAATCGCTAAAGAAGATCTGGCAAAGGTAAGTAAGACTTCTGTCTCTAGAAGAGATACTTTCAAACCTGTCGGTATGAGTTGAATTTGTTTTGGTAAAATAACAATCGTTTCAGCACTGGCTAAATCATAACCGGCACTATGGGCAGTTGCCCGTTTTGGTAGTTCTACATTTTGGTTTTGGTAAGCAGTGATAATTTCAAAGCGTCTCATGATTTTTCTCCTTTAGTCGTGATAAAATAATATTTTCTCGAATTAAAACGGTTCTAAGTCCGTAAGCTTGATGGTTTACATCTTGAAGGACAGCTTCATTTTGGTGAAGACAAACATCAATGTCTTGCCATCTGGGCTCTAAGTTATCAACTTGTTCACGAAGATTTGGTTTTGGTTTCATCTTCCCTTCAATTTCTACAAGATAATAATAAGAAGTTTGTTCGTAAGAGCTCTTTGGATTAAAAAGGCCGTGTTTAATTTCAATGAGTTTACCAAAGGGAGCGATAATTTTTACTTTCATCGCCCCAAGTTCTTCATTGAGCTCTCGAACAAGTGCTGTTTCTTGCTTTTCATCTGGTTTTAATCCCCCACCAGGAAAGGTATAGTCTTGAAATCGATGTGAGTATAACATTAAAACTTGATGATGATTATTAACAATAATCGCCCGCACTGTCTCTCGTTTCTTTAAAGGTGGATGGTCAATCCCTTGTTCAACAATTACCGGGCCTAAAAGCTTCATTTTTTAACCATCCTTGGGTGGGTATGTTCGTATGTTTCGCGGATCTTTTCTTTTGAAACATGGGTATAAATTTGGGTTGACTTTAAGTGTTCATGTCCTAATAATTCTTGAATGACTCTTAAATCAGCACCATGATTTAAAAGCGTAGTCGCGAAAGCATGTCTTAACATATGTGGATGAATCTTATATGTTTCTCCCGCATTTTCAATCATTTTTTTCAAAATGATTTGAAGACCGCGAACAGATAGGTTCCCACCACGGTAATTAATAAAGACATACAGCTGTTGAGTATCATTTCCTTTAGCGAGCAAAAGCGGGCGGATATACGTTAAATAATGTTTTAAGTCCTCAACGAGACGGCGGTGAAGAGGAACATAGCGGTCTTTTGATCCTTTTCCATGAATTAAAATTTGCGTTTGTTCAAGCCGTAAATCTTTGAGTGTCATATTGACTAACTCGGATGCTCGTAATCCCGCACTATATAATAAATCAAGCATAACATAGTTACGAAACTCAAGTGGTTTTTGCCGATCGAGAGATTTAAACAACATTTCAATTTCTTCATCTTGAATGATTTGGGGAAGTTTTTTCGGTATTTTTGGTGTTTCCACATTTAAAAAGATGTTGTTATCGATGAGGCGTTCTTTTTCTAAATAACTATAAAACATTCTTAAAGAAGAGATTTTTCGAGCCACTGTTTTTGGCTTTAAGCCTAAGTCGGATAAATGCTGCACAAAATGACGCGCCAAACGGTCTCGCGTTGCTTCAACAAGTGATGCCGCGAACTCTTCTTTTAGTAAAAACTGTTCGAAATCAAGAATGTCGCGACGATAACTTGTTATCGTATGGATCGAGTAGCCTCTTTGATGTTCGAGAAATTCTAAAAAGGGCGTGATGTAATCCAAGCATTTTCCTCCAAATATTTTTTAAGGTGATCAAGCGCTCGCTCGGCATAAGCATTACGGCGCGCATATTTACGATGTTTATCTTCAAGTGGTGGTAATAAACCAAAATTAGCATTCATTGGAACAAAATTGTGATTCGGTGTTGAAACATAAGCAGCCATCGCCCCCATCATTGTTTCTCGTGGGAGTGGACTTTGTTTATCATGATGAATGAGATTTGCGATTTGTAAAGCTGCATTGATCCCTGAAGCTGCTGATTCAACATATCCTTCAACACCAGAGATTTGTCCAGCAAAAAACAACTTAGGGTAAGACTTTGTTTGAAAACTATCATTTAAAATTTCTGGGCTTTTAATGTATGTGTTTCGGTGCATAACACCATAACGTAAAATGTGTGCTTCACTTAAACCAGGAATCATTTGAATGAGTCTTTTTTGTGCGGGCCATGTTAAATGTGTTTGAAAGCCAACAATGTTATACATGGTTTTGCTAAAGTCATCTTGTCTAAGCTGAACAACAGCATATGGTTTCTCATATCCTTCTCGCTCGAGGCCAACAGGTTTTAAGGGGCCGAAACGTAAAGTATCAACGCCTCGATCAGCCATCACTTCAATGGGCATGCAACCTTCAAAGATGTTTTGTTCAAAATCTTTAACTTCTGCTAAATCGCTTTGTTTAAGCGTTTCGTAAAAATTAAGGTATTCTTCTTTTGTTAACGGACAGTTTAAGTAAGCAGCTTCACCTTTATCATAGCGTGACTTTAAGTAACAAATGTTTTGATCAATTGAATCTGCGGCAATAATTGGCGCAACCGCATCAAAAAAGTGGAGATGATCTTGTGAAAAAAGTGATTGGATTTTGGTGAATAAAGAATCACTTGCGAGCGGTCCAGCTGCGATCATGGTATAGGTATCAAAATCTATATCAGTCACTTCCTCATGAATAACTTCAATGAGAGGATGATTGTAAATTTTATCTGTCACCGTTAAAGAAAACTGTTCTCTATCCACAGCTAAACTTGAGCCTGCAGGCACTGGATTTAAATCCGCTGCATGCATAATTAAAGAGTTTAATTGACGCATTTCTTCTTTTAGTAAACCAACAGCATTTTTAATATCATTAGAACGAAACGAGTTCGAACAAACGAGTTCCGCAAAATGACTCGTTTGATGTACAGGCGTCATTTTTTTCGGCCGCATTTCGTATAATTTAACGGGTATTCCTTGGTTTGCTAGAAAATAAGCGGCTTCTGAACCCGCTAATCCAGCTCCAATAATTTTAACCATATCATCACCAGTTCTATTATACACGATTTTTTTACTAAAAAAAATAAGCCGCGTTACGGCTTATTGGCAATTTGTTCAAGTTGATAATCTTCAGCAGGCTTTAATGTAATCTCGCCCGCTAATGTCTTTAATTTAACGACCAACTGGTGAATCGAATGACCCATAATGACGACGTTAACGGGAATTAAGACAATTCGGTAAGGGAGTGTTGCTAGGGCAGTTTCAACGGGAAGGAAAAGCAACAAACCAATCGTATTTGCAAGAGTTGCTAAAACGTGGGTAATAGCAACTAAAACAAAAAGTTTGACTCGGTTATATTTCTTATACAAGAAAAGTCCTGGAACAAAACCCCAAACCATCGATGATAAAGAGAAAAGTAAAGAAAAATCACCAGATGGGGCAATTACAAATCCGACCCAGTCAGACACAAGTCCCATAATAATCCCGTAAATTGGCCCTAAAATAATAGATCCATAGACCAAGGGGATTGCATAAAAGGGGACACCAAAGTTTCGCATGCCCAATATCTGTTTGAAAAAGATATTAATGACAATCGAAATCGCGACAAATGAGGATGCTAACACTAACTTTCTTAATTCATTTCTTTGTTTCATAAAAAAAGACCTCCATTCATTTCGAGATCCACTATAATTACTTACAGCGGACGCATTAGAAAACCGCCACGTATGTGTTCGTTCCAACCCGACATCCCATGGTTAGACACTTTACGCTTCCTAATTACTCTGCAACTCTATTATACAACTTTAAGTTAAAAGCTCAACTCTTATAATTTA
>JALNWO010000044.1 GCA_023230825.1 Acholeplasmataceae bacterium
GTTCGAACAATAAAACCTGCTTGAACCAACGTTTGAATTTTATTAATGTTTACATCATTGTGTACAAAAAAGGATGCATAATCTGGGTAAGTCTCCTGATCATAGGAACCAATAAAAAGGCTTTGGCTTTGCATCGATGGATCATTGTCATAATACATCTCATTAAATTTGCCAGGGTGAATGACAAAAATAAATTGATTCATCAAATCTTTGACCAAGGGCCAACCGCTTGTCGTAATTTTATCTTTAATCGTTACACTTGGACCAACAAAATCACTGGGAGCAAAAAGCGCATCGCCTAATACTTCTTGGATTAAAGTATCAAACTGTTGGAAGACTTCAGGTGAATAACCTTCCAATGCTGGATCTAACATCATCCAATCGTCTTTAATTTCAATTAAAACAATAACCGGTAAGTGAATTTGATAAGCAGAAAACAATTTCATTTCTTCCAATAATAACCGAAAATCAACGGCTGTTGTAGATGCATCAACCAAAGGCACATGAGTGACTTCAAAAATTCCTTTGCGATAACGAACATCAAACTCAAAGCTTCGAATCCCTTTTTCTAATTGGGTTGTCACATCATGGTAAGCATAACGCATCGCTTTCGCTTCTTGAGGAGTATCCCCTAAAGCAACAAAGAAACGGCCTAAAGCAGGTCCCCGTTTTTTATAGCTATTGTGGGTCGCAAGCATTTGAATTTCATTTAGGCGTAAGTTGGGGTCTGCTAACGAAAAGTTAACGAACTCGCTTTCATCAATGAGTTCGATTGTTTCAGCTTCATAAGCTGCTTCTAATTTTTCTAAACGTTGTTTTTGTTTGCGTAAATCACTTCCACGAATAAGCGATAAACGAAGCAAGCTATAACCAAAGAAAACAATCGCTCCTACTAAAATTAAGATCAGTATTTTAATTATTTTTTTCATGCGTTTTCCTCTCTTTTTAAAATCCGTAGTTGTCTTTTTGATAATAGTCGCTATAATGAAATTATGGAGGTGTTATCAATGGATCAACCCGTTATTGCTCAAAAATTCCCTTACAAAGTCGAATTGGAAGGTGGCAAAAAATATTTATTTTGTACGTGTGGCCGTAGTGTAAACCAACCTTTTTGTGATTTACAAAGCCACAAGGAAACACCCTTTCGGCCGAAAACATTTAGTGTAGAAAAAGACGGCACCTATTTTTTATGCGGTTGTAAACGTTCAGAAAAACAACCTTTCTGCGACGGCACCCATAAAAAATTATAGGATCATTGGCCAAAATCGCCTTGAATATGAAGCATTTCTAAGGTGATATCCCAAAACCGATCGACATTGGCTGCTTCTTCAATTAGGGGGTTTGCTGGAACAATCTGTCCATGCTTAACATACGCTCCAGAGTGTTGATTGAAAGAAGGATCATATAAGATCGTTGTTATATGTTTAGCAGAACGAAGAGGTGAATCACCTCTTTTTGAACGCCAACGCCAAATGAAACTAGCAAGTTTAGATGTTTGTTTTGTCCCGATTGGGGTTTTTACGAGTCCTGGATCGATCGCAAAAATGGGAATCCCCGAGTACTTTTTGCTAAAGCCTTTAACGAAAAGAACATTATAAAGTTTAGAACGTTGATAGGCTCGCATAATGTTGTAACCTCTTAAAGATTCTAAATTGTTAAAATCTAAGCGAGCACGATAATGAGACAGTGAAGAAATGACAATAATTCTTGATGATAAAGCTTTTACCATAAAGGGTAGTAATTGATGTGTTAAATGAACAACTGCTAAATGGTTCACTTGAAATGTGAGTTCGTGATTGTCTGGACTGCGTTGTTTTTTTGAATTCACTTGTCCAGCAATGTGACACAAATCGGTGAGTTGCCACTTTTTATCATTGAGGAGAACCTTTGTTTTTTCAACAAGTGCTTTCACTTCTTCATGGCTGTTTAATGATCCTTGAATTGGAAAAAAATGGGTGAAGTCGAGGGCTTTAAGTTCTGCTTCTAAAGCGTTTAATTTTGCTATAGACCGACCAACACCAATGACAACGCCACCTTTTTTTAACAGTTCGATAACGAGACTTTTGCCAATTCCTGAAGTTGCTCCTGTAACAAAAGTGATTCTTTTCATCATCATTCTCCTTTCTTTCTATTATACAACAGAGCGATTTATCTTTTGATACATACGGTAGAATAAAGCACCAATCTTTTTTGTTATAGAAAAGAATAGCAGCTCATCGGCTGCTATTTTTTCTTTTCACCAAACATCCATTTGATGACTTCTTGAATATATAAATCCCATAAACGCCATTCATGGCCTCCCGGTGTTTCTAACAATTCATAAGTCATTTTTTCTTGACTTAAAAAGCTTTTGAGTTTGGTATGATGTCCTAGTAAATGATCGTCAGTGCCACATGCAAGAAATAAATCAGGCACCTTTTTCGCATCGTTTGCTTGTTTAAATAAATGATATAAATCATCACTTGTTCCTACAACAGGCAACGTTTTAAAAACTTGGTTAAATTTGGTTCGATAATCTGAATTTGTTGCGTTGTTATAAAGTGCATCGATATCGATGACACCTGATAAACTCGCCACTTTATGGAATTGATAAGGCGGGGTTAATGCCAGCTTAAGAGCACCGTAACCTCCCATTGATAATCCCGCTATATAGCGATCTTCTTTCTTTTTTGATACATGAAACATTGTTTCAATGGTTTCAGGTAAGTCGTTGAAAACAGCATCGAAATAATTGTTTCCTGAAGGACCATTTGTATAAAAGTGGTTATAACCACTAGGCATGACGACACAGACAGGATAATCACGAATATATCTTTCAATTGCCGTCAGGCGCACCCAGTCCATATAATGACCCATATACCCATGTAAAAGGTATAACACCTTAACCGGTGTTCCCTCGGGGACATGATCGGGGTAAATAACATTAACCGATGTATTTCTTACCAACGCTTTAGAATAAACTTGACACTGTATAAAAGCCATGAATTGTACCTCTTCTTATTAATCGATGAGTTGAATCATTTCGTAAATTAAAAGAATTTCTTCTTGGATTTCTGTAAAAAAGGATTCGTCAATTGGTTTAAACATTTTTAAATCAAAGGTATCTTTTCGTGTATCGATGGCAATATAAATTTTATCCTTTTTAAAACCAAACATCACCCGATGGGCAATATTTCTAAACTCAATCAGCTTTTCTATAAAAACAGGTTTTAACAAGAGATATGCACTATGCTTATCTTCTGTGTAGACATTATAAGTTTGGTTAAATTCGATTGACTCTAATTCAACTTTTTCTAAATGTGGTAACCAACGGCTTAAAAACTGTCTTGGAAAAACGTAAATTTCTTTAGAAAAAAACTTCTTCGCATCAAAAATGAAAAACCGACCTTGAAAAACGGTAACGACTGTCGTCGTTTTTCCTGTCGAACGCACATCTTGTAAGTGAACATCTGCGCTTTCAAAGAAATACCCTTGAATTTCTCCTGCTAAATAGTCTTCACTACTATAACGGTCTTCTTTCCGTAAAACTTTCGAGTCATAAACGGTTTCCTTAGGAAAACCCCGATAAGGATCAAAGGCAAGATGAGGATACTCCTCGTGAATGACGTCTTTTACAAAGTTAGTTTTAAAATAAATCGACAGCTTTTTTACGGAAGTGCTCGTATAAATCATGCCGATACCACCAAATAAAAAACCGATAAGTAAAAATGGATAAGCCATAAACAAAATAAAAGACAGCCCCGTGACGACACCACTGACAATAAAGAGATTTTCAAAAAGTTGTTTTTTACGTTTAATATCAGCTAATTTCATTTTTCATTGAGGTGAACCCATTGGCTATTGACAGTGACTTGTTTGATACTACCGATAAACTTGCCAAACTGGGAATACCCATACTCCTTATAATTAAATCCTGAAAAAGTTGCTTCAAGCTGTTTTTTCAGTTTTGTTAATAACATCTTCTTTTCTTTTTGTTTAGTTAAGATTTTTAACGTTTCTTCAACAATTGTTTCCATTTGAATACCAGAATGAAACTCAACGATCATATCATTATGGGTTGTCATCATTCCACTAAAGGTGTTGACAAGACTGGATAAGTTTTTAACGCCATATTTTCTTACGTCAAAGTCAGAACTACGATTTCTTAGCATGTTTCCTAAATCGGATAGAGGCATTTTATTACCTCGCTCGATAATCATATCTTTAATGATTTTTTCGATATCTTCATAATCGTCATTATCATCATGATCTTCATCATCTTCTAAATAAGCAAAATATTTAAATTCGCTGCAAGCGGATTTAAACGCTTGAGAAACTTTGTTTTCTTCACCCATACCAATAACGGTCATCCCACCTTCTCTTAACTTCATGGCAAGAGGGGTGAAATCGCTGTCGCTTGTAACTAAAAAAAACGTGTTCACTTTTTGTTGATACATCATCTCTAATGCGTCGATAGCCATTGCCATATCGGCTGCATTTTTTCCTGAAGCGACATTGTATTGGTGTACGGGTTTAATCGCGTAATTTAGAGCTGTTTCATTCCATTCTTTTGATAATTTATATAAATCTCCATAAAATCTTGAAATAATAATCCGCCCATATTTAGCAATTTCATTCATCATAGGTTTAATATATTTCGCAGAAATATTTTCTGAATCAATAAGTAAAGCTATGCGGTAGTCTTTGGTTTCCATATAATCCTCTTTTCTTCGCATCTTATAGTGTTAGTATATCACACTGTCATTTTTAATAAAAATGAAGCTGTCTAAACAATGATTGATTTTTTATCAAATAGAACGATACTTCCAATAAAGAAAGCTACACCAACAATAAGTGTTAAAATGAGCTCCAAAAGACCATGGATTCCGCCAGCTAATAGATGGGAAATATGAATGAGCGAGTATGGGGATAAATATTTAAGAAAATGGGTTGCCTCATTAATTTCACTCAACATTTTAATGATGAAAAAACCAATTAATAAAAGACTTGAAAGCCCCGTCGCTTGACTCGAATCAGCCATCCATATACTGAGAAAAAATGTCAGTCCAGCTAACATGAAATGAACCCCAAAAGTAACGAAGTTTAACATGAGAAAAGGGCCTATTTGCAGTGTTTTCGGAAACATAACACTAGCCATAATCATCATCACCGCAACATTGATAAATAAAACAAAAAAGAGGGTAGTTATTAAAAAGACAAGTTGTGTTACGACAATTTTCTTACGGGAATAAGGCATGGTGATTAAATAAACTAAAGAGCCTTGGCTTTGGTATTTACCAATCAAACGATTGCCTAAAATGATAATAAAGATTGCGGGAAATAACACCATGATAAAGCCATATAAATAATGGGCAACATAGCTCGTTATTTCCGTTCCAAACGATGTGAAACCAAGCATTTTTAAAAGCGCTTCTGGCACCATTTGTAACATCGCTTCAAGCGCCTCAGAGCTACTTGGATCATACATCCCTATACTAATGGTGCTATATAAAAGAATGATCAGTGTGAAACCAATAATAATGCCTTTGTTTTCTTTTAAATTAAACACAAACAATGTTTTAATCATTTTTTTCATCTCCATAATACATCATAAAAATGTCTTCAATCGATTGTCGTTTATTTTCGATTTTCACAACATCAAACTGAGATAAAAAGCCCAACGCTTCTTTTAGGTTGTCTTTAATAAAGAGTTCATATTGTGTAGCCGTTTTTTTAATTATTTTAAAAGAACCCTTTAAAATATTATCATTTTCCTTATCAAGGGTCACAGTATAAAGTTCTTCTACTGCCGTTTTTTTCTTAGTAAAGTCCTCGATTGTCATCACACGACCCTCTTTAATGAGAAGGGCTCTATCACATACTTTTTCAATTTCTTCAAAAATATGTGATGACATTAAAATTGTTTTTCCTCTTGCCTTTTCTTCAATAACAAGAGATAAAAAACGGTTTTGCATGAGTGGGTCAAGGCCGCTGGTTGGCTCATCTAAAATCAAAATTTGTGGGTCATGCATAAAAGCCGCAACTAACGCGAGTTTTTGTTTCATCCCTTTAGACATCTTTTTAATAGGAACCGTTTCATCAAGTTCAAAATATTGTAGTAAAGTTTCTCTTTTTGTCATATCTTTCATTTGGCGCATTTGCGAAAGGAAATCTAAAAACTGCTTCCCAGTAAAACGGTTAAAAAAATGAATTTCACCCGGTAAATAACCAACCTGTTGATTGACTTCTACAACATCTTTTCTCGGGTCTAATCCATTAATTAAAATGGAACCTTCGGTTAAATTCATTTGTCCTAAAAGACCTCTAATCGTCGTTGTTTTTCCTGATCCATTCGGCCCTAAAAAACCAAAGATTTCGCCAGCTTCAATCGTAAAACTCACATCAAAAATACCTTTTTTAGAAGGATACATTTGCGTTAATTGGTGGACACGAATCATGGACCTCAACCTTTCTTTTGTTTGCTTTCATTATAACTGTTTTTTCTAAACGATTCAATCTAATAAAAGAGCCATCAATGATGGCTTTTCATTTATACATTGAGTCCTTTTTGCAGACCAAAGGTTTGGTTTACATCTTGAACAAAAACAATGCCGTTTCCAGGTTTTTCAATTTCCAAGGCTTGACTAATACTGTTTACAATTCCTTTGGTGAGTTGTGTTTCACACAAAACAAGAACGATTTCTTTTTCTGGTAAAACTTCCATATTAAATAACTTCACTGTTTCGTGAATACCAGAACCACGGGCATTAATAATCGTGCCTCCTCGTGAACCTGCAGCTTTGCTTGCATCGATCACAAGATGAGCTTTTCCTTTATCTACAATGGTAAATACGGCTTGATACATAGGTTCTTCAACTCCTTTGTTTGGATTTTCTTCGGGAAATAATCGTGAACCAATGACTTGATGAATGGGGACACTAAAGGCAATCCCTTTATTTGGCTTATCAAACTTAAACTTTTCACTCACTTGTTTTAAAGCAATTTCACCTTTAATTGTTTCAGCCAACATAAAGATGATTTCTTTTTTAATCGTTGTTAAATCTAAAAACTCAAAAAGTTTTGAAACTCGAACCGTGCCCATTCCATAAAACACTGTCGCTCCGGTAAAGCCCAATTGTTTTGCATAGCGGACAATCGTATTGGCTTGACCATAATTGGCGATAATGACGTATAGATCGATTGCATGGAGAAATTTATTTTCCATCTTGAATAACCCCCTCCTTTTTCGATTTTAACTTAAAAAATAGTCCTAATAATTGTAATGTGATCATCGGTGCCATTGCGACAAGCGCAATCATTCCTAAACCATCCATAATAAGATCGGCATCAGCAATCGCACTGGCTGCTCCTTGTGTAAAGGCTAAAATAAAGGTCGTCGTCATCGGTCCTGTCGCAACGCCTCCCGAGTCAAAGGCAATCCCAACAAAGATTTTTGGAACGAAATACATTAAAGATACTGCGATGATATAGCCAGGTAGTAAAATATGCCATATTTGTAAGGATGGAATAAAGACTTTTAAAACAGAGATGCCAACGGCTAAACCAACACCAAGACCTAAAGCAAACAAAACGGACTTTCTTGAAATCGAACCACTTGTAACATCTTCCACTTGGTGGGTTAAAATGTAAACTGAAGGTTCTGCAAGGACCGTTACTAAGCCTAAAATAAAGGCGACAATGACAGGAACAAATTTATAAGGTAATGCTGCCAATCCTTTGCCTAATGCTGAACCAACTTCCATAAAACCAGCGTTGACACCTGTTAAAAAGAGAAAAACACCGACAAAAGTATAAATAAACCCTAAAATATACGTTCGAATATTTCTGCGGTGAAGCTTAAATGAAAAGTGATTGAAAATAATAAAGATAACAATTAAAGGAACAATAATAATGAGTGATTGTAAAAGAATTTGCGGCATCACTTGAAAAAAAGGCTTAAAGACAGATGTATCGCCGCTAATATCAATTTCTAAGGATGAGTGGTAGTCATTACCACGCATGAAAAGACCAGTGATTAAGAGCGCTAAGACAGAGCCTGTTGAAACCATTGCCAGCGTCCCAAAACTATCCTCTTCTGACTCAATCCCGTCTTTACTTAAACGAGAAAAACCGATCGATAACGCTAAAATAAATGGGAGTGATAATATTCCTGTTGCTGAACCAGACGCATCAAAAGCTAAAATTAAAAATTCTGGTTGCGTGAAAATCGCGACAACTAAAATAATGCCATACAATCCCGTTAGTAAAAAATGTAAAGGAATTCTAAGCGCTGTTCGTACAAAAGCAATCGCTAATAAAACAGCCATGCCAACAGCAACAACTAAAACCAAACCAATCGCAGAAATGTCGCCTTTTGTCACTCGATCGATTTGAATACCATAAATATGTAACCCTGGTTCAGCCATGACAATAATAAAACCTAAAACCAAACCAATTAAAATGACAAACCACATTTTATTAGAGCGAACGGTTGTTTCACCAACTTCACTACCCAAAGGTGTAACTGCTTTATCGATTCCTAATAAAAAAAGTGTTAACCCAATGGTAATAAAAACAGCACCAATGGTAAACCTTAACATTCCGCGCCAACCAATAATATCAGGATAGATAAGATTTAAAATGAAAACGAGTAAAACAATGGGAACGATTGAAAAAAGTAATTCTTTAAGTTTTGCTGTTAGTTCATTCATTATTATCATCTCCTTTTATTCGTTGAAGCACCTATTTATTATAACATTTTTTTATCAATCTGTAACCCCTTTACTGAAAAAAAGAAAAAGCGATTACTCGCTTATTTCCATTTCTATCATCACTTTTTTCGCAATTTCATCATAAATGACTGCGGCTGTTTCTTTATTTTTAAAAATGTAGCTTCCATCTTGAGGTTGACCAATAGGAATTTGGCCAAAGACTTCAACTCCTAGTTTTTTAGCGACATCTTCGCCGCCGCCTTCGCCAAAGATGTATTCTCTTTTTTGATTACAAGTATTAAAGTAATAACTCATATTTTCAACAACACCAATGACTTCATGACCGATGTTTTGAGCACCAATACCTGCTTTCACTGCAATTGAACTTGCATTTTTATGCGGCGTCGTTACAACTAACACCTTACTTTTTGGAACATATGCCTTCACATCTAAAGCAACGTCACCAGTTCCTGGAGGTAAGTCAATCAAAATAATATCAATCTTATCTTGCCAGGCAACACCTGAGAAAAAATGAACAAGCATTTTTCCTAACATTGGCCCTCGCCACATCAATGGTTTTTCAGGTGGCATGAAAAATTCAGTCGAAATAACATCAATACCATCTTTGTTTAACGGTATCATCCGTTCATCTTTGGTTGAAGAAAGTGGTCTTACTTCAAGCTGCATCACATTAGGAATGCTTGGGCCGTAGACATCCGCATCAATAATACCGACAATCAAGCCTTGGCGTGCTAATGCAGCTGCTAAGTTTCCTGTCACACTTGATTTGCCGACGCCGCCTTTCCCTGAGGCAACAGCTAAATATTTTACAGCCTTCTCACCTTCGGGAACAAATTCAGAGTCGAAAAAATCTATTTTTATTCCGGGAAATTGAAGTTCAACTTTCACCAGTTTAATAATCTCAATTTTTACTTGTTGTTCGTGCGTTCGTTTATCTTTTAAATAAATTTCTAGTTCTGTAACCCCGGTAGGACCAACAACTAATTTTTTTATTCCCCCAACTTCTCCTAAAGGCTTATCAAACCCTGGATCCACAATCGCTTCAATTCGTTTTCTTAATTCATCGTACGAAACCATTTATCTTTTCGCGCTCGTCTTTACATCAACGACGCTCTCCTTTCATCGTTCCTTTTATAAAAGCTCAATACCTTACATATTATAACAAAAATCCCCCTTTTTAAAAACGAAAATGATATGAAGATGATAAATTATTCATAAATAGGCTATAATAAACATAAGGCAAAGGAGACCATCGATGATCTTTGAGTTTTATAAACCAATTACTGGCAAATATGAAGACATTTCGGCAGCCCCCGACAACGTTTTTCAACAAAAACTTGTTGGGTCTGGTTTTGTTGTCAATCCGACAAAGAAACGTTTTCTCTCGCCCATTTATGGTAAAATAACGATGATCTACCCAACCCATCATGTGATGGTTATCCATCATGAGAATTTTGATTTGATGATTCACGTGGGGTTTACTGATGTTTTAAGAGATCATCATTATTTCACTTATCATGTGACTGTAGGTGATGTGGTTTCACCTGGTGATCCTTTGTTTGATTTAAACTTTGACTTTTACAAGTATCATCCCCATGATTATTTAACTGCTTTGGTCTTTGTTCAAAAGCCACAATTAGAAATCATTGAAACCACCGATCAACTCTTTCATTTAAAATTGCCGCTATAAAGGATGTGAATTCATGTTAAAAGGTGTTACTGCCAGTCAAGGCTATGCCATCGGAACTGTTTTAAAACTTGATCAACAAGTGATCGATAGTAGCCGTAAAAAAGTGTATAGCATTGCCAATGAAATTAAAGCGCTCCACCGTGCAATTAAAAAAACGGTCCAACAAATTAAACAACTCCAAACACTTAGTCAAGATAAATTCGATTTTGAAACATCTTCTATTTTTGATGCACACATGATGATTGCTCAAGATCCTGAAATGATTAAACTAGTGGAAGACAAAATTGCTAGTGAACATTGTAATCTTGTTTTCGCAATTAGAGAAGTGATGAATCAAGTGACTGATGGTTTTAAAGATTTTGAAGATGACTATATGCGTCAACGCGTCTCTGACTTGCTCGAAGTCAGTGATAAAATCATTAAAAATCATTTAGGAATTAAGCAAATTAATTTAAGTAAAATTAAGGACAAAGTGATTTTAGTTGCTCATGAATTTAGTGCTTCAGATACAGCGATGATTAATCCTGATATGATCTTAGGAATGATTTCAGAAGTTGGTGGAAAAAATGCTCATAGCGCCATTATCGCACGGATGCTCGGCATCCCTGCATTGGTTGGTGTGAAACAAGCTTTAACCAAACTAAAAGATGACGACAAAATTATTTTAGATGCGTCTGGCGGCAAAGTCCTCCGTAAATTTGATGACGAAATTGAAAAAGAATACGAACATAAAATTACCGATTTTATTTTAGAAAGACATAAACTTGAATCTTTAATCGATGTTGAACCAATGACCGCAGACCACCGCTTCATTGAGCTCAATGTCAACATAGGTTCTTATCAAGATGCCCTTCAGGCAAAAAAAATCAACCCTTATGGTATTGGTCTTTATCGAACTGA
>JALNWO010000045.1 GCA_023230825.1 Acholeplasmataceae bacterium
ATGTTTCTCAATTTCCCGAAGTAAACGGCCATGTCTTTTTTACATACCACACCTTTATCGATGAAGGGAAAACGCGACCCGGCATGGATGAATTAAAAAAATTACTCTCAAGTGAGGCAAAATCATGAGAAAAATATTAACCTTTATTTTATTATTAACCGTTGTCTTTCTTTGGGCTACACCTCAAGAAACATACGCTTATCCTGAACCAAAAGGACTTACATCAGAAACAGAATTTAGAGCAACTTGGCTTTCCCATTTTATAGGTAGCTTACCTGCTTATACAAATGAAGCCAGTTTTAAACAACAAGCTTCAGCAATGCTTGATCATTTAGAACACAACAACATCAACGCGATGATTATTCACTTTCGCACACATAATAATGCGCTTTATAAGTCTGATTTAAATCCCATTGCTAGTTGGTTCTCTCAGGTCAATTTTAATGCGTTTGATCCGATGGAATGGCTGATTGAAGCCGCACACGCAAGAGGGATTGAATTTCATGCATGGTTGAATCCTTACCGAGTCTTAACAACATACCAAAGTGGTGCACTTCCTCCAGGAAACCCACAAAACGATCCGAATAACTTGTTAACATATAGTGGCGCGACAATTTTAAACCCAGCGTTACCAAATGTACGCCAACATGTTGTTGATTCGATTTTAGAAATTTTAGAGAGATATGATGTCGATGCGATTCATTTCGATGATTATTTCTACATGAATTTAGGAGCCAATGGCGGTAACATTTTAACAGAACCTGATCAAGATTATTTCCTCCAGAACAATTTAGGTTTTCCCAATACAAAAGCAGGGAAATCAGATTGGCGACGAGAACAAGTTAACTTTTTAATCGAAGATATTTCTGACGCCATTAAAACCTTTAATCAAGACAATGACCGTTTTGTCCAATTTGGAATTTCTCCAACAGGCATTTATCGTAATGGTGACGGTGTTGTTACATACGATGGCGAAGGAATGCCTATTACAAGCGGCTCTTTAACACAAGGTCAAGAACACTACGCATCTTATCTTTTTGCCGATTCTTTAAAATGGATTAAAGAAGGTTGGCTTGACTATATTCTTCCTCAAAGCTATTGGGCTTCAACACATCCAATTGCAGGTTATCCTGAAGTGATGGGTTGGTGGGATAAAGTCGTTCGCTATTTAGATGTTAACTTATACTCCGGTATTGGTGTTTACATGGCGGATGCAAATCCAGCTTCAGAGGTGTACAGTTGGCGAAACAACCCCAATGAATTTAAAAATCAACTTGCCTTTTTAGAGACGTTAGACAACGTTTCTGGTTTTAGCATTTATTCTTATAATATGGTTAGAAGCGAGTATCAAGGTGCTGCCATTGCATCGGCAACCCAAATAAAAAATGCCCGAAGTGCTTACTGGCAAAACATCGCGATTTTGCCTGAGATTAAAAGTATGACGCCGGTTCATTTGCCATCAGTCACCAATGTGTTACATAACGCAGGAACGGGTAAGTTAACGTTTGACGCTCAAGCAGGGGCGAAGTTTTATTATATTTATCGCTCAGATGCGCCCTTAACATATGAAAACGATGAGATTGTCGCAGTCATTCCAAATACAGGTGGACCGACTATTGAATGGAACGCAAACGATTTTAATGCGAGCCATCATTACGGTGTTCGTTCACTATCTGGAACCAATCATTTAAGCCCAGCGTTTGTAAGCGATGTTTTAGCTCCTACGTATCAGTTTTCGGGAACATTTGATGGGCTAAAATTTACTTCACCAGCGGTTTTAACACTCATCAGTGCAGACGACATTGTTTATAGTATGGATGGAGTGATCTGGGAAAATTATACTGAACCAATCAATGTTAACTGGAATGGAAATCATACAATTTATTATAAAGCGATTGATCAAGATAGTAATGAATCTAACATTAATATGGTGCATTTTGAAGTTGCGATATTTAATAGTGATGTGCCACAAATTGTTTTAACAGGTGACCAAGAAGGAGCCAACTATTTAACAGGTGTTTCTGCAACAATTGCATCTGATGAACATGAAGTTTGGTACAAAATTAATTTAGATGGTGCATGGACAAAATATACGACACCACTCATTTTCTCGAATGCTGCTTCATATCGTATTGAAGCAAAAACAAAAGATATCAATGGCATTGAATCAACGAGTGTAACCCGAGTCTTTAAAGTTGTTGAAAAGACGTATCCAGATCCTGCTATTCAAATTCAAGGAACAGGTGAAGCTCCTTATTACCAATCTGTTGATGTCACGATTACAAGTAGCGCTCCAGTTGTTTCTTATAAAATCAATCAAGGGGCTTATCAAACATATACGGGTCCTTTCACTATTGACATAGATGGCGAGTATACGATTTCAGCACGAAACGAAGATGGGACGAAAAAGGTGATTACAACATCCTTCACGATTGGTGAAGCGCCACAGACATCATACCCAGCTCCAACTATTACAGTCACTGGTGATGGGGAAGATCCTTATTTCCAAGCTGTAGAAATTGTCATTGATGGAACAGCTCCATCGATATCTTATCGTATCAATAACGGTGCCTTTCAACCTTATACAGAACCCATTCCTTTAACAGTAGAAGGAACGTATGTTATTGAAGCACGAAACGAAGATGTTGATAAAATTATCGTCACTAAGACCATTCATATCGATGTGACACCCCCACCAGTTCCACAAATCGTTATTGATGGAACAAAAGAAGGGAATAACTATGTTAGCGAAACAGAAATCACGCTCTTTACAACAGAAGAGCATGTGACAATCATGTATCGTCTTCATAATGGTCGCGTTTGGTCTAGTTGGCAATTATATACAGATCCACTAGAATTAAGTATTAGTGCGAACTATACCATTGAATTTTATGCCATTGACCGAGCTTTAAACGAATCAGATAGGGTTGATGAGTTAATCCGGTTAGTAGTTCCCCCTTCAGAAACAAATCAATATGTCATTCGTAACGGAGACACGGTTAAATACTATCAAACAAACACACCCGTTGAATTACCAACAACATATATTGAAAAAGATGCCGAGATCCGCGCTGTTTGGGTTGCGACTGTTGTCAATATAGATATTGGTTTACATGAAAATGAGGTTGCTTATAAAGCAGAAATTATTAGTATATTAGACCGGATGGTAGAATTAAACTTTAACGTAATGTTTTTCCAAACCCGGCCAATGAACGATGCTTTCTATGATAGCGAATACGCACCATGGAGCCGTTTCTTAACAGGTAACGAAGGTGAAGATCCTGGTTGGGATGTCCTTCAATTTATCTTAGATGAGGCACACTCAAGAAACATTGAAGTTCATGCTTGGTTAAATCCATATCGAGTATCTCAAGGAACCGAAGATAAGGCAACTCAATTAGATGCTTTAGATAATAAGAACTTCGCGAAGCAAAATCCAAATTTACTCGTTCAAGACCGTAACGGGGCTCTTATTTTAAATCCAGGTGAACCTGAGGTTAGAAATTACATTTATGATGTCGTTGAAGAACTGATGGAAAAATACAATGTGGATGGTGTTCATTTCGATGACTACTTTTACAGTTATGCTGGAACAGACGACACCGAAGATAATGATGCCTATTACCGGACAAAATTAACGGGCGAAAGTAAAGCCGATTGGCGTCGCCGGAATGTTGACATTTTAGTTCAAACACTCCACCAAAAGATTCAAAATTATAATATTAACGAAAGTAAAACAGTTAAATTTGGAATTAGCCCTTTTGGCATTTGGGATAACAAATCAAGCAATCCATTGGGCTCAAATACACAAGGCTTATCAAGCTATTCAGCTCAATATGCGGATTCAAGAAAATGGGTTAAAGAAGGTTGGCTGGATTATATTATGCCGCAACTATATTGGGAGTTTAACCATTCAGTTGCCAGATTCGCTGATTTAGTTGACTGGTGGGTAGAAACAGTTCAAGGCACAGGTGTTGATTTAATTATTGGCCAAGGTTTCTATCGTTATGCCGATAACAGTTGGACGGATCCAAGTGAGATAACAGAGCAATTAAGATATATGTCTCAGTACGATGAAATTATCGGAAGTTCTTTCTTTTCTCATAAAGTTTTAAACAATCCTCACGCTAACGTTGTCCAAGCTCTCGATCGAATCGGTCGTTATTATTGGACTGGACCAGTTGATTTCCCGTGGGAAACAGGAATCCATAGTGAAGATAAACCTAATGCACCGACTTATCAAATCAGTGAAGAAGCCAATGCAAATCACGAGTATACGGGTCAAATAACACTTTCATTCCAAAGTGAAAATGAAGATGATACTATTTACTATCGTCTGAATCAAGGCTCTTGGTTACCATATGAAGGTAATATTGTTATTAATACACCTGGTACCTATCAAATTGGTTTTAAAACAGTGAGTGCTGGTGGTTTAGAGAGCTTATCACAAACCTTATCAGTTACGATTATTGAAAGAGTAGAGGAAACCTCAACGACAACGATTGTCTTAGTCGTCGGCGGTATATCATTAGGGACGATGATTGGTTATATTTTAATTAGAAAGTTTGTGTTAAAAGTATGATTCAAGAAATTAAAAAAATGCTCAAGGAAGGTGTCGATCAGAAACACTTTCCTGGGGCTCATTTTGGCATTATCAATCGCGGTATCGCGCATGCCAGTTTCGTCGGATACAAACAATTAGAACCTGAATTAGTCCCCTTAAGCGGTGATGAGATTTATGATGTTGCGTCGCTCACGAAAGTTGTTTCTACAACAACACTCATTTTAAAACTCATCGAAAACAAGCAATTATCTTTAGATACTTCAGTGTCCTCTGTTTTAAGTTGGTTCCAATATCCTGACATTACAATTTATGACTTAATGACCCATACCTCAGGACTACCAGCAGATATTCCTCGAGCAAATACATTAAGAAATCGCGAAGATGTTGTTTTAAAAGTAAAAGCCGCTAAACCACTATATCCTCGTGGACAACATATCATTTATTCTGATATTGGCTTTATTTTACTTGGTTTCATTATTGAAGCATTAACTGAAAAGACACTTCACGAAGTATCTCAAGAATGGATTTTTAAACCGTTAAACATGATAGACACATCCTATGAACCAAACCGAAAACGATGCGCACCGACAGAATTAAGAGAAGATACTGTGTATCAAGGATACTTACAAGGATTGGTCCACGATGAAAAAGCCTTTGCGTTAGGCTATGCAGGACATGCAGGTCTCTTTTCAACGGTCAATGATTTAATTATTTTTATGCAAGCGATTTTTAAAAAGGAGTTTGTCTTAAAACCAGAAACAATTGATTTAATGTTTCAGGTCCAAGAAGTGAAGCCACACCCCGAAGGTACCTTTTTAAAACGTGCCCTTGGATGGGAAAAACCAACACCTGGTGGTTCAACGTCTGATCATGTCGCTTTTGATGAAACCATTACGCATACAGGGTTTACGGGTTGTAACTTATTTATTGATCGAAAAAATCAAATTGGATTTGTGATGTTGTCAAACGCAGTTCATCCAAAGCGAGAAAATAACCGTTTAATTGGTTATCGCCGGAAAATTGCTAATTTAGTATATGAGTTAAGGAGTAAGGAGGAACAATAAAATGAAGAAAAAAATGCTAATCTTTATTGTCTTGTCCATTTTTAGTTTTGTTTTAATCGCTTGTAAAGACAAAATTGATATTCAAGTCGATGAAGATGTCTTAACGTTAACCGTTGGTGATACGTATGAAATTGGGTATCAAGCCAACGATGACGTACGTTTTGTCTCAAGTAATCCAACTTTGATGACAGTTGATGAAGCAGGCAAAGTGACCGCACTAGAAAGTGGCGAAGTTGAAATAAGAATCGTTTCAGTTAAAGATGAAACAATCTTTGTTTCAGTCATCTTTACGATTCAAGAACAAGCATCTGTAAGTACAACACAGGCTGCTGTTTCAATGCGTGTCGGCAAAACCCATCAACTTGTTGTAGAGGCGAATACAGCAGTTACATATGTTTCAAGTGATGAAACGGTCCTAACTGTTAGTACTAGTGGTCTTGTGCAAGCTTTAAAAGTAGGTGAAGCCCAAGTCACCGTTCGATCAACAAGAGATGAATCAGCGTTTGTTGTAATTACAATCACGGTTCAAAAAGCAATTGTTATTACAGTCCCAGAAACGACGCTGGCTTTAAATATTGGTGAAGAGAAAAATGTTGTTTACGAAGCGGAAGACTCTGTTCGTTTTGAATCAAGCAATACATCTATTTTTACAGTGAATAGTGCTGGAAAAGTCAAAGGTGTTGGTTTAGGAACTGCAACATTGTCGATTATTTCTACTGTTGATGCGTCTGTTTCTGTCACAGTGACAATTAATGTTTCTGGTGTCCCTGTTGGAAATTCGATTTTAATTACAGGAGCAAACCTACAAAGTTTTTATCAGGATAACCTTTTAACCGCGACCATCTTGCCGGCAGGCGCACCTCAAGCAGTGACGTGGGAATCAAGCGATGAAACCATCGCGACAATTACAAATGATGGCATCATTACACCACTTAAAGAAGGCACTGTTATCTTTACTGCAACCGCTGTTCAAGATGAAAGCTTAACAGAAAGCTTTGAGGTTGAATTTTATAATGCACTAGCTGTGGACCCTAGTCACACCGGCTCAGTGGTTTTTGAAGATAAAACATTTACCGAAAATATAGATTTATTCAAAACAATCGAAGATGCGTTAGATGTGGCAACTTCAGGAGCCAAGATTTATTTATTAGCCGGAACTTACGAAGAAAATATAGAAATTGATGTCGAAAATATCCATTTAAGTGGAACTGAAAACGCGGAATTTAAAGGGAAAATTACGCAGCTTGCAAGTGGAACACAAATGAGTGGAATTGAATTTACCGGACCAGCAAGTATTTCCAGTAACACTCCTTTAGTCGGCTTTGTTTTTGAAAACAATACGGTTAAAAACATTACTTCAAATACAGCCTTTTTAACTTTAGTTGATGTGAGTTCACTTAACATTAGCAACAACACCTTTACGAACATTCAAAAAGAAGCGATTGTGATTAACGGTTTTCTAGCTGGCGATAATCTCATCTTTGAAAATGAACTCATTGGCGCAACCACCGCTTTAGATCTAACGGTTAAAGCAACAGATGATGCCGAAACAACTTTAAAAATTGAACGTAACGTAATTAAAGATGTTGTTACAGGGATGACCATTGACACATCCATGAATAACGACTTATATGTTCATGTCCGTTTTAACGAAGTAGAAAACTATTCTGGTCATGCTGCTAAAACCAATCTTAATCACGGGATTGATTTTACCCTTAATTATTGGGGGAAAGCACAACCCTCAACTGTTGATTTTGTTAACATTACTGATTATGAGTTTAGAGGTTATTATAGTACAGCCGCTGAGATCGTTAAGAAAAAAGACTACAAGGAAGGCGTTCCTGTAAAAATTCTAACAAATGATGTAGATGTTGAATTGTATTTTGGTGATCAATATTTAATTGAAGCTGAAATGTTACCGATTGGCTCAACAGGAAGATTACGTTATATTACAAGTAATCCAGCGGTTGTTGTCATTCAAGGTGAAGGAAACATCGCGACCTTAAGTAGTGGTCAAGCCATTGTAAGTGTTTTACTTGAAGGAAACTTCCAAGTGAGAGCCCAAATTGATTTCGCGGTTTTAGTTCTCGATATGATTGAATTAACACCCGAGGATGTAACCCAAACATTAGAAGCTGGCGATAGCTTTGATTTGTTAGCGGAAGTTTATCCATATTTGATTGCCGATGAAGACGTTGTCTTTACGACAAGTGACCCAGCGATTGCAACTGTTGTTGCTTATCGTGATGCCAATCAAAAGATGGTTGGAACTGTCACTTCTCACAAAGCGGGACTTGTTGTCATTACTGCAGCACTTGCTTCAGATCCAACCGTCACCCAAACTTTCACCATTGAGTTTTATGACGAATTAGATACTGATAACTTACTTGATCTACTTACTGTTAACCAAGTGAGTTATACAACGCCACATAAGTTTGAAGCTCATGGAATGGGCAGCCCTTATGCTATTTTCACCTATGAAAGTGTTTCGCGTTATTACTTTGGAGGATATGGATCTAATAATGAGAATGCCCCCACTCAAAGTATTCTCCCCGTAAATGGCTGGCAACGTTCAGGCCGACCCATGTCACCGATTGATGATTCTCTACCAAAATATAACGACGATAACGTTTATTGGGTAGTCGTTCATGACACCGGAAATAATGCCCAAGGATCAGGCGCTTTATCCCATTCAAACTATTTATGGAATTTAGTGAATGCAGATGTCGGTCCATATATTTCTTGGCATTTTACGATGGATGATACTCTCCTCTATCAACACTTACCTGAAATTGAAAGAGCTTATCATGCTGGCGATGGTTCAACCCTTCCATACAAAGGATCTTATTTAGGTGGTGGAAACACCAACGGTATTTCGATTGAAACTGCTGTCAGTTATGGCTATGACATTTATCGCATTTGGCAACGCACCGCAAAACTGGTTGCGACCTTATTAGAAAGATACAATTTACCACGTGAACACATGACATTCCATCAAGACTTCAGCGGTAAATTATGTCCTCAAACAATGATCCGTTCTGGACTTCAACCCCTGTTCCACAAATTTGCCGATGTTGAGTATGAAGTTGCGACAAAACATCCAGACGCAGAAATCAGTTTTGTTTCTCATAATCCGGAATATGTTGACCAAACGGGACGCATTATTTCGCTACCACAAGAAGCGTTAACGGTCAGTTATACAGTCTCTGTCACCGTAGGTGGACAAGAAACATCACGAACATTTTATACATATTTACCAGGAACTGACCACTAAACTTGAAAAAAATATTCAAGATATGTAAAAAGATAGAGGAAACGAGGCAATATTTTTCACAAAATTGACAGCGTTTTCACGATGAGTTAAAATTGGAGTAAATCTAGGAGTATAGATAAATATAGGAGGAATAGAATGAAAAAGATTTTGGCATTTCTGTTGTTTGGATTTGTTTCTTTAGCGCTCGTCTTTGGACAAACAGCTTTCGCTGATGAAGAAGATGGCATTATTGATTTATATCCATACGACCAAATTAACTGTTTAGAAGCAGTTGCACCTTGTATTGGTACACAAGTGGGCAAAGCAAACTGGACGTTAGAATATGCAGGCCATAGATATCATTTCGTTAGAGGCTCTGACCGCTATATGAAAGAATCAGTAGACGCAAATAGCGATGGCTTTATTGATGCGACTGAGTTTGTTGGTGCCACTACATCTTGGGCGTCATTCTCATCATTTATTATCAATGATACTGATAATGAATATATCCTTAAAACAGCAAACGCTAGAACAGACTTAACTGGCGGAGTTGTTGCAAGATTGTATTCATACTTTGATGAAGATGGCAATTTAGTTATGTTTGAAGACCACATCTTTGAATATCACATTTATAACGAAGGTACAGAAGCAGCTCCAGAATGGCGTTTAGCTACTGAAGCAGAAGCTGCAGCGTTTGATGCTGATCCAGATGATGAACCAAATGTTTACTTTTCACAAATTCGGATCATGCTTGATGATAGTGCTCAAGGTTATGTTTTAGAACCACTCGGCAACTTATCATGGGCAAAACGTGTCTTTGATGGCGGAAACTTAGTTGCAATCGATAAGACTGCGAACCCAGATCCAGAAGATTGGTCAGATATTATTAATGGTGACGGCGTTATTTACAACGGCGACCCAGATCATGTTGTTGTTCCAGCAGGATGGACCATCGTTGGATGGAACTCATTAGACCGTGACAACTCTAACCCAAAAACAACAGCGTTCGTTAAGAGCCAAGTTGAATACATGTTAGATCCAGAAATGGAACCAATGGTTATGAACTATGCACAACAACCCGCTGCATTTGATGGCATTACTGCATTAGATGATGACGGTGGAACTCCAGGAACACAAATCGTTGTTGAATACAATGGAACACTTAAACCAACAATTCACAACGTAACTGCGTCATGGATGCATATGTTTGATGATCAAGGCAAAATTCATCATAAGACTGAAAAACTTAGCTTCTTCTTAGACATTATTGATGGCGAAGACGTTCTTCAAACCATTGAATACGTCTATGATGAAGTTCAAGATGATTACACACCAGACGCTGCAATTACAAGTATTGATGCAAGTGTCTTTGGTAAAGGCTATGTTGCAAAATGGTATACAACAACTCCAGCTGGTGTTGATAGAGAAGTAGTTGCTGATATCGTAATTGGTGTTATGCCACCTAAATTTGTTGGCGTAGCTGATCGCTACAGCGACCAAGGTATTCCAGTTGACGTTCTCAAAGGCATTACGGCACATGATGGTTATGAAAATGATAAGACCAATGATATCGTTGTTTCTTATCCATCAGAATTTAACCCATACAACCCAATGCCAGGTGTTTACCAAATTGATTTAACCTTTACACATAATGTCTTTATTCCTGGTGATGAATTCTCATTAACCGTTAATGGTGAAGTCATTCCATTTGATCCAGAAGCACAATTTAACATTAACGCGCCAACAAATGCGACCATTAAACCAACGGTTTATACAGACCAAGACATGGCACGTGGTATCGGTAGTGCATGGGGCTCAGTCCTAGTTTTAGTTGCTGCTGATGGAACAATGAAAGAATCTTATGACCGCTTTGACTGGAACCACACTACATCTGGTGGTACAGTTGTTGGTGACGCTGATCTCTTTGCTGCATGGCAAGCTGCTTTAGTCCTTGAACCAGGTGAATTCTTATTAACTGCTCATGGTGCTGCAGAAGCCGGTAGATTAAGAAAAGCAAATTTAGCGTTTGGTGATCCAGTGGTGTTTGTTGAAGGTACAGATGACTTTAGTCAAGACATTATTACTGATGCAAGCTACACAATTACCATCGATGATACAACGGCTCCAATCTTAATGGTTGTGAATCCAAACTATCAAATTTATGCTGGTGATTTCACGAAAGCTAATGATGCAATTTTAGCAAACGTTGTTGC
>JALNWO010000046.1 GCA_023230825.1 Acholeplasmataceae bacterium
CCTGGCACGTTTTCAAGTAACATCGTTTCGATGCCTTGTCTTAAAGTGACATCAATCGCAATACAACCGTCGCATGCGCCTAACATTTTTACATATACGATCCCGTCTTCGACGTTCACGATTTCAATATCTCCGCCGTCACGCACTAAGTAAGGACGGACACGATCAATTAAATCATATACTTGCTTTGTTGTAGCATCCATTTATTTCACCTCTCAACATTCATAGTATAACGTATTTTAGTTTTGTTTTCAATTCTTTTAATCCGTTGGATTGACGCGTTTTAAAATAAAATAGGGACAATTAAAATTACACGATTCATTTAAATAATCGGGGATTTTTTTATAGCTGTTTGGGCTTTTAGGGTCGGTACTAAAACCACGAATACGGAGCTTCTCTGATGAAACATCGCCGACCAAATAAACGTAACGATCAAAAGCTACATCAACATATTTTTCATTGAATAGTTCTAAGCTAAAAGCTTCACGATAATCTTTTATTATTTCAAATGTTCCATGTGGTGTTTCGATAATCATTGTATCACCTGTTTAATGAGCACAACCGCCTCAGCGGCAATGGCTTGTTTTTTCCCGACTGCATCCATTTTTTCGTGGGTTGAAGCTTTAATGTTAAGTTGGGGTAGTGCGATGTTTAGCATTTCAGCAATTTTTACACGCATTTGGGGAATATAAGGTTTAAGTTGAGGTTCTTCAGCGTAAATAGTCACATCGATATTATTAATTTCATAATCCATAGCATGCATTTTATCATCAACAAACTGAATGATTTTTTGTGAGGAGATACCTTCTATTTTTAAATCTGTATCAGGGAAGTGCGTACCTAAATCGCCAATTCCTAAAGCACCCATCATTGCTTCCGCAATCACATGTAAACAAACATCGGCGTCACTATGACCGTCTAAACCTTTGTCGTGTTCTATCTGGATGCCGCCTAAAATGAGGGGACGTCCTTGTTTTAATGCGTGAATATCGTAACTATGGCCAACTTTCATATGAAGATTTCCTTCCATTAGTTTTTTATAGTGAATAAAATCATGGTAGTATGTAAGCTTAGGATTGATGTCTTGGTTGATAATTGCCTCTACATCCGCATCTTCATAAATCGCTTGATAAAGACTGATATCATCATCATAAAACATATCCGCGCGCAAATAGGCTCGTCTGATTTTTTCAGTTAAGAATGCTTGTGGGGTTTGTGCGAGTAAATGCTGACTTCGATCTATAGACGTGACGTCGTTTTTAGAAACATGTTTTAAAGCACTCGTGACTGGTTCTGCTAAAAAGACTGCATCGTGTTGCTCTAATGCTTTTTCTAAAGCGAGAACAGATGGTTTTGATAGAAAGGGTCTAGCTGCATCGTGGATGAATACATAAGGTGTTGTAATTGATTTAAGGCCGTTAAGAACACTTTGTCCACGAGTCTTCCCGCCAATAACGACTTGAACGGGTGGTTTAACATAATCCATTACCTTGTTTAAATCAGCTTTTGAGACAACTAAACAAATTTCATATCCTAAGGATTGAAATAGTTCAACGCTATACATAAACAGTGGTTTCTCGTTAATTTCGTAAAGAATTTTTGAAGTTTTTAAATTGGAGCGAATACCCGCTCCAGCAGCTACAATTAATGCTGTGTTCATAAACTACCCTTAATATATTCTTTTAAGCGGTGATCAAGTGGCGAGTATTCAATCGCATCTTTTTCTTGAAAATCAAAAATAACCCCAATCGTATGGTGAATGGTATGAGACGAAAGATATCTATCATAATATCCTTTTCCATAACCGATTCGGTCATTCCCTTTAGAAATAGCGAGGGCTGGGACTAACATTAAATCAATCGGTTCATGATGAATTTTCTCGGTTATTTTAGGTTCAAAAACACCAAAACTACTCGTTTCAAATTCGATCATCGGATGATAGACATAAAACTCCAACCCATGACGATGCACGCGAGGGAGTAAAAAAGTTTTTGTGTTATCTTCTAACAGGGGGAGCAAATCCACCTCGTCTATCATCGGATAAAAAATCGCTACTGTTTCTGCATCCTTATATTTTGGATGCAAGCGAACTTTTTTAATAATATCTAACTCTCGTAAATGTTTTTCATTACGATCATGATTTCTTCTTTTAGAAAACATTTCTTGTCTAATAATATTTTTACTCATGTAACGATGTCCTTGTAATAACAATGATGCCCCGAATACTGGGGATTTAATGCGATTTTTAAAGCTTGAAAAGCAGCTTGATATAGTTGATGTTCATCGTGTGCATCGCTGCCACCAATGGCAATGCCTGAGAACACTTCAAGTGTTTCAGAAATCGATCCATAAACCATCGAGAGATTTAAATAGGTTGCGTTTGTTTGAATCCCGCTTTCTAACATTTCAATTTTTCTAGGATCGGTGACAGTCATCGCAAACTCGATGCCATTAATCCGGAAAATATCACTCGATTCTGAGACAAATGATTCTTTCATCTTTTTAATATATTCAGCCATAAACATGTTGCCGACTTCACGGCCATGATCCTCATTAATTTTGGGAATGTTTTGGAGTTTGAAGACAACGAGTTGAAAGTAGCGACTACTTGTAAATAGTTGGTGAAGGTGGGCAATAAATTCATTCTTATCTTTTAACCCATCTAAAATGTCTATATGGCTCGCTTGGAAGTGTTTGGTTTTCATTTGGTTTAAAGTTCCCATAATGATAGCACCAGATGTATCTTCAAATAAACGTTTTCCTTTTTCTCTAAACCAGAGGTATTGGTGACCAACACGAATTCGGTAAGATGTTTGGTATTGGTTTTTATTAACCGTTAAGTCACCTAATATAGCTAAATATTTCTTTAAATCCTCAGCTTCAATTAAGCGTCTAAAATCGGTTAAATCAATTAAGTTACCTGGCAAATCTAATGTTTTAACAAGACTATCGGATGCCCAAAGGGTGCGTTCATCTAAATCAATGTAAAACAAACCCTCTTCGCTTAAATCTAAGGTCGCGATAAATTTATGGCGAATGCTTTCTAATTCAACATTTCGTTCGTTTAATTCTTTTTCAATGGCTAAAACATTAAAGTCTGTTTTCTTTTCACCAATACAAATTCTTCCTTTGTATTTTCCTAACGAGAAAACAGGCTGCATCACCATATGAAGGAGAACTGGATCACCAGATTCATTTAAAAAATGAACTTCTTCCACTTCTTCGTCTCCTGGTTTCGCTTCATTTTTATAGTTTAAATAATACGATTCTAATTGACGGTTATTCATATCAATATTATTCCGTCTTGTGAAACGAACCGATTTATTAAGGACTTGAAATAATTTCTTCCCGATGATATCTTCTTTGTCCATCCCAATTTCTACGAGAAGACTTTGTGACATGTCACGAATTCGTTCTTTTTTATCGACAACATAAAAAGCATTCCAGCGACTATTTTTAATCGACTTCACAAAAAGCTGGTAGTGATTTGCTTTAAGTGTTGAAGAGCGGAATATTTGGTACAGCATCATTAAGAAAAAAGCGTATACATAAAAAGTAATCCCAATATATGCGTGTTCATATGTTGTATTGCCAATAAGAGTGTCTTCATATAAGACAAAAGCAATGGTGAAAAAAGCCACATTTAAAAACGCGAGGCTTAAAAGAAATTTAAAAACTTTTTGGTTTTGTAAACTAAGCATCACCACTAATATCAAAATAAAAACAGCTATAATTAGTGGATAGATTGGATGTTGGAATAACATATTTTACCACCCATAAAATGATTTTGCGTATATATATCCTACAATAAGGACGGCAATAATTAAAGAAAGCAAGACGTGAATGATTTTATATTTGTTAATTAAGTTGCCAAGTTTTTCAGTAATTTTTCGACTCCCAATAAATTTAAAGGGCTCAATAATAAAGTTTAGAATTTTTTTCACAATGATACCCCCTTATTTCATAAACATTGTTAGGTAGTCTAACAACTTCTCACGATCGTTCATTCTTAACAATATCCCTTCAATCGCTACAGAAATATTTCCTGTTTCTTCGGAAACTAAGACTGTTAAGCTATCAGTAATTTCACTAATACCCAGGCCTGCTCGATGTCTCGAGCCCATGGTTTTATCATAGTGGTCACTGTCTGATAAAATAAAATACGCACCAGCTGCTAAAATGCGGTCACCACGAATAATGACTGCACCATCATGCAACGGTGTATTTGGGACAAAGATGTTCATCAATAATTCTTTCGTTACTTCACCATTAACTGGAATGGCCCGTTCGGCATATGGATCCAAGGTGTTATGTTTTTCAATGGTAATGAGGGCTCCCGTTTTCGTTGAGGCAAGTTCGATGACCGCATCAACGATTTCAATTTTTGTTCGTTCGGATCCCATGACAAAATCTTCTCTTGATGCATCATTTTTCCAAACAATTTCTAATGAACGACGAATATCAGGCGCCATAATAATAATGATTGCAATCGGTGTCCATTGAACAATGTATTTTAAAATTTGAGAGCTGGCTGATATATTAAAGTAATCAACAATATAAAAAATGAAGAATAAGAAAACAACGGTGATTGTCACCCCGAAAATTTTCTTGTTTTGGCTTAAAAATTTAAGTAAAAAATAAACTAAAATCCAAACGATATAAACATCAACTAGAAATTTCCAAAGCGGTTGGCCAAAAATCATAAACATCAGCTCCTTTGACTATTTTCATTATATCATAATCTCTAAATGTTAAAACGAAGTTTTACTGATTCAAATCAACGTTGAAGTGAAACACTTCAAGAAAGAGAACACTCTGCTGAATGTTGCTTCAGCAGAGTGGTTTTTTTATAAAGCGTCTTGAATTTTTTTAGCCAACCCTTTGACTTCCTTTAGGGAAATACTACACAAGGCGACTCTAATGCCTTTTTCCATGGGAACTGCATAAATGCCTCGTTTTGCCAATCTTTCATAGACCGCCATTGGTTCATCAGTTAAAGCAATGACGTAGAAACCTGATGAAAAGGGGAATGTCTTTAAGCCGATGGCGTTTGCCTCTTCAATAAAGAGGGCACTTCTCTTTTGAACAATGTCTTTGATTTTATTTAAATCAGTTTCAAATTGAGCTTTGTTTTCTGGTAATGAAAAATGATTTAAAAGTTCAATCGAAATGGTTGGTGTCGCAGACCATGATCCACGAGCTTCTTTGACATAGTTTTTTCTAAAATAGGTCATATGTTCTTGAGATTGGGAAAGGCCAATCGCTGCACCTAATCTAAGTCCATAAACACCAAATGTTTTTGAACCACTAAATGCTAAGACTGTCATCACGTGTGGTTCTAAACGTAGTAGTTCTAACATTTTAGCACGGTTGTCTTCTTCATTTGTGTATTCTAAGTAAGCAATGTCATATAAAAAGACTAAGTCGTTATTTTTATATTTATTCAAAATATTAATAATTTCTTGGAACTCTTCTGGTTTTAACGTATATCCAGTTGGATTGTGACAAGGATCGTTAACAATGACAATAATCCGTTTTTGTTTTTGCGCAAGTTCACCGAGTGATTGATCAAAACTTTCTAAATCAAAATGTCCATCTTTAAACGTATTGTGTTCGTAAATGTTTAAGTTTGCTCGATCTGCAAATCGCTCATATTGCCATCTTACGTTTGAAACAAAAATGAATTCGCCTGGTTTTGCATAATTGGCAAATGTTGCGGCAATTGCTCCGCTTCCGCCGGGCGTTGCACAAACATCTACAAGTCGTGCTTTTCGAATGGCTTCTTCGTGTTTGCCAAATGTCCAAGCAATCACGTTTTCTTTAAAGTCTTTTCCGCCGTCTACTGCTGGATAAGGCATAATGCTCATGTCTGGTAGTTCTCTCAATGCTCTAGACACGGCTGGCATGCCACTAATCACTCGATCTTCATCGAAGAACATGCCAATTGATGCGTTAATCACATCAGGGTTTGTTTTTTGTGCCTCAAGGGCATCTCTTGAAATTTGTAAAATATCAATCGCCATTTTCTTGTTTTCCTCCCTTATTTTAATGACTCATGTAATTTTCTATTAATTGATCAGCTAAATATAGCCAATGCTCTTTTGCGTTACGAAGATTCATTACAATCGAGACATAGCCTCTGTTGTAGTTTAGTTGAACGGGTGCTTGTTTAAAACGTTCCGCCACTTTAAATAATTTCAATCCATCAATTTTACTGGAAGCTTCTAAAGACAATGTCATCGTTACTTGATGTGCGCTAAATTGTGTCTTATGGACACCCAATTGATGTGATAATTTTTTATATAGCTTTTCATACATATATAAAACGAGATCTGGACTTAGAGTACCAAACCGATCTGTTAGTTCAAATTTTAAATCTTCAACATCGGCAATTTTATTTAAACCGCTAATTCGCTTATGAATTTCTATCCGAACACTGTCTTCAGAGACATAGTCTGGGTCAACGTGACGTGCGGCATAAACTTCGTCTATCTCTGTCGATTTCGGTTTATCGAGCGATTCTCCCGTCATCGCCTCTTCCAATAGTTTCGTGTATAAATCAATACCGACACTATCGATAAAACCTGATTGCTCGGCTCCTAAAATATCACCAGCACCACGGATTGATAAGTCTCTCATCGCGATTTTATATCCGCTTCCAAGTTCGGTAAAATCTTGAATGGTTGCTAATCGTTTTTTAGCTTCATCATTAATCAGTTTGTTGGGTTCATATAAGAGGTATGCATACGCAATCCTGTCAGACCGACCAACACGACCTCTAATTTGATACAATTGAGAAAGTCCCAACTTATCCGCATCGTGAATAATAAGTGTATTTGTGTTGGGGATATCAACGCCTGTTTCAATAATCGTCGTGGATACCAAGACGTCAAAATGATGGTCGATAAAATCGGAGATTACATTTTCTAATCCTTCTCTACTCATTTTACCATGAGCGAAATGAATTTTAGCATGAGGAATGAGCTTTTTCAGTTTTTCCGTCATCCCTTCAATACCCCGGACTTGATTAAACAAATAAAAGACTTGTCCACCCCGAGCAATCTCACGAGAAATCGCCTCTTTAATAAGGGCATTCTGTCTTTCAACAACATATGTTTGGACAGGATATCGATTTAGAGGTGGGGTTTCAATCATAGATAAATCTTTTAAACCCATTAATGACATTTGCAGCGTTCGTGGTATTGGGGTTGCCGATAATTGTAACGTATCTACGTTTGTTTTAATTTCCCTAATTTTTTCTTTATGTTCAACTCCGAAGCGGTGTTCTTCATCGATGATTAACAATCCTAAGTCTTTAAACACCACATCATCAGACAATAATCGATGTGTTCCAATAACAACATCTACAAGCCCTTTGCTTAATTTATGAATGACATCACGTGTTTGTTTTGGAGTTACAAAACGGCTTAATAAAGCAACATTCGCGCCGTATTTATCGAAACGTTCTTTAAAGGTATAATAGTGTTGGCGTGCTAAAACTGTCGTCGGGACTAGATATAAGACTTGTTTTTGATCTAATACCGCCTTAAAGGCTGCCCGCAGGGCAACTTCTGTTTTTCCAAAACCAACGTCACCAGCAATTAAACGATCCATGGGTCGCTCTTGTTCCATATCAAAAGTTGTTTGTATGATTGCTTTTTCTTGATCTTTGGTCGTTTCATATTGAAAATCACGAACAAAAGATGTCATCATTTCATTATCTTTTGAAAAAGCATACCCGGTACTTTGTTCCCGCTGTGCATAAAGATTGAGTAATCGATCACTTAAATCTTTAATTCGTTTTCTGGCATTCGCTTTCGTTGTTCCCCATGCTTTACCACCCATTTTTGATAATTTGGGTTGATGCCCTTCATAATTACTATATTTTAAAACCATATCGATTTGGTCCATAGGAACATATAATGTTTCACTGTTTGCATACATAATATGAAGATAATCACGTTTCTCTCCGCTAAGCTCCATCGTTTTTAAACCAAGGTATTGACCAATCCCATAATCATAGTGCACAACATATTGACCCACAGTTAAATCATCAACGTGACGGATTTTAGTGGATTGGTTTAAAACACTGCGGTAGCGAATCGCTCTTCTTGTTCGGTATTGGAAGAGTTCCGTTTCATCCATAACAATGATTTTATCATGTGTCGAGATAAATGAACCATGACTTGATATATCTAAAAGATAGATCCCCGGTTCAAAACGAATTTGTCGTTCATAAGTAACTTGGTTATCTTGTAAAAAGGTTTTTATCTCATTAAAGTAGTGTTGTGTCGAGACACACAGATAAATGGTATATTCGCTTTGATAAGCGATAATGTCTTGTAATAACAACCGGAGGTTGGATTGATAATTATTGACTTCAATTACACCCAAATGATACGCATCTGGACGAGTAAGACCGTAGTTATCTATTTCAATATGAGGGTTTTTTAAGAGCTGATCTAAATGAAGACGATAGGGCAAGGAAAGAAAAGCTCTTCCGCTCATCGTAGTCGCAAACGTTTCTAAATCATCTTTGATATGTTGTTGGTTTAACTGCATTTTAGAAACATCAATAAAATAAAGCTCATATTCTTTTGTGAAATCAAGGATTGTTGTTGGATCTGGATTAAAAAAAGGAATGTAGAGGTGAAGGGTATCTAGTTTTTGTCGTAAAGATAAGTTTTCTAAGTCAATTTGGTATTTTTCAGTTTCTCGTTCGGATAGCTCAAAGGTACTAAAGTGTTTTTGAATTTGTTTGAGAGCTTGTTCTCGCATTTTATCTGTATAAAAAAGTTCATGGATCGGAGCAATCTCAAAATGATCCGTTTCCGCAAAGCTTCTTTGGTCTTCAACATTGAAGATTTTAATTTGTTCAAGTTCGTTGTCAAAGAAATCAAGCCGAAATGGTGATGGTTGGTTAACAGGGAAAATATCGAGGATATGGCCTCTTAAAGAGAATTCTCCCGGATTTTCAACCGTGAATTGATTTTGATATCCGCTTGTCACTAAAAAATTAGTCAAGTCGTTTAATTCATACGTATCGTTTTTATAAATGTGTTTAACTGCTCGTAAATAATCTTCAGGCTTCAGTTGGATTTGACTAAGTCCTTGCATGGTTGTAACTACAATAAAGGCTTCCTTTGTTAAAAGTCTTCTAAGGGTATAAAGTCTTTCATTTTTAAATTCAGGGGATCCTAAAGCCATCATAGATGTGAGTGTTTCATCTGCGGGGTAAAAAAGAACACTTTCCTGGTCATTTAGATTCGTTAAGGTGTCATAGTATTTTTGAGCTTCATACAAATTAGGGCATACAACAAAAACGGTTTTATTGATGGTTTCGAAGCGTTTAGAGACCAAATAGGCATTATAACTATCTGTCGAGTTTTTCAAATAAACCGTTCTTTGTTTTAAATTAAATTGTTTGTCTAGTTCTGGATGAATCTTAAAAATGTCAAGCATGGAATAATGCTCCTGATATGAAACACCCAAACTTATGTTTGGGTGTTAAATTTTGTCATAATATCTAAATATGGTTTACCTCCAATAAATAGTTCGATAATTTCGACAGCCTTTGTAATGGCAATATCAATATCTATCTTTTCATCTTTGGTAAATTTACCTAACACGTGTTGATCTAAATGAACACTCTGGTCATTGCCAACACCAATTCGGACTCTTTTGAATTGTTCAGACTTTAAAATTCCAATGATGTTTCTTAATCCATTGTGCCCACCATGACCACCTAACTCACGTAAGCGAATTTGGCCGTTTTCTAAGTGAACGTCATCAACGAAAACGATAATATCATTTAAGTCCACGTTGAAATAGTGACAAAGTCTTGAAACAGCTTGGCCAGATAAATTCATATACGTTGATGGTTTCACCAAAGTTATTTTTTCACCTTGATGATGAATGGTTGTTAACTCGGCATTGAACATGGGATCGAACTTAAATTTTAGTTTGTTTTTCTTAGCGTATTCATCCAAGACCATAAAACCAACATTGTGTCTTGTTTGTTCGTATTTTTTCCCAGGATTTCCGAGTCCAAAAATTAATTTCACGCTTCCTCTTCCTTAGTATGTGATATGCTGTCAAAAATCTGACTAATCGGTTCATCATTAACGATATGTAAAATTGATTTTCCTAATAAAGGCCCGATAGAGATTTGTTTCACTTTATCAGAGAAACATTCTTCACGAAGTTGAATTGTATCTGTCACAACAACTTTTTTCAAAACCGATTGCTCAATGCGACAAACGGCATCGTCAGAAAAGACAGGGTGGGTTGCACATGCATAAACAGCTTTACAACCTGCGTCGATAAGTGCTTGAGCACCGGCGATGAGTGTCCCAGCAGTATCAACAATGTCATCAACCATAATAGCAACCTTGCCTTTTACATCACCAATAATGTTTTGCACTTCTGCTTGATTTGGTGCAGGTCTTCTTTTATCAATAATTGCTAAGGGAGCATTAAAGATGTTTGCGAAAATACGAGCTCGGGTCACACCACCGTGATCCGGAGAAACTACAACAATGTCTTTTAACTTCTTTTCATTTAAGAAATAATCAGCTAGCAATGGAGCTGCTGGGAAGTTGTCAATTGGTTTATCAAAGAACCCTTGAATTTGAGCTGCATGTAAATCCATTGAAATGACACGGTCAATTCCTGCAACTTGAAGTAAATCTGCAACAAGTTTCGCCGTAATCGGTTGTCTAGATTTTGATTTTCTATCTGATCGTGAATATCCATAATATGGCATAATCACAGTGACAGTTTTGGCCGATGCTCTTTTAACTGCATCGGTGAAAATAAGTAGCTCCATTAAATTTTCATTGGCTGGAGCAGAGGTAGATTGGACGACGAAAACGTGATGGCCACGAACACTTTCTTCGATGTTAATAGAAATCTCACCATCTTTAAATTTAACGACATCCACATTAGAAATTTCAATACCCGATGCCTTAGAAATTTCTTCTGCTAAGGGTTTGTTAGAACTTAACGCAAACAATTTAATCTTTTGTCCATAAACG
>JALNWO010000047.1 GCA_023230825.1 Acholeplasmataceae bacterium
TAAACAAATCAAAAGGCTGACATTAGTATTGTTGGTTGCTGTAGCCGTAGTAACCTTAGCAGCTTGTACAGGAAGTGAAAAAACTCCTTACGGCGACCTTTCAGATGAAAATATTTATTTGTCTTATGACAATTTAAAAGTGACTGAAAAAGAATTATACGACCATTTACGCTTACAAGGAGCTACCGTTCTTGCGACCATGGTCGATGACATCGTTTTTGCAGATGAAATTGCAAGTACAAAAGTAAAATTACAAAATAACGATGAAGGACTCGTTGAGTATTTTAACGAAGTTCTTAACAAAGCTATTCATGGAACAAATGACGAGGAAAGCCTTGAAAAATTGTTCGATAAACATCACGATCAATATGTGAGAAATATTGAGAAATTTGCTGACTCATTATACTTACTAGATAATAGTATGAACATTCAAAATGTAATTAACGATCTATTAGGTTTAAATGATCCTTTCGCAAATTATCACACACTTTCATACTTATTGAATCGTTATGCCCTTCGTGTAGCCCAACGAGAAATTGCTCGTGAAATTTTGGATGAAGACGTTTTAGATGATAAGCACGAACAATATATTAAGGATGAAGACATCGTATCATACTACAAGAATAACAAACAAGGTCGTTATGACGTTGATGCCTTAATCGTTCGCTTTATTAACTTAAACGAAGCGAATGCTGCGTTATACCAAGTCGGTTTAAAATCAGATTCACGCGGATTCTGGTATGCGATTCCTGACATTAGATTATTGCCAGGTGATGCGAACTACGTTGATTTAGATAGCCCTGACTATGCTTATGTTAAAGACATTTTAGATGACTTAGGAATTACTGCTAAATTGGGTGTAAATCTTGAAGATCGCCAAATGATTACTGTCAAAGATTTTGAAGATTACTACCGCGCGTATATTATTAATACGAACCGTTCAACTGGTTTCTCAGACGTTAGTTTATTGCCAGACCAATTTAAAGCAAAACTTGTTGAAATTTATAATTTATTAAACCCAGCAACAAAATTAAAGATTGAAGTTGATGGTTCTATTGTTGGTGATGGTCATGACTATACGACAACCATTACCTACGATGAATTATCAAAAATTAACTCAAGTTTAAGAACTCATATTTATACAACATTAAAATCAGCAGATACCATGGCTGACCCAGAAGATACAGTCGATGGAAAACCATACTCATCAAGAATTCAAACATTTGGTAATTCTCGCTACTTAGTATTCAAATTATCTGACGATAGTGAATCTGAAGAAGGTGTTTTAGTTGAGCACGAAACTGATAGTGAAAAAGATGTGTTCGCAACAACGCCCGAAGCACAAGCGATTAAAACAGAAATGAAAGCAGAAATGGTCAAAGCTAAATTAACTGATAACTACATTTCTCAACAAATGAACAAGATTTATGATGAAACATCTTTAGATATCTATGATGGTGTTGTCCGCTTATTCTATGAACAAAACTATGGCTATAAAGGCACAACAACAAACCGCGACGGCGCAGTTGTTGCTAAAGTTGGATCTCAAGAAATAAAAGTTGTTGATTTCTATAATAAGATTGAAGCATCCTTTGGAATTAACGTCGCCCTTGATATTCTAAGTAACAAATACTTAGATGCGAGCGACAAATACTCAATTTCAAGTGCTGATAAAGCTGATTACACACAACAATTTGAAAATATCATTTCTCAATTTTCCGCAAATAACTTTGCAGCATCCGGTTATCCAGCAAACTTAGGTCGTCAAAACTTCTTACTCTTAGCCTTCGGCTCAAGAACCAACCAAGAAGCGATTAATAACTTATTTATTTATCCTGACTTAAGACAACAATACTTAGATGATTATGAACTTCATTTTGATAATGATGAAATTTATACCGCTTTAGCTACATTAGCTGAAAGACAATACAATGAATTTGAATCCATCACTGTGAGCCACTTGCTCGTTTACTTTGACCAAAATGGTGATGATTCTCCAGATAACCCACAAGAATACTTAGATTCATTATCACCTGCAGCACAAATCGAAGTCATTGAAGGTTTACAAGAGTTAATGGATTTAGTCTATTCACGCTTAGGCATGTACAAAGGCATTAAAGAAGGACTCCAAGAAATCGCCAAAGACTTTAATAACTCAGGTCGGATTGAAATTGGTAGTGTGATTCCACCATTCGATTACACCTTAGAAAGTATTTGGGCAAAATATCGTCAACTTGGTTTCCACTTGAAATTTGAAGACATTACTTCTTCCATTACAAACACATCTAACTTTGTTACAGGCTCAACTGTCTTAGACGAAGTCTTCTACAACCGAGCAATGGAACTTCATGATACACTTTCAGCAATTGAAGATGATGATTCATTATTCCCATACTTAGATTTCTATGATGCGTGGGTGAACACTAATAACGCCTTTAACGAAAACGACTTAGAAAATGTTAAATCATCCTTTGGTTATCATTTCATCCTCGCAACAAAAGTTGGCGAAACAACATCTGCTCGCTTTACTGAAGATGAAGATCCAAATGGTAAATACGTTCTCACAGATTTAGATGATTTAGATGTATATAATGATGATAGTGATACATTAACAGCTAAACAAGTTGAATACTTCTTACGCGGTTCGCTCCTTGATGAAGGTGTTGAAGTGCCCACAGATGTTCAAACAGCCATTAACAATTACTTAAATCCAGTTCTAAATGTCTATCGTGGAACGTATATGCAACGTCAAATTATGTTTAACTTATTAGATGGTGCAACCTTAACCGCATCTACAGGTGCAGCTCGCTTAAATGTTATTAAAGAAATCAACGTTCGTCAGTTACATGACTACATGTTATCAACAAACGGCGGCGTCTTTGATAACAACTATAACGCTTTATATGGTGACATCCTCGATGTATTAAAAGGATAATTACATACAAAAAAAGACCACTTCGGTGGTCTTTATTTTTTTGATTTATAAAATTTCATTTTATCTAAAACTTGAACGGGTCCGGTAAACTGGCCCGCTTTTGTTTCAGCGAGAATATCACCTAAAACAGAAAACTTAGAATCAATCGTATCGATATACCACAAGAGGAGGGCCTCTCCTGTTTGGGGCTTCTTGGGTGACCCAAAATGATACTGCCCATGGTGTGCTAAAATCATATGTTTAAGTAACAACGTTTCTTCACGATCTTGATAGCCTAATGATTTCGCAACCACTTCAATATCTAATGCTTGCATCACTAAGTGACCAACTAACAAACCTTCTTTGGTATATTCGCCATCAACACCACTAATCTCGGTTAACTTTGACATGTCGTGTAAGATGGTACCTGCGTATAATAAGTCACGGTCTAAATAAGGATAAACTTCAATAAAAGGATCAATTAGCTTTAACATCGTTAAAGTATGGAAACTTAAACCACCCACGTATGCATGGTGGAATTTGGTCGCGGCAGGGTGCATATAAAACATCTTTTGGTTTTCTTTATAAATGGTATTGGTAATATCTGCTAAAACTGGATTCTTAATTATTTTAAGATAACTTTCAATCCCAGTTTTAATGTCACTCACAGGCAGCGGTGCATATACATAAAAATGTTTTAAAACTTTTTCTAATTCTTTTTCATTTAAAACTTTTTCAACAGGGTCAATCCGATCCAATCGTAAAACCAAATCATCTTCATAACGAACAACTGCTACTGCAGTGAAAGCATACACCTGACCGAGTTTAATTAAAGGCACTTGTTCATCATTTAATTTAATATTAATATGTTCTTGTTCGACTGTAACGATTGTTGTGTTAGAAAAGTGTGCTCCAGTATTAATACTTTCTACCTTGCCAATAATTTGATATGTTTTGTTTTCTAATAAATTCATTGTTTCACCTATTTCACTTGTTCCATAAGGAAGGTTGTTAAACTTTCCTTATCATTTTTCAATTCATTTTTTAAAATTTTCAAAATCATTTGTTGCTGGATGTCTTTAACCCAAGCCCCAGCTTTTTTCTTAGTTAAAGCAATCATTTCTGAAGCGCGTAACTTTAAATCTAATTCAGACTGTAAGGGAATTTTTTCATAACGTTCTTCTATTTGACCACGCATCAGTTTCTCTCTTCCAAGCTGATAGTTGACTCGGTTGGCTAAAAGTGATAATTCTAAACCATATGTGTATAATTCATAAGCATCGTATTTAGGCCCACTATTCGCAAGTTTCGCAGCCTGTGCATAACGATGTCGATGTTTATTGGAAAACTTCCATTCACTTGGGATGATGCCATCATTTAAGGCAAAACAAAGGGTAAAGAAGACATCGGTATATGGCATCTCATCCATTTCTAGAACCGCTTCAATCCCCTTTTTTAATCCGGGTAATTCTTCGTGGAAAGTTGTTGTCACCATCGATTTAAACGCTTTTTTTAAATGCGGACCCGAAAGGGTTTTAAGCAGCTCATTTAAAATCCGTTCGTCTGAAACGAGATGGATCTTCTTGCGGTTATTTTGGATGGCTTCTCGAGTTTGTTTATCAATTTGAAAACCTAGTTTGGCTTGGAAATAGAAAGCGCGTAACATTCTTAAGGCATCCTCATTAAATCGTTCCTCCGGATTACCAATGGTACGAATCATTTTATATTGAAGATCGTCACGACCACCAACATAATCGATAATTTCTGATTTTTCCGTCATTAATAGTCCATTAATGGTAAAATCACGGCGCTTAACATCATCTTCAACACTGTCGCTATATTCGATTTTTTCAGGGCGACGTCCATCTAAATACGTCCCGTCTTCACGATACGTCGTGACTTCAAATTGTTCATCTTTATATAAAACCGTGACCGTTCCATATTTTAATCCTGTTGGGACGGTACGAAAGATTTCTGCAACTTGATAAGGTCTTGCGTTCGTAGTAATATCGACATCATTGACCTCCATATTTAAAAGATGGTCACGGACTGCGCCACCAACAATAAATGCTTCATATCCAGCTTTATTAAGTTCGTATAAAACGCCTTTGGCTGTTTTAATTGTACTCATTTTATCACCGTTTCTATTATATCAAGAAAAAGGGCAATTTAATAGGAAAACCACACAAAACAAAAGGAACCATTATTAACGAATGAGCCCTTTCATAAGTATGTTATAATAACGGTGGTGATAGGATGCATTATATTAAAGAGATATCTACACATCAAATCGAAATTAATAAATCACTTTTTATTGGGATTCTTTTTCCACTTAATCGCATTGAAGAGATTAAAGAAAAACTTGAAGAAGCGAAAATCATGTTTCCCAAAGCCACCCATTATTGTAGTGCTTCTTTATTTGGTAAAGGGCATGAACATGCTACTTCTAACGATGATGGCGAGCCTTCAAGAACAGCAGGGCTCCCTATTTTAGAAACGTTGAAACTACACCACATCACCAATGTTCTTTGTGTGGTGGTTCGTTATTATGGCGGAAAAAAACTTGGTGCCTCGGGGCTTATTAGAGCTTACAGACGTGCCGCTTCGGAGGTATTACAAAAAGCCACCTTTTTTGATAAGAAGTTGATGCAAGGCCACTCCATTACCTTCCCTTACCCTTTCATTCATAAAGTCGATTACTTACTGGAAGGGATTGCGGTAATTGAAGATAAAGTTTTCTTGGATGATGTGACCTATAAAGTTTATTTTAAAGAAAAAGACATGAGCGTCTTTGATGATATGAAACATCAGTTTATTCATCAAGAGCCACTTGAAGATAAAATATTATGGATTAAGGTTGAAAAATAAAGTGCTTCTCACGAAAGTGAAAAGCACTCTTTTTTTAGTTTTCTTGGAGATTTCTTTTTTGTTCCCATCGCTGAAAGAGATAGTACGTAAAGAAGCCTGCTCCAATTAATAATGTTAGTAAAACTATTAAATAATAAGGATAAGGTAAGGGGACGATAATATCAAACATCGGTTCTCCGTATCTTGTCCAGAAAAAATTGGTAAAGCCACCAGTATTATTATTGAGGTTGTACATACTCATGCCATAAGCTAAAACAGTTGATAATAAGACACTAGCAACGGGGATATAATAACGCTTGTAAGACACTTTAAAGAAGTCGTTTTTCCAAGCATAGACAATCCCGAACCATAAAAGGACGTGAGAGATGTAGCTTTGTAAGGGTAGAAAACTGTAAGGATTATGCCAAGGTAAAATACCAGTGGGAATAAGAATTGCCATTGGGGATGCCAATAGTGCATGAAGGAAGACCATTTCAAACATCCATTTTCTTCTAAATAAACCGGCAATAATCATTAAGTAAACGCCGATAGAACAAAGGTGGAAGGATAAGGCCCCAACCCATGACATGTTATAGACATAATGAAAGTTAAGGACTCTTAAGAGTTCTAAAATAAATAAGAGTGATCCTGTGAAAATCATCCAGGCATCTTTATTTTTTGCTTTTTTGCCAAAGTGCCAAAAGATAACAAAGAACAAGACACTGATGACTAGCATAATAATATGATAAATTCCTAAGAGTTGACCTTCAAGAGGGTCATAAGTAAAACCCTCTTGAAGCCAAAAGTATTTAATAAAGTCTTGTATCATATAGGTCACCTATTGTAGTTCAATAATGACAACGGCATAGCCATCTGGGAAGACTGGTAGTGGTGATAAAACTTCAAAGTATTGAGGAATGGTAATTCCATTATTAATGATTATTTCCATAATTTTCACACCGATATCAACTTCCGCTTGTTGTGCTGTAACAGCTGCTAACACGACTTGTGCAGCAGTAAGGTTATAAAATGCCGCAAGTTGAGCTAATTGGTTAACTACTTGTTCTGAAGGAACTTGCCCGGTTAAAGTGTGGTATTCCGTGCCGATATCTGTTAATGCAAGCTGAGAGAACGCACCAATATCACTATAGAGTCCAACTGGGAAAGCAAATTGTCCCTCATTAACTCTAGGATCACCTAATGATAAGTAGTTATAGGGACGAGCTAAAATAGTACCTCCAACATTTATAACGACTTCAGATCCTCCAACAACTTGGTCTTCGCCCACTACTTCTTTAGCTCCACTATGTGGCTCAGTTAAGAGAATCAAGTTAATCATTTCTGTTTGAACCCCAGTAATTGGATGTGTTACTAATTTAATAATAGAACGACCTGCTGGAGCTATTCCAGTTTCTATGGCCGACTTCAATTGAAGAGCAACTGCAGACATACCATACGCCTTAAACCATGCTTCTTCACCAGAGATGTAGTTTTCAATTTCAGTGTCGATGATATTAAAGATGGGGTTATTGATACCTGCGCCTTGGCGACTATCAGAGACGTGGAATGCAGGACCGCCACTTTGACCAAAGTATGAATTAGTCAAGGTTGTTTCAGTAGCTCCTTGCATATAGACGCTGTTTGCCCAGCTGTCATCAACGATGACATGGTTAAGTGTCATTTCAAGATCTTCACCGTGAGCATAGTTGCTGAAGCCAATGACTGAGAACTTCACTTGAACGTTATTGAATGTGGACGAACCACGAGAGACCATAACACCAATATAACCGCCCGAGTTTCGACTCATGAGACGTTCTTGGAGGAGAATCTCTTCAGCTGTTCCACCAAAGTTAACCGATGGAACAGTTGTGTTACCGATAATACTTAAGTTATTCATAGTCCAGTTACTTATCCAGTTATTTTCGTTATCATTAACACTATAGTTAAAGATGGCAATCTGAACGTTAATAATTTCAAATGCTTCTGCGAAACCAACAATACTTGAACCGCTCCGTGCGTTACTATACGGTAATTGACTACCATTTATAGTCATGTAGTTACCTTGAATCACAAGGTTGTCTTGTTGTTGAGCTTCAAAGTTACGGTTATACACGTTACCAGCACCGTTTTTAACGTTCTTCGGCGAACCATCAGGATTTAATTGGCTGGCTGATAAGATTGGTGCGATGTTCGCATGGAGATTAATCATTTGAACTTCATCATCTTCAAAGGCTTGTTTGAGTTCTTGGTGAGTAAATACGTTGACACCATTGTTGACAGTGAATTCATAAGTTAATGGATTGACTACCATATTTGTAGATTGATATTTAGGTTTAATCACAATCTTATACGTGTTGCCATTGGCTGCTGGTTTGAACTCAATTCGGTTATTTGGTTTAAAGGTGAGATGAGCACTAATATCTTGAATGACTTCATAGCCACCACCACTATTTAGGTAGACTTCGTAATCGAGGTAAACATTATCGATAGGAATACGGTTACCTAAAGTGTTTGTCATCCGTACGTCTAAGTAATAGTCATTTCCAGTACCTACATAATAAGGTGCATCAATGAGTTTGTAACTAGACGTTTCAGAATCTGTTTCACGTAAATAGGTTTGATAGTTACTGCCAAAGACAAATTGTTTCACGTCTTTAATCACTAAAGCATCATAGATTTCAAAGCTTTGATCCGGCTTCGTTAATTTGAAGCGGAATTCACCACTAATATTATTCATTTGAATAATGTGATTATCAACAGCTGTAACAAGTGCAGATCCTGTTAAGATTTCAAAGGTGTAGCTTGCGTTAAACTGATAGGTCATATTGGTGTAGAAAATATATCTTGATGATTCTTGATATTCTTCAATGATGAAGTAGTTATAGACGTCAACAGCTTCTGGAGGTGTATCATAAATTGATTTCATCTCAAAGATAAATTCATCAGAAGCTAATCCAGTCACCGAATCTTGATTATCACCAAGTGCCTGAACTTGAATACTGTGGAGTCCAACATCAGTTAATGAAGCAAACAATGCATGATCAGCTGAACCTGAATTAATGGTTAATGTGTATTCTAAGCCATTTCTAATAACGGCAGTTTCATAATTGTTAACCACCACTTTGTCAATCACAAAGAGGAATTCAGGAACTGCAAGGCTGCCAAGGTCAAGCTCCCATGTAATAATAACATTGTCATTTTCTACGACAACGTCAATATTTTGAGGTTGTCCGTAAACCGGGAGCAATTCCCATTTTGTATATATTTCAATTTGATTGCCTACGAAATAATCGTAATCGTATCCATAGATTTCGTTATCATCATTATCGAAACCAATAATATTATACTGGTTAAGTTTTATTTCTTGTTCACCGTCCATATAGTACCAACCCAAGAATTTGTAACCAGCACGATTTAAACTCCACAAGATAGATTCGTCGGTAATAAAGATAGTGTCAGAATCTTGTGTTCCTAAAGAAGTAATAAAGATAATGCTGCTGCCATCTTTGAAGCGGATGGTTTTGGATGCACTACTAAAGTAGAGTGCAGAAACGTCGGTAGTGACTTTGATGTTGTTAAAGACAGAACGTTCCCATAACGCGGTAATATCTTGATCTTCGTTATGTAATTTAGGGATGTTGTTTGGATCTAAACTGCCATTATAGTATACATAACGAATCTCAGTTATATATTCATCTATAGGCGGAATGTGGTCAGGATCTTTTTGAATAAAGGCAATTTCCAAAATAATTCTCATGTAGTATACGGTTAAGTCTTCAAGGATAATGTCGTTGACGACAGTGATTAATTCTTCAATATCAGTATATGTGTTACCTAAGTATTCAAACTTGGAGAAAGTGTAACCTTCTTGTGCTGTAACTGGTGATATTGTTGTACCATGAAGAATTTGTGGAATAAAGAATGCTTGTGAGCCTTCAGTGGAAATGGTTTCTTCAATTTCAGTTTGATCATTAGAAATATCATATGCCATATAAACAAAGGTGCCTGAAATATCGTAGTAAGCAATTTCCCATCTGGCATATAAAGTCTTATTGCCATAAGTTCCTGGGGTGAATTCTAAGACTCTATTGCCACTATCAGCATCATCGAACCAACCAACAAAGCGATATCCTGTACGAATGGTTGGATCAACAAGTTGGAATGAATCCTCAATATTATATGTCTCTGTGTTTGAGTTAACCATATCAAATAGGTTCTCATATGTAATACTGTATTGAACTGGTGTCCAACGAGCGTACAATACTTTGTTTCCATGAGAGCCTTTTACGATGGTTGAGACCTGATTACCGTCCACTAAGGCATCAAACCAACCAGCAAAGGTGTAATGATCTCTTGGGTCTGGGTTTACTAGTGTGATAGTCGCTGTATCTAAGGTGTAAGTCTCAGGGTTATTATGATCAAGGTCAAATAGATTATTATAAGTAATTGTAAATTCAGTTAATGACCATCTCGCATAAAGCGTTTTATTGCCATGTGAACCTAAGACAATTTGCGTTACTTGATTGCCATCAACTAAAGCATCATACCAACCAACGAAGTCGTAACCTGTTCTTGCTGTAGGATTATTTAAAGTAATTGTTGCGGTTGTGATGTTATATGTTGCAGGGTTATCAGTGGTTGTGCCGTTTAAGTTCTCATAATTGATATCATAATCAATCACAGCCCACTTAGCGTAAAGAATTAAGTTGCCAGTTGATCCTAAAACTATTTCCTCTACTTCTTGATTAGAATCATCGAACCAGCCAGTAAAGGTATAACCAGTTCTTGCTGCAGGATCAGTTAAAGTAATCGTTGCGGTTTCAATATCATATGAAAGTGGGTTCGTATGTCCAGCACCTTCAAGGTCATTATAAGTAATGCTGTAATTGATTGGAGTATAAGTTGCGATAATCGTAATGTCAGAATCAATTTCCCATTTACCACTTGTAAATGGATTACCTAAGTAAGTCCAACCATTAAAGGTATAACCATTTTTAGTTGCGACACCTAAAGTGAAGTTCTCATCATAAGTCACGCTTAAGGAAGCAGGACCAGAACCACCACTTAAATTATAA
>JALNWO010000048.1 GCA_023230825.1 Acholeplasmataceae bacterium
AAAGAAAAAGTAGAGGTTGATGATATTGAAAACAATTAAAGTTTCTTTAGAAGCTGAAAAACAGCGATTAGATCTTTTTCTATATGAAAACTATTTTGTAGATGAGAGTCGTAATTATATTCAGAACCTAATAAAATCTGGACAAATTAAAGTAAATAACCAACTTGTTAAAACAGGATACTTATTAAAAGAAGACGATGTGATTTCAGTTGAAATCTCTTCTTTTAACGTTCAAAAACTTGAACCTATCCCAATGAAGTTGGATATTGTCTATGAAGATAATGAGTTAATTGTTTTGAATAAGCCAAAAGGCCTTGTTGTTCATCCGGCTGATAGTTATACTGAGCCTACTTTGGTTCATGGTTTGCTCGCCTACACTGCCCAATTAAGTGACTTGGGCGGCGAAGATAGACCAGGAATTGTCCACCGTTTAGACAAGGATACTAGCGGTTTACTTTTAGTCGCTAAAAATAACATCATCCATGAATATTTAAGCGAACAATTTAAAAAACAACAAATTAAAAAGACGTATATTGCCTTAGTTCACCATTCTTTTGATGAAGAAGAAGGAACCATTGACGCGCCGATTGCAAGACATCCAAAACAAAGACTAAAAATGACAGTAACTCCTACTGGTAAGGCCGCCGTTACGCACTTTAAAGTTATAGAAAGATATGACCGGTTAACTCTTATAGAATGTGATTTAGTCACTGGTAGAACACATCAAATAAGAGTCCATCTTGAATTTATTAACCACCCAGTTTTTGCAGATCCACTATATGGCCTTGGTAAACCAGAAGTGTCTGGAGGTCAGTTTTTACATGCAAAAGAAATATCCTTTTATCACCCAATAAAAAAAGAGCAACTCACTTTTTCAGTTAGTTTGCCCTCTTATTTTCAAGATTATTTAGAAAATTTAAAATAGTTCCTGTTTCGTGACATTTTTAAAATTAATTTTAGATGTTAATTTTAAGCCTGATACACCTTTGGCCTTAAAGACTTTAAGAACTGCATCATCCGCTTCTTTGCCAGCACCTTTTGGAAGTTTGAAACCGATTTTACGGCTGTATTGCTGCATTTTAACTAAAAAGGCGTAACGGGCAATAATAGAAGCAGCTGCAACACTTATATGAACCTCTTCAGCTTTTGTGTGAAAATCAACATGTCGGTAAACTAAAGTTTCATCTTTTAGGTAGTTGTAGTATAGATGAGGTGCACAAAATTGATCCAAAATGACAGGTACACTTTGTTTTAATTTGGATGTTGTTTTAACAATAGCCTGGTTATGAAGTAAAGCTTTGATTTTATTTAAATTGTTGCCTTCCTCAACGAGGCGATTGTATTTAGCTGGTGTTAAAATTAACAGTGAATGGACAATCATTTTAGCAATTTTAGGTGCAAGTTCGATAATTTGTTTATCACTCATATTTTTAGAGTCTTTAACCCCTAAAGATTCTAAGACAGGGACTTCAGAACGGTTGACAAAAGCCGAACAAACAATGATCGGACCAAAAACATCTCCGGTTCCAACTTCATCTGAGCCGATGGCGGGATAATCAACACGATCTAAATGGGTTTTTATGGCAACCACTTCAGCGGTCACTTCGTCACCTTGAAGTAAGACTTTACCGGTTTTATATGCTAAAATATTAATATCATTGTGTTTGGCATGAAAAAGCAAATAAGGATTTTCATGGTCAACTAAGTGATTTTGGTAGACATGATTCAATTTTGCTAACTCTTCGTTGCTAACACTCATTGTATAATGTTTCATATTTCACCTCAACTGCTTTATATTATACCATATTTTAAGATAAAAAAGGCGTTATTATGGGTTTTATGACAAAAACACTCGAATTAGATCTCATTTTGGCGAAGATCGCTCAAAAACTAAAATCTGATTCCGCGAAACAACAACTGCATCAGTTTAATCCCTCAAAAGAAATCGATGAGATTCATCAAATGCTTGATGAAAGTGTCGATATGTTGAGTTTAATTCAAAGATTAGGCAGTTTGCCGTTACTACCTGATTTTGATCTTTTCTCACTTTTTAATTATGCCAAAATCGGTCGTGATTATACCCTTCAAGATCTTTTATATATCCGGCTTTTTTTACGGATGGAAAAAGATTTTTTTAATTACTTAAAAGAACGTGATCAATTAAAGATTACGACCCCTCACTTAGATATTTATTTTCAGTCTTTATCGCGTCATCAACACTTGCTTGATTTAATACAAGAAAAACTTGATGAAGACGGTCTTTTATATGATCACGCAAGTGTAAAATTAAATCAAATTCGCAAAGATCAAAAAAGATTCGAAAAACAACTTCAAGATAAGTTGCAAAAACTACTAATAGACTACCAGTCTTATTTAAATGAAGCTGTTATCGTCATGCGTAACAACCGTTTTTGTTTAGCAGTGAAAGATGCCTTTAAAAACAAGATCAAAGGGGTTGTTCACGATGTCTCGGCTTCCAAGCAAACCGTTTATATTGAACCTGAACAAACACGTTCCATTACCGCACTTTTAGAAGGATTGAAAATTGAAGAAACAAAAGAGATTGAACAAATTATTCAAGCAATTAGCCAAGCTGTTCAAAAAGAAGCTGAATCTTTGGTTGTAAACACTGAAGTATTTGTTCACTTAGATTTAGTTCACGCAAAAGCTGCTTATGCTCAAGAAATTGATGGCGTTAAACCACTGATCAATCGTGAAGGAACAATCGATTTAATAGATGCAAAACATCCTTTATTAGATCCTAAAAAGGTCGTTCCAATCCGGATTCAGGTGGATAGTAGAAAAAAGATTGTTCTTATTACAGGGCCCAACACTGGAGGAAAGACCGTTGCCTTAAAGACGATAGGGCTACTTACTCTGATGACCCAAGTAGGGATTTTGACGCCTTTACAACCAAATAGCCAAATAGCCATTTTTGACCAAATATTTGCCGATATTGGTGATGAACAGTCAATTATTCAATCTTTATCGACCTTTTCATCGCATTTGACAAAGATTATTCAAATGACTGAGACTGTTTCCGATCAAAGTTTAATTTTGCTAGATGAACTCGGAAGTGGGACTGATCCGAATGAAGGTGTTGCATTAGCAATAGCCATTTTAGAGTATTTTAAAGCTTTTAATGTACGGATGGTTGTCACAACTCACTATTCAGAACTTAAAACATACGCTTTCGAGCAAGCCCACATCCAAACGGCGAGTGTTGCCTTTGATAAAGTGACATTAAAGCCGCTTTACCGCATTCAAATGGGAACAACCGGCTCATCACACGCATTTTTAATCGCCAGCCGTTTAGGGTTAAATCAAGAGATTGTTGATGATGCTGAAAAACTGTACGCTGGTAGGCAAACTGACATTGCGAAAATGATGGAAAAATTGAATGATGAGCTCGTTCATTTAGAGGCAGAGAAAGAAACTTTATATCAAACCTTAAAAGATGCACAATTTGAAAAAGAAACTTATGAAAGGCAAAAGCACGAACTGCTTAAAAAACAAGAGACACTTTTAACATCTATTCGAGACAAAGAAGAGAAAAAATGGCTTCTCAAACAAAAAGAGGCGTTGAGTTTAATTGAAGCTTTAAGAGAAAAAGATAAATTGTCTAAACCTGAAGCTGCTGAGCTCAAACATCGTTTAAAACAAACAGATGATACAGCTCTAATGATCGAAGATCAAGACGAGTTACTCGTGGGTGATCGTGTTTACATCTTACCTTATCAAAATTACGGTGAAATTCAAGAAATTAAAAATGGTCACTATATGGTTCGTTTTGGCCATTTTGAATTGATGTTTCCTAAAAAAGATCTCCAAAAAGATGAAACACCCGCACCTAAAAAAACAACGATTAGACGCCAACCGAAACCTACTTCAGTAGCCTCTACTAAAGCGGTCAAACTAGAAGTTGATTTACGTGGTTATCGTTATGAAGAAGTAAAACCTGCTTTAGATGATGCCATCGATGGTGCGATGATTTCGGGTCTAAGACAACTACGGATTATTCATGGTTTTGGGACTGGAGCAGTTCGCAAGGCTGTCTATGCCTATTTAAAGACAAGTCCTTACGTAAAAGAGTATCGTTATGGTGGCGAAGGAGAAGGCTTAAATGGGGTCACGATTATTACCTTAAAATAGTGCTTAAACCTTGAAAAAAAAGAAGTTTACGTTTATAATAGTGTTGTAAATAAATTGGAAAAGAGGAAATATTAATGATTGATTATCAAGGACAACCGTATCAAGAAATCGTCGGTCAACAAGGACTCGTTGTCGTCCAGTACTACGCAACGTGGTGTGGACCATGTAAAATGTTAAAACCAGTCTTAGAAGGCTTAAGTGAAGAGATGACCGATACCAAATTTTATCGAATTGATATCGACCAACATCGCCCTCAAGCCGTTGAAGCGGGTATTCGTTCTGTACCGACTGTTGTTGTGTACAAAGATGGTGAAGAAGTTGACCGTCAAGCGGGATATCAACCAAAAGAAAGAATTGCTGCTTGGCTAAATCAACACAAATAATGAAAGCACTTAAAGTGCTTTTTTTATTACTATAAGTCTAGTATAATAGACATGGTGATTAAATGGATGGTTTTTTTTTAATCGATAAACCGGCAGGTATGACATCACACGATGTCGTCCGTTTTGTCAAAAAACAATTTAAAATCGATAAAATTGGTCATACGGGAACTTTGGATCCGTTTGCGACAGGTTTATTAATTTTATGCCTCGGTAAAGCGACCAAATTATCACAAGATTTTATCGATATGGATAAAGAATACGAAGGCACCATTGCTTTTAATCGTCATTATGACACATACGATACAACAGGAACGGTAATGAAAGAGAAAGTCGCTGCGATTGACTTATCAGATTTAAAAGAAAAAGTTTCACAAATGGTTGGGGTTTATGATCAAGAACCACCGATGTATTCAGCAATTAAAGTTCAGGGCAAGAAACTATATGAACATGCCAGAAAACAAGAAACCATCGATCGAACAAGAAGAACCATCGAAATTTATGACTTTTTATTAACATCACCACTGATAAACAACCATGTTGCCTTCAAAATAAAAGTTTCTAAAGGAACATATATCCGTAGTGTCGCTGTTGATTTAGCTGAAAAACTAAATACGTATGGTGCTTTAAGTCAATTAAGAAGAACACAAATAGGTCCTTATAAAGTTGAAAATGCAAAGACGTTAACAACTTTAACTGAGGCAGATTTCATTTCTTTAGACACCTATTTAAAACAGTTTCCAAAATTAATTTTAGAATCTTATTTGATTCATCTTGTTAAAAATGGTGTTTATTTAGACGAAAGACAAACGACAATAGATGAAGATTTTGTTGTTTATAGTAAAGATGGGCAAATGATTGCCCTATATGAACGAATTAAAACGAATACATATAAACCAAAACTCATTTTATAGGAGGCTTCTATGAAGATCATTGATGATAACTATAAAAAAATTCATATTGAAGATGATATTACTTTAACGATGGGTAATTTTGATGGGCTTCATTTAGGCCATCAACAACTAATCCAACAACTTTTTGAATATCCTGACACCAAACACGCTGTCATGACCTTTGACCCACATCCAGCGACTATTTTAAGACAACATCCGTTTAAAACTTTAACGCAAAAAGAAGATAAAATCACTTTGTTTAAACAATACCCACTAGATTTCATCATTGTTGCTCATTTTGACAAAGGCTTTTCTCATTTAAGTGTTGCTGAATTTATCGAATTTTTAAAGAAAATTCGTGTAAAAAGAATGATTGTTGGTCGTGATGCTCGTTTTGCGCATCGTGGCGAAGGAACCGTCATAGATCTAGAAAAACACTTTGAAGTCATCGTTTTAGATGATTTACTCTATCAAGAAACACGGATTTCAACAACGTATATTAAAGACTTTTTAGCTGCTGGTGATGTTTTAAACGCTCATCATCTCTTAAGGCGCTACTACACCATTAAAGGCGAAGTAGTTCATGGTAATCGTGTCGGAACATCAATGGGGTTTCCAACTGCTAATATCGATTTTGCTAACTACTTTATTCCGAAAGATGGGGTTTATTACACAAGAATTTTGATTCGTGGTAAATGGTATGAATCGATGACCAATATTGGTAATAATCCGACGATTAATTATAGTGTTTCAAAAAAGCTTGAAGTATATATTTTAGATTTTAATGAAACCATTTATGGAGAAATGATTGAAATTGCCTTCCATTACTATTTAAGACCTGAGATTAAATACCCGTCAAAAGAAGCCCTTATTGTTCAATTAAAAAAAGACGAAGAAAACGTCAGAGTACTTTCAAAACAACGATAATATGATATAATGTTTAAGAAGGAAAGAGGTGTTCTTATGAAAATGATTATCGCAATTGTCTCCAATGATGACGCGAACAGAGTCCAAAAATCTTTAGTTAAAGAAAAATTCTTTTCAACAAGACTGTCTTCTACAGGTGGTTTCTTAAGAGCGGGCAACGTGACCTTTTTAATCGGAGTAAACGATGAAAAAGTTCCTCAAGCTTTAGAAGTTATTGAAGCTCACTCGAAAAAACGGACAAAATTAGTTCCTAACACGATTGTCAATGAATTTGGCTCATTTTCATCCTTGCCGATTGAAGTAGAAGTCGGAGGAGCAACCGTGTTTGTCCTCAACGTTGATCAATTTGTTAAAATCTAATTTTATATCTTGCAAAATTAAAAAAATATGCTACAATAATACAGGCGGTAACAAGGTAACGGGCTGCCGACCCCTACTTTAGTTATGCGAAGGAGATAAAAGAAATGGCACTCTTAAAAGAACAAAAACAAGAGATTATTAAGGCGTATCAACGAGCAGAAGGCGATACGGGCTCACCTGAAGTCCAAATTGCTGTCTTGAGTCATGAAATCAATGCGTTAAATGGACATTTAAAAACGCATCCACATGATTTTCACTCACGTCGAGGCTTGTATACGAAAATTGGTAAAAGACGTCGTTTACTAAAATATTTACGTTACGAAGACGTTGAACGCTATCAAACTTTAATTCAAAAACTCGGTTTACGTCGATAAAAGGTTGCGCAAGCAACTTTTTTTTCGCATTTACCCATGAATTGTTAGGAAAACATTATAAAATATGGTAAGATAGATAAGGTTATAAAAAAGAAGATATCATAGATATAAAATGAAGGAGATTTTATATGGAAAACAAGAAAGTATTTACCACTACAGTTGGAGGACGTCCGTTTGTTGTTGAAATTGGCGAAATTGCTAAACAAGCACACGGTGCTGCCCTCATTCATTATCAAGACTCAACGGTCTTAAGCGTTGTTACAGCAAGAGCTGAACCCTCACCAATGGATTTTTTCCCATTGATGGTGATTTATCAAGAAAAGCTTTATGCTGCAGGAAAAATTCCTGGTGGATTTTTAAGAAGAGAAGGAAGACCTTCAGATCATGAAACATTAACGTCACGACTCATTGATAGACCGTTACGTCCTTTGTTTCCTGAAGGATTTAAAAACGAAGTTCAAGTGATTAACACGGTATTAAGTAGTGATCCAAATGCTTCACCAGAAATGGCAGCCATGTTTGGTTCATCACTCGCATTAGGAATTTCTAACATTCCATTTAACGGCCCTGTTGCGGCAGTTACAGTTGGTTTAATCGATGACGAGTTTATTATTAATCCCAATGCTGAACAACATGCATTAAGCGAAATTGATTTAATCGTTGCTGGCTCCAAAGATGCAGTCAACATGGTTGAAGCTGCTGCGAAACAAGTTTCTGAAGCAGTCATGTTAGAAGCGATTTTATTTGCTCATGAAGCGATTAAAGAATTGATTGCTTTCCAAGAAGAAATCATCGCTGCTGTTAAACCAGAAAAGATGGAATACACCGTCTTTGAAGTTGAAGCAGATGTTGAAAAAGCGGTTATCGATTTTGCTGGTAAACGTTTAGTCCAAGCTGTTCAAACAAAAGACAAGTTAGAAAGATACGCTAAAATGGATGCGATTCGTGATGAAACCGTTGAAAAATTTAGCGAAAAAACCTTTTTTAACACTTTAGATGGAGTTCAAGTTTTTGATCGTGAAAAACATCAAAATTATGTTCAACAAGTCAAAACAGTACTTGATCAAATTATTACGAAAGAAGTTCGCCGTTTAATTACTGAAGATAAGGTTCGTCCTGATGGAAGAAAACCGGAAGAGGTTAGACCTTTAACGTCACGAATTGATTTACTCAAACGGGCTCACGGTTCGGCGTTGTTTACTCGTGGTCAAACCCAAGCTTTAGGTGTTGTTACTTTAGGTGCGCTTGGTGAAAACCAAATCATCGATGGTTTAGGTTTAGAAGATACCAAACGTTTTATGCTCCATTACAATTTCCCAGCGTATAGTGTTGGTGAAACAGGCCGTTATGGTAGTCCTGGACGAAGAGAAATTGGTCATGGTGCTTTAGGTGAACGGGCTTTATTACAAGTTTTACCTGATGAAGAAGCTTTCCCATATACCATTCGAGTTGTTTCAGAAATTTTAGAATCGAATGGTTCATCTTCACAAGCAACGATTTGTGCGGGCTCAATGGCCTTAATGGCTGCTGGAGTTCCAATTGAAGCGCCTGTTGCTGGAGTTGCCATGGGTCTGATTATGGATGAAAAACATTACACCATCTTAAGTGATATCCAAGGAATGGAAGATCACGAAGGCGATATGGACTTTAAAGTAGCTGGAACAGAAAAAGGAATTACAGCTTTACAAATGGATATTAAAATATCTGGAATTACCCGAGAGATATTAGAAGAAGCGCTTAACCAAGCGAAAGTATCCCGCTTACATATTTTAGACCATATGAATACAATCATTGAAACACCACGAAAAGAATTGTCTGAATTTGCACCAAAGGTGAAAATGATTCGGATTAATCCAGATAAGATTCGTGATGTGATTGGTGCCGGTGGTAAAATTATTTCACAAATTATTGAAGACCACCACGATGTTAAAATTGACATCGAACAAGATGGCCGTGTCTTCTTAATGCACCAAGAACAAACATGGATTGATGCTGCTGCAGCTTACATTTTAAATTTAGTTCGCGAAGCAGAAGTTGGTAAAATCTACGAAGGTAAAGTGACTCGCGTTGAAAAATTTGGCGCTTTCGTTGAACTTTGGCCAGGAACAGAAGGGCTTGTCCATATCTCACGTTTGGCTAAAGAGCGAGTCAATAAAACAGAAGACGTTGTTTCAGTCGGTGACCAAATTCTTGTGAAGTGTATTGGTATCGATGAAAAAGGACGCGTTGACTTATCAAGAAAAGATGCCTTAAAATCTGTTTGATAGGGACAATAAAATATGATAAAATAAAAGTGTTAACGGAAGGTGACCGAGCTTATCAAGTGATAGGTTAGGAAAGTCCATGCTAGCACACTCTGAGATGGGTGTAGTGTTTGTGCCTAAGGAAACAATAACTTAGGGTACATCGACAGATGTAACGGCGATCGATGGTCTTCTGTTTTAACAAAGACCTAGACCTAAGGTGCCACAGAGACGAGCCATTTAGAAATAAATGGGTGAAACGCGGTAAACCCCTCAAGCTAGAAACCCAAAATATGGTAGGGGCACAAGCCGAGGCGAAATCAAGCCAAGGTTTGCTATAACAAATAGAGATAAATGGTCACACCTCAATTGAGGAACAGAACATGGCTTATGCACGTTAACATTTTAAAGGTCCATGATGGACCTTTTCTCATCAAAAATAACAATATTATAAGAAAATATGATACAATAAATGATAGATACGAGGAGGATTTTACAGATGAAAGTAAACTTAAGAACAAGAAAACTTCATGAGGTACGTAAAGACGGTTTGATTCCAGGTGTTATGTATGGAAAATCAATCGAATCTACTTCAATTGAAGTTAATGAAAAAGATTTTAAAGAATCACTCAACCAATTTGGTAAATCGATGACTTTTGTCGTCACACTCGATGGTAAAAAACACAACGTTTATATTAAAACAGTCCAATCAAACATTTTAAGACCTGATGAAATCGTTCATTTTGAATTACACAGAATCGCAAAAGATGAAACAATTTCTGCTAGCATTCCTGTGGATGTCTTAGGTAAAGAAGAATTAGCTAAGAAACGCTTATATGTTCAAATGGGCTTAACGGACATTGCGTGTGAGTATGCCGTTGGTGCAGGACTTTCAATCTTTGAATTTGATGCCACAGACATGGAAGTGGACGCAGCTCTTTATGTGAAAGATATTGAAGTACCTGAAGGTATGGTTATTAAAGAAGATTTAGAACAAATGGTCTTCATTATCCGCGAAGCACATGAAGTTGAAGAAGATGAAGAAGAAACCGCTGACGTTGATGGCGAAGCAACTGCTGAAGAAGAAGCTTCTGAAGAATAAAATCAATGAAAGGAAAGCAAATGCTTTCCTTTTTTCTCATTCAGATAGAAAGGATCAATTGATATGGTTAAACAACGTCTTTCATTGCATTATCAAGTGAGTGGATCGGGAGCACCTTTAATCATGCTTCATGGAAATGGCGAAGATTTATCAATTTTTAACGAACTCACAGAGAGCTTAAATCCCTATTTTACTGTTTATTGCATCGATAGTAGAAATCACGGACAAAGTCCTCATCATCAACCGATTTCCTACCCTTTAATGACTGATGATTTAATTCATTTTATTAACACTTTAAATTTAGAAAAGCCTTATGTTCTTGGCTTTAGTGATGGGGGTATTGTTGCCTTAATGACCGCGATG
>JALNWO010000049.1 GCA_023230825.1 Acholeplasmataceae bacterium
TAATTACTGGGCAACATGGTGTGCCCCTTGTATTATTGAATTGCCTGAATTAGAAGTGTTGATCAATAGTAATAAAGAAAATTTTATTGGAATTAAATTTGCTTTTGCTTCGCGGGAAAAAGAAGAAAATTTAATGAAATTTATAACCACCAGAAACTTGTCTTTATCATTCTATAGCTATCAAGACGATGAACATCCGGGCTTTATCAATCATTCATCAATACCTACATCGTATTTTATTGATAAAAATAAATTAATTGTATATAAATTTTCAGGACTTAAAAACTGGAATACTGAGTTTTATATAAATCTTCTGCGTAGCTTAAAATAATCGTATCAATCTGATAAGTTGTAATTTATACTAAGGCAAGTCCACTTTCCACCTTATCTGAGACAGGAATGTATACGCATTCGCCAGGTAAATGGTATCAATAAAATGAATTGATTTCTGTCTTCAGGGGGATCAATATACTACGGAATCTTATCGGTTTTTCCATTCTTTTGAACAGGGGGTTAGTATCTGCCGGAATGTCCGGTTGGGAAAAGTTGAAAAGTAAAATACCTTGAATTATTAGCACCTAACTGAGGGGTCCGCATGCTCTGGTTTATCTAACAAGATAATTTGATCTTTTCAAAGTGGCACAAATCGAACCGTAAAAAGTGGCACGGTTTGAACCGAAATGGGTGGCACAAATTGAACCGTTATATCCATATTTTTTTCTTTTTTACAAGATGGGGTCAGTATGCTACGGTTTATCCACCCCCCGGTAAATTGTATCAATAAAATGAATTGATTTCTGTCTTCAGGGGGATCAATATGCTTCGGAATCTTATCGGTTTTTCCATTCTTTTGAACAGTGGGTCTATATCTGCCGGAATGTCCGGCTGGGAAAAGTTGAAAAGTAAAATACCTTGAATTATTAGCACCTAACTGAGGGGTCCGCATGCTCTGGTTTATCTAACAAGATAGTTTGATCTTTTCAAAGTGGCACAAATCAAACCGTAAAAAGTGGCACAAATCAAACCGAAATATCCAATAGTTTTTTAAAAACATCAATGCTAATCTTCCTTGTGGAGGAAAGTTAAAAGATCTGCCTAGGTTCTTCTCACATATTTCAAAATCCCTTATTAAATCCTTCCAAGGGATGGCAGTATAAAGCTTGCCCAAATCACTTTGGTAAAAGCGTTTTTTGAAAAGTACAAGGTCTTCTACGGGAGAAAATTGGAATTCTCTTTGGATTCCGGAAAATCGTTGTATCTTCGTAGTGCTTTTTATAGAAAACCCCGATTTTGAGACATTATGCTCGTTTTCGGGGTTTTGTTTCAGTAAAGATGCAACTTATTTATCTATAAATCAAATATTTAAGCGTTTTGTGAAAGTGCCTAAGTTGTAATTTATACTAAGGCAAGTCCACTTTCTACCTTATCTGAGACAGGAATGTATACGCATTCGCCAGGTAAATGGTATCAATAAAATAAGTCGAGTTGATTTCTGTCTTCAGGGGGGTCAATATGATCCGGACTCTTATTGATTTTCCCATTCTTTTGTACAGGAGGGTCCGTATCTGCCTGAATGTCCGGTTGGGGAAAGTTGAAAAGTAAAATACCTTGAATTATTAGCACCCAACTGGGAGGTCAGCATGCTCTGGTTTATTCAGCAAGATAATTTGATCTTTTTAAAGTGGCACAAATCAAACCGTAAAAAGTGGCACAAATTGAACCGAAATGAGTGGCACAAATTGAACCGGAATATCCAGAAGATCAAACAGCTCGGAAAATCAAAAAATAAGGCTCAAATTTCTTCTCAAAAACTGAGCTCCCGAATTGAAACCCCATAGCTAGAATAAAAGACCCGCTACGCTTCTGTCAACAAAGACTAAAGCCGAAATTTCGCTGCGCTGCATTTCGTTTAAGTCCTATATGTTAACTGCTCGCCGATTCTTTGCAGTTAAGTTTTCATCTTTGTCATATCCCTTTTTATTTTTTTGATGGAGGATTAAACGTTTTTTTGCGTGGGATAAAGCAAACTCTTTTGCAATTTTTGCCCTGTGCGGTTGGCTTGTGCGAATTGCAAATGTGCTTGCTGTGCGTTGGCTATTTAGATTTATTATCAATCTTCTTAATTATCTTATCGAAATCACTTTCTCCTATCATTTTTTGTTGTTGCTGTTTAAACTTGTCATATTCTAATTCTGCATTTGCCTTACCTAATTCGTGAGAAATACTGCCTGCATTTGTTAAGATTTCTCGGTCATTCAACTGAAGAAATCCATTTAATTTAACAATCCAATCTTTCATATACATTGGGATTCTTCGTTTTGCTTGACCTTGTGCAAAAATTAAATATTGCTCAACCAAATTATTTAATGCAGATAATTCATTTTCGTTTAAATAATTTTTAGCAATAGAAACATCTGACTTTCTAATATTATCACCACGCCAGTTCGTTAATCCCATATTCTGTTTTGTGCTATCTGCTCTGCTATTGATGATTTCGGCTGCTGTTTGACCAGTAATTGCCCAGTGCAATTTATTTTGAACTGTCTTGAAAAATTCTATACTAATATCCAGCGTGGGATCATAATCCACGCTTGTTGCATATATATCGGTAATTTTGCGATAAAAGCGTTTTTCTGAAGTACGAATATCTTGTATTCGTCTTTCTAGTTCCTCAAAATAATCAAATGGTAAATCAGGATTTTTTAACCGTTCATCGTCCAAAACAAAGCCTTTTACAATGTATTCTTTTAGTTGATACGTTGCCCATTGTCTAAACTTTGTAGCAACGTGTGATTTAATTCTATATCCTACTGAAATAATTGCATCAAGATTGTAAAATTTCTGATTCCTTTTGACTTCTCGGTTACCTTCTTTTTGAACTTGTAAGAAATCCTTACAAGTTGATTTCTCGTCAAGCTCTCCTTCTTCAAATATGTTTTTTAGATGAATTGTTATATTTTGAGAAGTCGTTTGAAACAATTCTGCCATCATTTTTTGAGTTAACCAAACGGTTTCGTCTTGAAAACGAACATCTAATTTTGTTTCTCCGTTTTCGGTTTGATAAATGACTATTTGAGATTTGTTTTCTTGCATACTTTTATTTTTTTAGTTGACTAAATATTTTTCTAATATACTGTCTATATCTGTTTCAAGATTTTTTGAATTCAATAGGTTACTTGTAAATTTAACATTTGAAACCCCTTTAGGAATATTGTTAAATTCAATTTGTGGAATTTCTTCTGATTTATAGAAACGTAATGATTGTTTTGAAAAATCATAGTTAAATTTGATGTCATTGACTCTTTCTACATCTATACCTATGGTTGAATAAACTAATAAGTGCAATTTTTCTTTTTGCTTAGGAAAATCATCTAATTTCCTTTCAATTTTTCGAATTAAGTCAATTATCCCTATTCCTGATGGGCTTGAATTTACAAGTACAGAAGTAATGATTATATCGGTATTCTTAATTGGATTTAATTGACCTGAACTAAAATGATGTATTCTAGATTCTCCCATTGAACTTTTAACTTCTATTTGCAGTTTGTCAAAACTAAAATCAAATTTCTCTTCGGGAATACTGTGCCATCCAATAATTAATTTTTCAGGATTATGAGATTGATTTATTACAAATAATTCACACCATAAACCTTGAATAGAGTTTTTTGGTGGTTCTTTAAATGATTTAAAAAGTTCAATAAATTTATCAACTATTTTTTTGATTTTTTTATTCGTTGGATTTTGTCCTAAAGAACCGATTAATACTTGACAAGTTTTTAGAAAAATATCTTTAACACTATCGCTTTGACCAATGTATGATACTACCGAAAAGTTATTATAAATTATTTTGTTGTCTGCTTCAATTTCACATTTCACATTGTGGGTAACCTGAATGTTAAATAAATTTTGATTAGCTACAAAGAAATCTTGTTTATCTTCTGAAATTAAAATCAAAAGACTTGGATTGTCATTAGAATCTTTGGCAATTCTATGATTATCAAATCCTTTAATAGTTATTGCTGAGAAGCTATTAACATTAGTCGACTTAGGTAAGGGAAGTTTGTCGTATGTTTTCTTTAAATCAAGCATTCTCCTTCGAAATTAATGATTGTGAAAGACGTGCAGGTATCCATACTGCAATTGTTATGATGTTTTTATGGTCAGTATCTCTAAAATCCAAATTGTGAATTTGAACAGTAACAAAGTCATCTGATTTTATTTTTTCATCTCCGGGGTAAATCACTTCTCCTGTTCTCGGGTTCTTACCTTGGAATAACTGCTGAATTTCATCTTTTTTAGTTAACTTTCTTATTCTTGAGTTTCCTTTTGCCATTAAATACACAAAACTATCTTCTGGTGGAAATTCATCTGTATATAAATCAATTACAGACTTAAGGTTTGTGTATGTGGTTGAATCTGTTTGTCTTGTAAATTTTAAGAGTTGCAATAACTCTGTAAATAATTCTTTTAATGGAAGTTTTGCCATAAGATTCTTTTGTTCCTCTGTTCGAGCATTGTGTCCGAAATCTTCACTAAATAAATTCCTGTGTTTTTCAGTAAAATTATCAACAACCTCTCTATTGTTTTTAATAATAATTTCACTGTCGTGAGGGGCTCTAATTCTAACCCATTTGTTACCAAAGGTAGTTCTTGTTAAGTCTTCTGACAAAACATTTTTACGAGTTAATTTAAACATCTCATCTAAGACAAATCTTCTTTCTAACTCATCTAAGTGTTGCCCAGAAAGTTTGTGTTCTAATAGTTTTTTACGAATGTCTTCTTCGTGGTTTACATATTCACTAAACATATGAATGTTTTCAGCATCAAGATAGACGCGACAATGCCCAAGATAGTCTCTTTTATAACCAAAAAATCTCGCTCTCTGTTGTAAGGTGTCAGCATTTCCCACTCCTTTATTTCGTGGCATATATGTAATGGTTAACCCCTCTACAGTAAAACCTCTATCCATTGCTTGCCCCCCAACAAGAATAAAAGAGTAGTTACTACCCCAGTCAACTGAGCTACCTGCTTTGGAATTGAGTTGTTCGACTGCTGTGTTATTAATATTATGTCCTAATGTTTTCAAAAGTTCATCAAAAGATTGTATTTCTGGAGCATTTGCTTTTAAGTCTTTATAAGCTTCCTTGAACTCCGAAATATATTGTTGTTTTGTTTCATCGGTATCCGATCGCTCCGATAAAACCTCACCCCAATGAGTTTTAATATGCATAACCCAATCATAGTAAATGTTATGGTCTTCAACTAAGCGAGATGGGTGAACCATCATCGAGCGATTTTTTGGATTTCCTTTTTTATCGCCCATCAAATAACCCGAAGCAACACTTAGAAAGAATATTCGCATCGCTTCCTTTAAACTTTCAGGAACTTCATCAAAAATATTGTCTTCTCCGTAAATTTCGGAGTAGGGAATCTCTCTTAATATAAAGTGGTTTTCTAAACAAAACTCTCTTCCTCCCGTATATTTTTCTCCTGGAGTTAGTAATTGAATAAAATTAGGGGAAAGATTGTCTAAAATATTTATGAATAAGGGGGCTTGAGGCGTAGCGGTATATTGAATAAAAGTATGGTGAGGTAAAATGTTTTTTAAATCTCTTATTCTACTATATATTGTGCTCATTTCTTGTTCTGTATGAACTCCAGTTTCTTTTGCTCTTTTAGCATTAGTACTCGCCTTAGTATTCATGCTAGCTTGGTCACCCTCATCATCAATTATTAGAGTTGGAACGTGTGTTAAATCAATACGTCTAAGTACAGCGAGTAAATTTCTAAGATGGCTAGTGTTTTTCATTACTGTAATTAGCAAGGTTTTCTTGAAATCATCAGGAGTATTCGGTTTTCTCCAATTTTGGAGTTCTCTGTCAATTGTATTTTTGTCTTGTGGGTTTCGACTGGGGTCTTTGGGATTATTAAGCATTACCCATTTTCTACGAAACCCTTGATTTATTCCTAAATCATTTTGTATTCTATTATAAGATTGGTCAACTAAATTTGTTGAAATGCCAGCCAAAATAATTACTATTTGATAATTGTTGTCTCTTGCCAAAGCTGTTAATGCAGTAAAGGACAAGGTTTTCCCACTTTGCACATATCCAAAGACTAATCCTGTGTCATCATTTGTTGGTAGGTCAGGATTTCCACATAATTTCATTATTTCATATGCTTCTTTCCTAACTTTCTCTTTTGATTCCACGTCATTGTTAAAAACCTTGTTTAAAAGTTTTTCAGTTTCCTCTCCATATTGAGGTGTCCAATTGCTGTTATTTGGAATATTTGGCATTATATTAATATTTTCAATTTTTGACATACATTATAGTTTTGATAAGGAACCAAGCAAAAGTTCATTCATGTTATTCCTTAATTCTGTTATTGGGGCACCAGATTTCTTAACGATTATTTCAGACAAGCCTAATGCTACTACCATTCTTAAAAGAGGTTCTATAACTTTATGGTCGTCTCCTGCAAATTCTACCATAAATGGATGGATAAGTGATAATCTTACACCTATATTCTTGAAATTTGGTTTACTTTCAGGTATTAAGTGGTCTCCGACTTGGATTAGCTCATCAATTGTTTCATCATATGATAATTCGATATGAACCATATAATCGATATTCGAAATATTTAATGGAAATTTTTTGTAATAGGATTTAGAAACTCCTTCTAATGTTGGTTCTTCAACTACATCTGAAATTGGTCTGGAAATAACATTTTGAACATCTTGGTATATGTTATTTTGAATTTTGTCAGCAGTGTTGTCGACTACCTTTTTTGAGACTTTTTGATAGTTTTTTGCACTTTCTCTGACCCTGTATCTATCAGCCTGTTTTAAAATAGGAATAGAATCAACTTCTTCTAATTCTTCTTTTAAAATCTCTAAAAAAGCCTCCATGTTATCGTCCCATTGAAAACCATCTTTTGTGTGGCTCACTTTAAACCCTTCCAAGTGTAGTTCCCCGAAGAGTCTTTTATATCTATGACTGCCTAAAGAACCAGATAAGGCAGGAGGTCTAAACCCTTCATCATTATCTGCACTCCCTTCAATTACTCTTCCTCGTCTAAATAATGCAAATCCACTATCACTAACAGACATTGTTTCCATAATGGCTATAAAACCTCTTGCCCTTAGTTTCCCCCCATTGCGGTCATCACCAAAATCAAAATCAACTTCTTGTTTCCAATAGATGTTTTCACCATCTGGTGTTTCATAATATGGTACGTTTAAAATTTTTGGTGATGTATAGGTTAATTTTTCTCCGTTAATGTATAAATCAAGTATTCCTTTTCTAAAAAAATCCCTATAGATACTTGCTAAATGCCTCTTTACCTTACCTAAACCTCTTCTTATTGGCATCTTTTCATCCACCTCGTAAAGAGTTATTACTGTATAATGTGAGTTAGGATTAGCACTAGTGGTTTTTATTTGTAATTCCTCTATTTTGTCCTCTACAATCTTTGAAATATCAAAAACCACAGTCCGTTCTATTTCTTCGTTTAAAGCCTTTGATTTGGCCTGCCATTTATTAGAAAACCAACAAGCAGCTGATTTCATGCCCATACCAAATTCAGATAATCTAGAATTATCAGGAGGTAATTCTGCCGCTCTAAAAGCTCTTTGATAATCTATGGAATGGATACCAGCAGCATTGTCTTTTATTTGAATGCGATTATTATTGTTGTCAAATTCAATATCAACTCTTAATCTAAAATCTTCTCCTTCAATTTCTTTTAATTCATTTTCATTTTTTAAATAACTATCAATTGCGTTATCTACAAATTCAGCTAAAGCATAATACGGTTTATAGTTAAGGTGCTTTAAAACTGAAAGGATTGTTACACCTGGTCTAATACTTACATTATTTAGTTCTTTCATATACCAAGTCTTTTTTATTTTGAGAGTTAATGATTACTCCATTAAGTGTTTTTACTTTAGCTTCAGGGCTAATAAAATCAGATTTATTTTGGATTAATTTTTCAGCAATTAATCTGACAATCTTAGAATTAACAGCATTTCCCAAAGCCCTAAAAGCTGCATTATCGTTTTCGGGTAGTTGAATACCCTCTAAAGACTGTAATCTTAACCCTTCTTCTCTAGTTATATAGCGATTTTGCCAGCCAATAATTGGAATTTGTGTATTTGTACAAACGAGCGATGGAAAAAAATCGGCTTTTTTTACTCGTATACCAGAAGCTCTGAATTGTATAATATAATTCTCTATTTTTCTTTCTCCATCACCAACATTCCATTCAAGTTTTTGCCAACTCTGAGATGGGCTTTTTGCTATTTCAGAAATTATCTTCTGTATGTGTTTTTTGTTTTCTTCGTAAAACTCTCTATTTTGTCTAATGTAATTTCTTTTCCAGTTAGGAAAAACTTTTTCAACTCTTGAATAACTTGGTAAATTAGCTCTCTGTTCTGCTTTTGACATTCCATCCAAACTAACTCCAAAATTCCCTTTGTATTTACCAAGATTTTTTGCAGATAATTTTAAAGGATAGGATTTTTCATAAGGATATGTTGCTCCGAACTCCATTCCCCGAATTGGAAAACCTGGTAGTTTTGTATCTTTTGGTATTTGGTCAATAAATGTTTGCCAAAGTTTTAGAAACACTTGATTAGGTTTAGGAAGTTCTTTAAATATAGCCGGTTTTTCTTCTACGAATTGATGAATATCTATTAATGGAGACTTTTGTTCGTCAATATCATCGAATGAGAAATGGTCTAACCCATATAAAGAACCTACAATAAATATTCTCTTTCTGTGCTGTGGTACTCCAAAATCTTGTGGAGAATAAATTTGGTAATCTACTTCATAGCCCAATGATGAGAGTTCATCTTGCATATATTTCCATGTCTCTTCATTATCATGTTTCTTTATAAAAGGAACGTTTTCAAGGATAAAATAATTTGGTTTCCTAAAATCAAGAATTTTAATAATTTCATCAAATAAAGTTCCTCTGTCATCATCTCTTCCTAATTGCTTACCTGCTTTTGAAAATGGCTGACAAGGAAAACCAGCACACAAAATATCGTGCTCGGGGATAGATTCAATTTCATTTTCAACTATTCTTTTTATATCCCCCTGTGCTTCAATGCCCCAGTTTTGTTTATAAACTCCTCTTAATGTAAGATCAAGTTCACTTGCAAATACACATTCGTGTCCAAGATCGTTTAATGCTTTGTGAAAACCACCAAGACCTGCAAATAAGTCTATAAACTTTAATTTCTTGTTAGTCATTCGTTTTTGAACTTTTCATTAACAAATCTCTCGCATCAACGTTTAATAGTTTAGCTATTTTGAATAAATCTTCAATGCTTGGTTGTCTTCTGTTCTGTGCATATGAATTTATCATATTGTAGCTTTTACCAAGTTTTTTAGCGAGCCAAACTTGTTTAATTCCTTTTTCTTCTAAAACCTGTTTTATTCGGTTCATTTTAATTATTTTCTCGTAATTTATTTACTACAAAAATAACTTTATTTTCATTCATATCTCATTTAGTGAGTTAAAAAAAGTTCATTTAATGTAATAGCGTTGGTTGAAAATTAGCTCTTTTGGTTTTGTGTATGCTGTCGTGCGTTGGATAAAATCGTTTAAAGTGCGTTGACAAAAAAATAAAAAATATTTCTTGCTTAAATGTTCAATCTTGCATTTTACCTCGGCTTGCAGTTAACGATTCGGGGCTTGGCGCTTGGGCGGGAAAGTCCGCAGGAACTTTCCCGTTTGAACGTCAGCCCGCCTGACGCAAAACTGGCTGTTGAACAAAAGCTTCGCTAGCCAACCAAGAACAAATATCAAGAACAAATATAGTAAATCTTACAAACTTTGACCTAATTCTAAAAACAAAGAGTTATGTCAAAAAAAGAGCTTTTCATTATCAAACGGGCCAAGGAGCTTGTTCCGGGATTTCGTGAAGGTTTTTCACGGTTTAAACAACAAATTGTGCTCGACCAGATGAGTCCGAGTCTATTGGTGAACTATGGTCGTTATGTTGCCCATACAGCACTTCATTTTGGGAAGTCTCCTGAGAATATAAGTGTTGAGGAGATGAATCTGTATTTGTACCATTTAAGCATAGAGGAAGAATATTCTGAGACTTTCTTCAAGTTTACGGTTTATGGTATGCGTTCTTGGTATCGGCTGTATGGGTTGGGGGATGAGGCATTGAAGATGCCTGTAATCCGTAAGAAGAGCCCACTGCCAGAGGTGCTTTCCAAAAAGGATGTAAAGCGGTTAATAAAAGCACCGCGCAGTTTTAAGTATCGTTTTATTTTGGCGCTGATTTACTCCTCAGGGTTACGGCTGAACGAGGCACATATGCTTAAAATAACCGATTTGCGTATAGAGCGTCGTCAGATTTTTGTCCGTAACGGCAAAGGTCGCAAGGACAGATATGTGATACTTTTAGAGTATATTGCAAAAGCCCTTCCCAAATATCTCTCACAATACAATCCCAAGGAATATTTATTTGAAGGTTCTCAGCCAGGCAAGCCTATGGGCAATCGGAGTATGCAGCACCTCATCAATGAGGCGAGGCGCATAGCCGGGATTACAGAA
>JALNWO010000050.1 GCA_023230825.1 Acholeplasmataceae bacterium
AATAATTGCTAAAACGACAACAACAATCCCGACTTTAAAGAAAAGGGCTTCATTTTTAGTCATTGGTTGTTTTTCTTTTTTCTTTTGTGTAACTGGTTGACTCGTTTTTTTAGGAGTCGGTTGAGTGATTGGTTCTTTTGCTTGGGGCTTTGTTTTTTTCTTTTTATTCACTTTTTTAGCCATGTTGTGTCACATCCTATCCTTAAAAATTATACCTAAATTTATGAAGAAATACAACTGAAGAAGAGATTATGTGAAAAGTTATTGCTCAGTTGAATGACTTTCCCTTTTTTCAATGACACAATAAGCAATTGCGTAATCTTCGGTATGGGTAATTGTTATATGAACTGCTTGATTGGTAGGAAAATGATTTGAGATGACGTAGGGTTTTCCATTCTCATCATTAAGGATTGAAAAATCTTTATAGTTGGTCGTTCCTTCTCCTTTAGAGATGGCCTTAAAAATAGCTTCTTTCGCAGCAAAACGACCGCCTATATAAGCAAGCTTTGTTTTTTCATCATTAATTTGTTGATAGATGATTTTTTCTGATTCACTTAAAACACGACTTACATAAGGTTCTGTCGTCCATTGTTTGATGCGTTTTAAATCAACCAAGTCAATTCCCATTCCTAAAATCATTCGATATTCCTACTTTCACGAATTTGTTCGGCCAGTTGTTTAATTTTTGTTAAGCGGTGATTTAAACCCGATTTACTCAGTGGTTCTTCGTAAACTGATTCATACATCTCACTTAATTCACTTAAGGGAATATCGGGATAATCTTTTCTTAAGCTCATCACAGATAAAAGTTTTTCATCAATATCATCTTTATCGATAAATGATTCAATTAATTTAATATCTCTAATTTGTTTTTGAGCGGTTACGAGAGTTTTCTTTTCATTCGCAATTTCACAATTAATAACGCGATTAATAGAATTGTTAAAATCTCTTTTAATCCGGATATCTTCAAATTTAAAGACCGAATTTTGAGCACCTGTGAGTTGAAGAAAATCACTAATTCCTTCTGCGTCCTTAAGATAGCAAATGTATCCTTTTCTTCTTCGCGTTATTTTTGCGTTTAAGTTAAAGTGATTCATTAGCTTTTGAATAAAAATGATTTGCTCAGGGTTCGTTGAAAAAAGTTCTAAATGATATTCGGCTGTTTTTGGATGGTTCACTGAACCAATGGCTAAAAAAGACGCTCTTAAATATGCTTTTTTCGCTTCAACAGATTGCGTGAATAATTCTTGGTTTTCTGTTTGATGGTCTAAGTAGTTGTGTTCATTCATAATTTTATCAACAGGTGATAAGATTTCGATTAAAACAGTTGGTCTTCTTTTTAGCTTCGTTGATTTTTGTGTCATTAAGCGTGTTTCTGCTTGGTAGAGTGTTCTTGACAACTGTAAAAACCGTTTCGCAACGGTTGGATTGGTTGTTTTAAAAACAAATGTTTTTTGTTTGTTTTCAATATGTAATTCAGTTTGAAGATTCAAGAAAGCTGAAAACTCGGCTAATTGTTCTTCAAGATCAACTGGAACGGTAACCAGTTCTGCTTTTACAGTTTTTGCAAAACTCATATTACTCCCACGATTCGATATATTTTAACGCATTTTGGGCAGCGATGGCTCCATCAGCCGTTGCGGTTACAACTTGTCTAATTTGTTTGACAATGACATCGCCGGCTGCGTAAATACCAGGGATGCTTGTTTCCATTTTTTCGTTTGCGACGATATAGCCAAAATCATTGGTTATTCCTAAGTCTTTAACCATGTCTGAGACTGGAATTAAACCAACATATTCAAAAACACCGTCTGCGTAAATGGTTTCTTCTTTTCCGTCTTTAGATTCAATTAAAACACCCGCTAGTTCTTCTCCATCTTTTAAAAACTTCTTAACGGTTGATGAGTATTTAACGTCGACATTTTCATGTCTTAATAAGATGTCCTGAGCTTTTTGGTCAGCAGTTAAATGGGGTAAGTTTTGGACAATTGTCACGTGGGTTGCAAGTGTGGCTAAGTAACTAGATTCTTCAACTGCACTGTTTCCCCCACCAACAACAACCACTTTTTTATCTTTATATAAAGGGCCATCACAAATCGCACACCAGCTAATCCCTTTCATCGCGAGTTCGTCTTCGTTTTCAACACCTAGTCTTCGAGGAACGGAACCTGAAGCGATAATCACAGATTTAGATTCGTATGTTTGGCTCGGGGTAATTACTTTTTTAAGGTTTCCTTCAACTTTTACCTCGGTGACATCTTCATAAATGACTTCAACATCTAATTGATATGCATGATCAATCATCATTGTCGCAAGTTCATAGCCATGAAGCTTTTTTGCGCCTGTATAGTTTTCAATTTCATCGGTATTCACTAGTTGACCACCTGGTGTATTATTTTCAAACATCGCAACTTTTAAATTTGCTCTTTTTGCGTAAATCGCTGCCGTAATACCCGCTGGGCCTGCACCGACGATGAGTACATCGTATAACATTTTCATTCCTACTTTCTTAAAGAAGATCTTTTAAATTTTTTAAATCATCAATGACGTAATCAGGTTGTTCTAAAAGCATTTCTCTTAACCTTGATGAGTACGTCACTGCACAACTTTGAATGCCTGCATTTTTGGCTGCTTTAATATCATTTTCATGATCGCCAATATAGATTGCTTTGTTTTTGTTTGCTTGAAAAATTTCAATTGCTTTTAATAATGGATCTGGATGTGGTTTGTGATTTTCAACATCTTCATAACCAATGACGTGGTCCACATCTTCTAATAACCCAGTTAAGTGTAAATGCGAAACTGCAGCTTTTTTAATTTTTGAAGTGACAACACCAATTTGACATCCTTTTTTTCTTAAATATTGTAAGATCATTTTCGCATTTGGATAAGGATCGATACCACCTTTAATTAATGATTCAGAATACTGTCTATAATCAGCAACCATCGTTTCAATCTGGGCAACATCGTCGACGTATTTGCCAAATGTTTCCCACAAAGTATGTCCTAAAAAGTTATCGACAGTTGTTTCATCCAACACAACATTTGGCAAATACTTTTTAAAAACATATCGAAATGATTCTTTAATCATTTTTGGTGTTTGAATTAAAGTTCCGTCTAAATCAAAGAGAATTGTTTTCATCTGGCACCAACATATCTACATAATATTTTTGATCCTTAAGGAAAATTCTTTTAAGGATTAGTAGGAGAACTCCGCCTCCAGCAAATAAAGTGAGAGAAAAGACGACATTAACCTTGAGTCCGAAAATATAAAGTGGATCTTGGCGCATCGGCTCAATAATAAGTCCACGGCCAATACCATACCAAATGAGGTAAAGTGCTAATAGGTCACCAACTTTAAGAACTTTTTGGCGTCTAATGATTATAAAGGCAACCAGGCCAACAAAGTTCCATAAACTTTCATAGAAAAAGGTTGGATGGTATGTGACAGCTAATACAGGGTTTGTCATATTAGTAACAATAAACTTCGGTAAAATTTGCATAATAAACTGGCTTTCAATAATTGGGCCATGAGCTTCACCATTCATGAAATTGCCCCAGCGGCCAATAATTTGACCAATTAAAAACCCAACAACAATAATATCAGCCAAAGCCCAGAAGTTTATTTTCTTCCACTTTGCGAAAAAGATGACGAAGATAAACGTTGTAATAACAGCACCATGGATGGCGAGACCGCCACTTGTAATATTAATGACATCTATAAAATTGTTATAATTTGGGGTCGGATCAAATATAACATAATATAAACGTGAACCAATAATAGCGAGGGGAACTGCAAATAGTAAGCCATCGTATAAGATTTCAGTGTCCCATCCAATTCGTTTAAACTCTTGAAATGAAAAGACAGCTGCAATAACAATGCCTGTTAAAATGAAAACCGCATACCAAGCAATCTCAGCGAATCCTAAATTAATTGCTGTTTTATTCGCACTTTGGTTAATCGATGTATCCATCGGAGAACCATTTAATGATGTTACCGCGATAATAACAATAAGTAAGAAAGCAAGTAAGCTTCCCCCATATACATACAATTCTTTTTTATGTTTTTTAATTTTTTCAATCATCTTCTCTTTCCTCTTTTGGTGTTCTAGCTTTGATAGATACTTTTTCAACGAGATCTTTCGCGGCATTGTAGCCTAAATATTTGAGTTTTTGATTCATCGCAGCACTTTCTACTAAGGTTGCGACGTTTCTTCCTGGTAAAATTGGAATGGTAATTTTGGATATATCTGTATTAAAGTATCTAACCGTTTCCGTTTCAATTCCTAAGCGGTCGTACTGCTTGCCTTTTTTCCAGTGTTCAAGCTCGACGATGAGCCTGAGCTTTTTATTTTCGCGATAAGCACCGGCCCCAAACATTGAGACAACATCAACGATACCGATACCTCTCACTTCAATATATCTTTCTAAAATTTTTGGAGCACTACCAATTAAAGTACCTGCAGATTGTTCATATAAATCAACACGGTCGTCACCAATTAGGATATGACCTCTTTTGATTAATTCCAGTGCCGTTTCACTTTTACCAATGCCTGATTTACCGGTAATAAGGGTTCCCATGCCGTGGATATCGAGAAGAACGCCGTGAACGCTAATCCGTGGTGCCAATTCAGCATGCAAGTACGCATATAGTCTTGAACTAAGGGCAGTTGTTCTTTCAGAACTCTTCAAAATCGCCACATTATGCCGATTTCCTAATTTTACAAAAAAGTCATCAACTTGAACATTTGTTGAAAAAATCACCGCTGGTGGTTTTTGTTTTAGCATGTTTTCAACACGTTCGTGACGAGTATCTTCTGGGAGCTGTTTAATAAATTGGTATTCTTTCGAGCCAATTAAAACCACACGTTCTTTATCAAAAAACTCAAGAAAACCCGCAAGCTCTACGCCAGGTCTAGAAATCATTTCTACCTTAATAATATTTTCTAAACTTTTTTGATTTGATTTTAAAGCCAAATCTAAATCTTGAACCATTTTCTTAACTTTTAAAGTCATCATTGTTTGCCTCCAAAAAGTTTAATGGGTTTTAAATATAACCATCGGCGAAGATAAACCGATAAAATAAATCTAAAAATAGTAAAACCAACTGAGAAGACGATAAGTTGGATGGTTCCTATAAAACTGAAACCTTCAACAAAATACAAACTAATAAACATTAATATCAGTATTTGAATAAGTACTGAAATGGTTCCCATCGATAGCAACATGACTCTCATAAAGTAACGGAACATTAAAATTTTAATGAAGTTCTCAATCAAAGTCAATAATAATATCGCAAGAACAAAACTTAAAACATCAAGTGATTCCACAAGCGGATACTGAACACCAATAGCAATCCCTAAGACAGCTGCGCTCATTAAAAAATTGACGAATGTCGATAAAATCATATGAACAAAATAATTTCGATGAAGTAAAAAACCAAAAATGATTGCGGTGTTTTTACTATCTTGACTATCTTCTTCTTTTAATTTTTCTAAGAGTTCTTGAAGTTCTTCTTCAGGCGTCTTTTTAGGATCCTTTTCGTTCATGATCGCTCCCTTTCTTATTATAACAAAATTAGTTTAGTTTTGGTCATTTTAGAATCTTTTTTAAATATTGACCTGTGTAACTTTCTTTCACTTTTGCAATCTCTTCTGGTGTGCCTTGCGCGACGATATAGCCACCTGCATCGCCACCTTCTGGGCCTAAATCAATAATGTGATCGGCGTTTTTAATAATATCTAAGTTGTGTTCAATGACAACAACCGTTCCTCCATCATCAACAATTTTATGAAGAACATGAAGTAGCTGTTTGACATTATCAGTATGAAGTCCCGTTGTTGGTTCATCAAGAATGTAAATCGAGCGATTCGTCACACGTCGGTAAAGCTCACTTGCAAGTTTAACCCGTTGGGCTTCACCACCAGATAAAGTGGTTGCTGATTGCCCGAGTTGAATATATCCTAAACCAACATCATTGATGATTTTTAATTTGTGATGAATTTGTGGATGGTTCTCGAAAAATTCCATTGCATCTTCAATCGTCATTTGTAAAACATCGGCGATATTTTTGCCACGATATTTAATTTGGAGTGTTTCGTGGTTGTATCGAGTCCCATGACAGACTTCACAAGGGACGTAAACATCTGGTAAAAAGTGCATCGAGATTTTCTTAACACCATCTCCATGACAAGATTCACAACGACCACCCTTCACGTTAAAGGAAAATCTGGATTTTGTATAACCACGAGCCTTAGCTTCATTGGTTTTCGCATACAAATCACGGATATCATCGAAAACGCGTGTATACGTTGCCGGGTTAGAGCGTGGTGTCCTTCCGATTGGCGCTTGTGAGATTTCAATGACACGATTAATCAGGTTATGGTCGTTAATTGCTGTATGTAACCCCGGTTTTTCTTTTGATTTATAGTATTTTTGTTGCAAACCTTTGAGTAGGACTTCATTTACTAATGAAGATTTACCACTTCCTGATACTCCTGTAACAACCGTCAGTTTTTCTAATGGGAAAGCAACAGAAATATCTTTTAAGTTATTGGCTTGAGCACCCATGACTAAAATGTCTTTACCGTTACCTTTGCGTCTTACTTTAGGTGTTTCCACGAAAAGTTCACCGGTTAAGTATTTTCCTGTTAAGCTATTGGTATTTGCCATCACTTCTTCTGGTGTGCCAAAAGCAACAACTTTCCCGCCAGATTTACCGGCTAAAGGGCCTATATCAATTAAATAGTCACTGGCTAACATTGTTTCATGGTCATGTTCAACAACAATCAGTGTGTTGCCTAAATCACGCATTTCTTTTAGTGTCGCAATCAAACGTTGGTTGTCGCGTTGATGAAGACCAATCGATGGCTCATCTAACACATAGAGAACTCCGGTTAATTTAGAACCGATTTGTGTTGCCAAGCGAATCCGTTGAGCTTCTCCACCAGATAGTGTTCCTGCTTGACGGTGTAGTGTTAAATATCCTAAACCAACATTTTTTAAAAATGCGAGTCGGTTTACAATCTCTTGAATGGCAAGTTTTGAAATTTGTTTTTCTTCAACACCAAGTTCGAGTTGTTGAACAAACTCAAGTTCTTGATCAACTGATAGACGAGTCCATTCATCAATGTTTTTACCACCAATTTTTACTGATAATGCAGCAGGATTTAAACGAGCACCGTGACAGGTCATACATTCTGATTCGACCATGAAATTTTCAATCCATGTTCGAATCCATTCGCTTGTTGTTTCTCGATAACGCCTTGTTAAATTGGTAATAACGCCTTCATAAAAATCATGTGTGTCATGGTTTCTGCCTGAAGCAGAGCGTAAACGAAAATCAATTTTTTCATTAGAACCATATAATATTGTATCTAATTCTTTACGAGAAAGTTCAGATACAGGTAAATTGATATCAATGTCATAGTGTTTACAAACTTCTTGAACCATTTGGCTCATTAAGTTTTCTTCGAAATTATTTTTATAGGGAATTAAGCCGCCTTCTAATAAGGGTTTTGTAGGGTCTAAAACTAAATCTTCTACAACTTCCAAACGGTAACCCAGTCCATTACATGCCGGACACGCACCAATGGGAACGTTAAAAGAAAATAGCCGTGGCTCTAAATCGGGGATGGTAAAGTCAGAATCCTCACAACTATAGTTTTGGTTAAAGGAAAGAACGGTATCATCATTAACCAATACCTTCGCTTTTCCAGAAGCTAATCTTGTTGAAAGCTCAAGGGCATCATATAATCGTGAACGAATTGTGTCTTTTACAATTAAACGGTCCACAATTAAATAAAAATCATGGTTTTGGTTTTTATCTAGTTTAGGAAATTCTTCTAACAGATGTGTTTCCCCATCGATGTACGCTCTTGTGAATCCTTCTTTTAAATAATGTTCTGCTGTTTTTTTAAACGTCCCTTTTTGTCTTTCAACAACTGGAGACAAAACAATGATTCGACTGCCTTCTTTTAAATTTAAAACACGTTGGGTCATTTCTTCAATGGTTTGTCTCGTCAAAGGCTCATTTGAACCCGGACAGTAAGGAATTCCTATGCGTGCATATAAAAGCCGTAAGTAGTCATAAACCTCGGTGACAGTTCCAACCGTAGAACGGGGGTTATTTGATGTTGATTTTTGGTCAATACTAATTGACGGGGAAAGACCATCAATGCGATCAACATCCGGTTTTTCAAAATTACCTAAAAATTGTCTTGCGTATGCAGACAAACTTTCCATATATCGTCTTTGACCTTCTTGATAAAGGGTATCAAAAGCCAGTGAAGACTTCCCACTCCCTGAGATACCGGTCATAACGACTAATTTATTTTTAGGAATTTCTATATCTATATTTTGTAAATTGTTTTCTCGTGCTCCGAAAACTTTAATTTTATCATCCATTTATTTTCACCTTGAATTCTGTTTCCGTTAAAATTGGAACACCCAGTTCCTGTGCTTTCTTTAGTTTAGAGCCTGCATCACTGCCTGCTAAAACGAAATCTGTTTGTTTACTAACAGATGAGCTAACTCGTCCACCTAAATTTTCAATCATTCGTTTCGCTTCATCGCGTGTGTAATTTTCTAACTTACCGGTTAGGACAAATGTCTTATCATTAAACGCATGCTGAACAACATACGGTTTTTCAAATGTCATTGTTAAACCATATGTTTTTAAATTTTCTATTAATTCTAAATGTTCTGGTTTTTGAAAATAGGTTACGACTGATTGGGCAATCATGTCGCCAATCTCATCAATTTCAACTAAATCTGTTACGGTGGCTTGTTTTAAAGCATCCATCGATAAATAATGTATCGCCAATGTTCTCGCAACTTTCGCTCCAACAAGTTTAATCCCTAAACCAAAAAGGAGTCGGTCAAAGGGTTGTTGCTTACTATTTTCTATCGCTTGGAGTAATTTTTCTACTTTTCTTTCACCAAAACCAGGCAATCCTTTTAAATCATTTTCGTATTCATGAAGTGTATATATATCAGCGATGGTATTTAAAAAGCCTAGCTCATGAAGCATTTCGACAACCTTTTCACCCAATGTGTCAATGTCCATCGCTTGTCTTGATGCAAAATGTATCAATTGGTTAATATGTTTGGCTGGACAATCATCATTGATACAATAATAATCGGCTTCACCCGGTTTTCTCACTAAAGGATGATGACAAAACGGACATTTGGTTATCATTACGAAAGGTTGTTGCTGCTTACGGTATGACAAATCAACTTCTAAAACTTTAGGAATAATTTCACCCGCTTTATGAACTTTAACCATATCACCAATGCGGATGTCTTTTGTTTTAATGTAATCTTCATTATGAAGTGTTGCCCTGGAAACTCTTGAACCAGAAATGATGACAGGCTCAAGTTCAGCAACCGGTGTGACTACACCTGTACGGCCAATTTGAAAGGTGATATCTTTTAACTTGGTTAAGACTTGTTCAGCTGGAAATTTGTATGCAGTTGCCCATTTTGGATGCTTAACTGTCCAACCAATTTTTTGGTGTAAGGCAAACTCGTTGACTTTAATAACAACACCATCAGTTTCATAGTTTAATTTTTTACGTAACGTGTCGTACGTTTCAATCTGTTTTTTAAGTTCCTCAACAGTTGTCACCAAATGATGGTTAGGATTCACAGGAAAACCCAGCTCTTTTAAATAATTTAAAGCCTCATGCTGTGAATGAATTTGATGTTCCAAACCAACGATTTGATAGACAAAAATATCTAGGTTTCTTTTAGCAACAATAGATGAATCTAATTGACGAATTGTCCCAGCCGCTGCATTTCTTGGATTTGCGAAAAGTGGCAAGTCATCTTCCATTCGTTGTTCATTTAAACGATTGAAGCTTTTATGTGACATATAGATCTCGCCACGCACTTCTAAAGAAATGGGGTGCTTTAAAACATGTGGTAATCGTTTTAATGTTTTCACATTTTCAGTCACATCTTCACCAACGAGACCATCACCACGCGTCGCGGCTTGCTTAAAAATCCCGTTTTCATAAACGAGACTAATTGCCAAACCATCAATTTTAAGTTCAGTAATATAGGAATATTCAGGAATGATTTTCCGAATTCTTTCATCAAATAAGACCAATTCATCCATATTAAAAACATTACTTAAGCTCATCATGGGTTCTTGATGCTCAACTTTTTCAAATTGATCTAAAACAACACCACCAATTTTATCTGTTGGTGAGTTGGGTTGTTTGTATTCTGGATATTTTATTTCAAGTTGGATGAGCTCCTGAAGTTTTTGATCGTACTCATAATCTGAGATTGTTGGTTGATCTAAAGTGTGGTAATCGTAGTTTGCTTGATTGATTTGTTCAGTAAGTTCAATGATTTTTTGTTTTATTTCCATAGCATTGCCACCTACTAATATTATAACATTAATTAACTAAAAATGCCGTTTATCCTTTTGGATTTATCGTTTTTTCCT
>JALNWO010000051.1 GCA_023230825.1 Acholeplasmataceae bacterium
AAAAAAGGGCTAAGCCCTTTTCTTTTTATTGATTTAAATTATTTTCTTGAAAATCCTAAGAGACCGAAGACGCCACCAACAATTAAGACAACATATGCAAGGATGAAAATGGAGATATTAACAATGAAATACCAATCTGCTGTTAAATTGAGCCATAAGTTGTTCGCTTGAGCCGCTAAGATTGCTAAGAATAACAACGTCATTCCAGCACCTAAGAAAGAGACAGACGGTCTTTTTGGTTTTTTACTAGCAAAGAGCATCCATAAGAAGACCGGTGTTAACACCATAATGCCTGGTTGAACATACTCACTAATATTCGTTAATAGTGTAAAGAAAGGTTCAAGTAACTGATTGACTGTACCAACCCAAGCTGGAAAAGCAAGAACGATTGGTGTTAATGCCATTGTGTTGAATAGACCGCCATAGAAAAAGGTATAAATTAAACCCGCACTAACAAGAACACGTAAGATAATCCCTCTTCTTAAAACCCAGACTAAGAAAAATAGCCCAACAATAAATGCCAAACCGATGTACTCATGGAAAAACGAGGGTAAACCGACGGCCATATTGTAGAAAGGCTCGACCACGGGATAAATGACTGTGCCAAGAAAGGGTAATGCTTGATTTTCAGCAACTAATAAAATAAGAAAATATAAAGATCCTAATAAAACGAGTAAAAAGCCTAAAGTCCGAAATATTTTGCCAACAGTTGAATTGTAAACTCTTTTATTCATATTTATGAACACTCCTTTTTTACCTAATCACTCACATTTTAACACAAAATGTTAATAATTGTCTATACTATAAATTATTTGATGTCTTCTTCAACTCTTAAATCACCTTTTTGAATCCAACCGGCTTTATAAAAAACGAGATCGATCAAATAGACTAAGAGAATACTTCCAATAAAAATGAAGCCAATCGATAACCAACTGTTCGTACTATAATTCATTTCTGATAACGTTTGAAGTTGTCCGACAAGTCCTGAAGAACCCATCCCAGATCCAATTTTTGATGTCTCTGTTTTTAAGGTTAAAACAATCAGTGGTGATAAGATTGCTGAAGCAATAATTGTCGGTAACCAAATAACGGGTTTTTTAATAATATTTTTAAATTGGAGCATCGATGTCCCAAATCCAATCGATAAAACCATCCCAATTCGGTTATCTCTTCTGGATTGAACCGCAAAGCCAATCATTTGAACGGTTGTCCCAACAACTGCAGCTCCACCGGCAATACCATTTAAGTTAATTGCGATAGCAATCGCAGCACTTGAAACAGGTGCGGTTAATAACATCCCCATGACAACAGCAATCACAATAGACATTGGAAAAGGTGCGATGGCTGTCGCTCGTTGAATTCCTTCAGAAATAACGCCTAACATCCAGCCAATGGGTCCACTTAACCCTAAAGTTAAAATGGTTGCTAAAAGTGCCCCAATTAAAGGAATTAATAAAATATCAACCGGTGTTTTGCGAAACAAAATCCGGTCGAGCAATAAAATCCCTAAAACAACAACTAAATACGTCGTCGCTGGATCATTATTTAACCCAACAACAATGCCTGTTCCAAAGACCACTTTAAAACTTGTTGCAACCCCACCCATTAATGATGCGACAACCATTTTAAGACCTTTCATCTCTAAACTTAAGGCAATTCCCATCCCGATGCCAACACCCATTAAAGCCATTAAAGTTTTCGCAATGGTATCAGAAATAAAATTAACTTGTATTAAAACACCAAATTGTTGGATGATCACACCGATAATTAAAGTTGCGAATAGTCCGTAGACCATTCCGTTTAAGGTTGTCATCACATAGGTTTTTGTTTTCACGGACACCCCTTCTTTCAAAACTTATTTTAACACAATTTTTTTAAAGATAAGATTCTAATCTCTTTTTGCCCTTTTTTTACCGATTTCATGTATAATAAAAAAAAGATTTATCCCACTATAAAAGATTTTAGGAGGCATCTTTATGATTGTAAAACCATCCATTCGCAGTAATTTCTTTACAAACGCTCACCCCTTAGGAATTCAAAAAATGATTCATGAAAACATTGAACTCATTAAGCGATTAGATCCATACGAAGGCCCTAAGAATGTTTTAATTATTGGCGGCTCTTCTGGTTATGGATTAGCAACGAGAATGAGTCTTGCCTTTGGGGCTGGTGCTAATACGATAAACGTTTCTTTTGAAAACTACCCAAAAGGTCAACGAACCGGATCAGCTGGTTATTGGAATAACCTCTTCTTCCAACACGAAACAAAACAATTACCAACCGAGCATTTCGATTTTAACGGAGATGCCTTTAGTCCCGAAATGAAAGATCATGTGATTCAAACAATCAAAGAAACATTTGGCCAGATTGACCTCCTTGTTTATTCGCTCGCTTCAGGGGTCAGAAAAAACTACGAAACAGACGAATTGATTCGCTCCCAAATTAAACCTCTCGGTCAACCAGCCCATGGTCAAACAATTGATTTAAAGACTTTGGTTATTGAAGACTTAACGGTTGAACCAGCGACTGAACAAGAAACCCAAGACACTGTTTTTGTTATGGGTGGAAGTGACTGGCACGATTGGGTGACTGCCCTTGATAAAGCCCATGTTTTATCGCCTCACTTTAAAACCATTTCTTACACTTATATTGGTGGTCCAAATACCGATGCTATTTATCGTGGCGGAACTTTAGGCCATGCTAAAGATGACTTAGAGAAAACAGCCATTGCCTTAAACCAATTATTAAAAACAAAATACCAAGGAGAAGCATTAATCTCATCGAGTAAAGCCATTGTCTCTAAAGCCAGCGTCTTTATTCCACAAATGCCAATTTATGTTTCTCTCCTCTTTGATGTGATGTTAAAACACCACTTACACGAAACGACGACAGAACATAAACATCGTCTCTATAAAGACATGGTATACGGGAAAAACCGTCTCGTAGATGAACAAGGAAGAGTTCGCTTAGATCATAGAGAAATGCAACCAGAAATTCAAACTGAAGTTGCTCATCTCATGAATTCCTTCGACGAAGCTACCTTTTTCAAGCGTCCAGGAACGAAACTTTTCGTTAATGAATTTTTTAATATCAACGGTTTTAATGTCCCTGATATCGATGAAGAAACTGATGTTGATGTCGATGACCTAGTTGAAATCTATCAAACTGATAAATACCAAAATATATAAAACGCCATCACTGGCGTTTTTTTATTTATCGCTTATTTAAGCGGTCTTTAATCTTTAACTTTGTAATAATTGAAGCCTTCTTTTAACTTCTTCAGGACTTAACTCATGTTGAATCACATAGCGATTACGCGGATGTAGACTACAAGCCAACGTACATCCGCCTAAATGTTTATCTTCGTTTTCTATGGAGGCGAGGATTTGTTTATTACATTCTGGATTGGCACAATTCAATTGTCTTTCGCATGGGGTTCCATCAAAATGATCACGGCCGACAATGATATGCTCAACTCGGTTAATAGGAACTTTAAGGCGTTGGTCAAAGACATAACATTGACCATCCCATAACTGTCCTTGTGCGACGGCATCTTTGCCGTAGGTAACGATACCACCTTTGAGTTGACCGACATCATCAAAACCTTCTCGTTTGAGCCAACCACTGAGTTTCTCACACCGGATGCCGCCAGTACAATACGTTAAGATTTTCTTACCTTCTAGCTGCTTTTTATTAGCCCTTATCCAATTCGGTAAATCTCTAAAATTACGGATGTCTGGTTTGATGGCGCCACGAAAATGACCGATGGCATGTTCATAATCGTTTCTAGCATCTATAACAATCGTGTTACTATCTTGCATTTGGGTGAAGAAATCTTGAGGTTCAACATATTTACCTGTGATTTCTTTTGGATTAATATCATCTTCTAAACTTAAATTGACCAACTCTTTTTTCACTCTTACATGCATCTTTTTAAACGCATGTCCGTCTGCTTCATCAATTTTAAAGACGATTCCATGAAAGCGTGAATCATTTTTAAGTTCTTCCATATAATCGGTGACATCTTCTTTCAGACCTGATAGCGTTCCGTTAATTCCTTCATGGGCTACATAAATTCGCCCTAATAAATTTTTATGAAGACAAGCTTGAAGATGTTCATCACGAAATCCTTCTAAATCTTCAAGTTTGGTATAGTGATAATATAAAATAACATAATGCGTGCTCATTTTCTACCTTCCTTTTTGTTGCTGTACTTTAATCATAAGACAAACACACAAATCCTTCAAAAAATACGCACTTTTTCTAAATAAAAAAACTCACGTTTGTGAGTTTATTTTTTATCATCAGTAGATTTATCTAACAAACCCTGAAGCGGTATGATAGACTCTTTAATCATGTGAAAATCATATTGCTTTAAATATTTTTGTGCATCTTTTAAGATTTCATCTTCAGGAAGTTTTTCAGGTAAAACAAGGCCAAGATTTGGATTTTTAAGCATCCATTTAAAAGCACTAATAGCAGTTGCTGTCACTTGAATAATCGTTGGCGTTTCTTTAGGATAATCACGCTTTAAAACATCCAATTCTAACCCACTTCCATAATAATAAGCGCCATGTGTTTTACTATGAATAATGACCCCAACATATTCTCCACCACTAACAAGTGTCTCATCTAATTTCTTAAAAGCTTTTGGTTTTTGATACGCACTTTGTTTTACTTTAGCAAGGGCTTGAACAGCGAGTTCATTTGGGCGGTAAGAAAAATAGGCTGTGGGGCGATATAAACTTAGACCTTCTTCGTCTAAAACAGATAAGTAGCTTGCTAATGACATCGTTTCTTCATGTGTAATCAAATGACCTTCAAAATAACCATGTGGTGAATACGTTTTTTCTAATGTATCAATTCCTTTTAAATTGAGTTTTATATAGCCGTCATTCGCATGATAAATTTTTACCTTATCTTGAATTTTATTAATATCAAAATCTGTGCCTAATCGAAACTCAACGTGGGCAACTGCTTCATCGTACAAACCACTAGGTGACCACGTACTATAAAGGGTGTCATCGTTATTCATTTCACCGTTTACACTTAATGTATCGTAATCGGAAATAATAATTGTGTCAATCGCTAAAGCCTGTGCTAAAAGATTTGATTGTCCTTTTCTTTGATATTCATGTAGTAACGTTAACGCTTCTTCTGAAAATAACTTTGTATCAACCATCTGGGCCATCTTTCTTAACGCTTTTTTCGCAAACAAAGAAACCAGCCCTGGGTTGCACCCAATTTCAACAACAGCCGTGGGATAACCTTTTTGGTATTTTCTTTCCCGCTCAATCAGTGATACAAATTGATCATAAGCAGATATACTTGCATCATCTTCTGGCCAAGAGGAGGCGGATGTACTCAAATAAAAAACACCATTTTCTAAACACCATGTGAGGGTGTCGTTATTACTCGTTTTTTCTGAAAAATCGAGCAAGGCATCACCTTCACGAAGATACTTTTCGTAAATTGATATGTGGTTGTCTTTTGTTACATGGTGGACATAGTAGTTATCTTTAAAGCCACCTTCTTTAATAAATTCATCACGATCATCAAGTGCCATATCGATGACAAAAAGATTTTTCATCTCAAAGATAACTTCATTTTTTAAAAGACGAACAAAGCTTTTCCCAACCATACCATAACCAAAAATAAAAATTCGTCCTGCAAATGGTATCATTTCTCTCCTCCTTTTAAAAAACAAATGATAAAAGCCCGTACCTAATATTAACGGCGACTATTGCTTTTTTATTTGTTTATGCTCTCTATTTATTTTATCATAAATCGAACAATATCGAAAAGAAGTGCGAGTGAACATTTTTTGACAAACCATTGCTTTATTAGAACGATCATTAACTTTAACAAGCGATTCAAGATAAAAACCATCCTTTTTCTGTTAAAAGTGGTAAAATTAAAGTGAAAGTGAGGTTTTAATATGTTAGATGAACAATTAAAATTAATGCATGAACGGTTAGGCTTCATTGCAGCCTTAGACCAAAGTGGTGGTTCAACACCCAAAGCTTTAGCAAACTATGGTGTTTATGACAATGCATACACAAACGATGAAGAGATGTTCACGTTAGTTCATGAGATGCGAACAAGAATTGTATCTAGTCCCGTTTTTACAAGCGAACATATTTTAGGTGCGATTTTATTTGAGAATACGATGGACCGAAAAGTGGGTAAACTCCATACCGCCGATTACTTATGGAAAGAAAAACAAATCATTCCTTTCTTAAAAATTGACAAAGGATTAGCTCCAGAACAAAATGGCGTCCAAATGATGAAAGACATGCCTGAATTAGACACATTACTAGAAAAGGCTGTGAAACGAAATATTTTTGGAACAAAAATGCGTTCTGTAATTAAAGCAGCAAACGAAGAAGGCATTCAAGCGATTGTTAAACAACAATTTGAAATTGCTAAAAAAGTAATTGCTTATAAGATGGTCCCCATTATTGAGCCTGAGGTTGATATCCATATGGATGATAAAGCTTTGGCCGAAGATATTTTACTCAAATATTTAAATGAAGAACTCAACCAACTTGATCCTGCTGATAAAGTGATTTTCAAACTAACGATTCCATCAAAAAGAAATTTATATGCAGAACTTATGAAAGATGAACGTGTTGTTCGCGTTGTCGCCTTGTCTGGTGGTTATAGCCGTAAGCTCGCCAATCGCCTTTTAGGAAAAAATAAAGGCTTAATTGCCAGTTTCTCAAGAGCTCTTTTAGAGGGTTTACATGCTGATCAAACTGAGGAAGAGTTTAACCAGGTGTTGGCTAAATCAATAAAAGACATTTATAAAGCATCTATCAAATAAATTTAACCCGTCATTAAATAAAAAGACGTCAACACTGGTTGATGTCTTTTTTGTTTTGCTATCGTTGAAAATTTAACATGCCTTTTTTAATTATAAAAAAAGATCTGAATCAATGAAATCAGATCTATTATTTTACTCAATGGGTTTGTAGAACTATATTGATACAATTACGCACCCCTAGCAAAATTTACGCACCCCTGTGTTTTTTTACGCACCCTGAAATTAATGGCTTAATAAGTCTTTTTATATAAAATCTTTACGCTACGGTAGGAACTCTAGAAAAATCATATATTGCTTGTGAAATAAATATTGTAATTGATTCACTATCTAATGATTTATTTATAGACGCTCTAGTATTTCTATAGATTTCATGAATTTGATTCCAACCTTCTTGATCATAATTATCTCTTTTGAATTCAGAAAATATTTTTGTAAGTGATTTTAACGCATCTTCTCTTTGTGTTTCAAGATTATTTCTTAATGTTACAGTTGCACCAACTTTAAGATTTTTTGTGTTTTTAAATTGCAGATGAATATAACCAATTCTATCATCTAATCCACCAATATTGGTATTGAGTTCTAATACTACAAGTAAAGCTTTATACTCATCTTTTAGTTCATCTATTGTTGTACTAAATCTATATGCATTGCCTCTTCCTGGATTTGCTCTACCTAGAAAGTTTAAGTCATACTTGATGGGGTCTCCATCATTTAGTCCTAAGTATAATTCTATTTCAAACAACCTGATATCTTCAAATGAAAAATCACCGAATGTATTAACATCAAAGTCATCATCCTCTGAAACTATATCGTCAAGATTCTTAAATGATATACTTATAAAGCTAATTAAGTTGCCTTCATCATCAATAAATATTTCTGTATCTTCATGTAATGTATAAGTATCCTCTTCAATATGCAAATTAAAAAGTTCTGTTCTTGTTTGAAAACACCCAGTTAATATTATAAGATATACAAGCATGATCATAATATTTAATACTTTCTTCATAATCTACCCTCCAGTTTTACTTATTACTTTTATAATCGAATATTCATTTTCATTATATCTTTAAAAGTATAAATAAACAATTGATGTTATAAAATATCAAAAATAATATGAATCAACATTTATACATGTCAAGTTAATAAGGGTCAAAAGGGGTACGGACAAAAAGTTGTACTTTCATTTGGGATATTTTAGTCTATATTCATTTGGGATATTTTATGGTTTATTGATGTTTGAATTGCTACTAGTATGCAACTTGCTATTAGAATAAGAGAAACAGCTGTTAGAACAAAAGAATTAATTTTATATGAATTCTTAAAGAAATTTATTGTTAAGCAAGAAAAAGATGAGGCGGGTAAAAGGTCATTCCTTTTTCCATTTAGGTCATCTAAAAGTGTTAGTGAAAACACTGAAAAATATATAAGTAAATTAAAAGATGAACTTAAAGATTCCAAAGATCTAAAAATAGCAGATACAATAAATAAAATAGATTGATTGTTTATAAAAACCACCATATAGAAACAATTTGAGTAAAAAAACAAAAAAAGACGAGTCTCTGATTATTTTAGTCAGAAACTCGCCTTTTTCTTAAATCTTGCATTTTTTAAACACAGTTCAACCATACTTCAACATCATGTTAAAGGGGGTAAAACTTTGTACGGAAAATGTGTGTTGGGTGACCTATTTTGATACATTACTACACCCCTAGTGTTTTTTAATGCACCCATAAATTTGATGGCTTTATAAGGCTATTTTTTTATATCTATGGTTAATTATTTTTTCATATTTTTCTTAAAAGTTAATATCGCAAAGAATAGTACAACAATAGTATAAATGCTTATAACTAATATAGGAAAGCCTATTTTATTATAATTCCCATTTAAAACATACTTCAACAAATTAACTGCATGTGAAAATGGCAGGATATTACCAATTACTTCAAACGCTCCGCCAACAAGATTAAGACTAAACCACATCCCACTTAAGAAAGCAACTACCTGGATCAAAATGGATGCTACTGGACCAACTTGCTGATCTTTTAATATGCTACCGAGTAACAATCCAAAGCTGACAAATAATAATGATATGAACAATAGAAATGGGATGCTAAGTAAGATATTTATGCTAAACGAAAGTCCCACAACAAATCCGATCGAGTATAAGATAATTGATTGAATTAAAGCAATCATTAAAATTGGTATAATATAACCTAAAATATAATTATGTGCTTTTAAAGGTGAAACAAACATTCTTGATAGAAATGAGCTGCTTCGATCCTTTGCTACTAACATACCAGAGAACATCGTTAAAAATGAATAACTAAATATAATTGTGGAAGGTACAAAATTTTCAACTTTAAATGCTTCATTAAATTGCAAACTCTTATTCAAAGAAACCATAAAGACTAATAAGAAAGCAGGCAACCCAATAGTGAATATCAAACTTAAAGGATCACTTAAAAGTTCTTTTAAGTTTCTTTTGGTATATATCCATGTTTTCATAGAATTGCCTCACCTTCAGTCAAACTTAAGAAAATCTCCTCTAATCTTTCTAATTTGGTTTTAATCTTCAATTCTTCTAGACTTCCTATGATTTTTAATTTTCCTTTATCGATAATCGCAATTTTATCTGCTAAAGCTTCAACTTCGTCTAAATAGTGTGTTGTAAGAATAACTGTGATTTTACCTTTTAATTCATTTAAAATGTGCCATAATTCTCTTCGTGCTCTAACATCTAATCCTAATGTTGGTTCATCTAAAAAAAGAATTTTAGGTTCTGATATAAGTGCCATAGCAATACTAAGTCTTCTCATTAAACCGCCAGACAGTTTTTTTGCTTTATCTTTACTTCGATTGAGAATATTAAATTTAGTCATCATGTCGACAGCTTTTTCTTTTGCTAATTCTTTAGAGAAGCCATAAACTTCTGCAATAAATACTAAATTTTCATATACAGTTAAATTAGGAGCAACTGCCGTTTCTTGCGGTGATATGTTAATAATTTCTTTAATGTCATCCATCTGATTAATAATACTTTTATCGTAAATAAATGCATCACCTGATGTTGGATTAACAAGTCCAGAGAGCATTTTAATGGTTGTTGTTTTCCCGGCTCCATTAAAACCTAGCAAAGCAAAAAAATCACCTTCATTAATATTTAGTGATAAATTATCAACTACGACCTTTTCTTTATATACTTTTGTGAGTTTTCTTATAGATATTGCTTCCATTATTCGTCACCAAGTGGATTCTTTTGTGCATCAAAGATATTTTTAGCAAACTTTAAATAACCTTCATTTGAAACAATTGCAATACCTTTTTCTTGGTCAGCCAATACTAAAATCGTATCTCCAGGTTTTATATTAAACATATCTCTCATATCTTTTGGAATTACAATTTGCCCTTTTTCTCCAACTTTCACAACCGACATGCTTTTTCCTTTTAAATCCTCTTTCATAATTTCCTCCGTTATACTTATTATACTTTTCATACTTATTATACTATAAAAAGAAAG
>JALNWO010000052.1 GCA_023230825.1 Acholeplasmataceae bacterium
CCCAATGATAGAAAAACATTTCAAATAGTGTTATAATGATTACGGCTATAATGAATGACAAACTTAAAAAGGAGACAAACAATTATGGCAAAGAAAACGATTAGAGATATCGATGTTAAAGGTAAAAAAGTCCTTGTTCGGGTCGACTTTAATGTTCCGATTCAAGACGGAGAAATTACCGATGATAATCGTATTATTCAAGCATTACCGACCATTCGTCATATTATTGAGAATGGTGGGAGAGCCATTTTATTTTCTCATTTAGGCAGAATTAAAACCGAAGCAGACTTAGCAAAAAATAGTTTAGATCAAGTTGCTAAACGATTAAGTGAACATATCAAACAACCTGTTATCTTCATCTCTGAAACAAGAGGAAAAGCGTTAGAGGAAGCCGTTAACAAACTTCAAGACGGACAAATATTAATGTTTGAAAATACTCGGTTTGAAGACTTAGATGGAAAAAAAGAAAGCAAGAATGATCCAGAACTTGGTGCCTACTGGGCATCCTTAGGTGATGTTTTCGTCAATGATGCTTTTGGGACGGCCCACCGTGAACACGCATCTAATGTAGGTATTGCAAATCATATTAAAGAAACAGTTGCGGGCTTTTTAATTGAAAAAGAAATTAACATTTTAGGTGGTGCACTAGAACATCCCAAACGCCCTTTCATCGCAATTTTAGGTGGTGCGAAAGTATCTGATAAAATTGGTGTAATTAGAAATCTCTTAGAGATTGCTGACCAAATCTTAGTTAGTGGCGGAATGGCATATACCTTTTTTAAAGCGAAAGGATATGAAATAGGAACGTCACTCTTAGAGGCTGATAAATTGCCTTTAGCTCAAGAATTATTAACGATTGGTAAAGATAAAATTGTTATGGGACCTGACCTTGTGACTTCAAAAGCATTTGCACCAGATGCAGAAAAATTCATTCGTCCGGTGACTGCCATCCCAGTAGATGAAATGGGGATGGATGCAGGTCCAGAAACAATAGAGAAATTTACTCAAATTATTATAGATGCAAAAACAGTCTTTTGGAATGGCCCTGTCGGCGTCTTTGAATTTCCAAAATTTGCGGAAGGAACACGTTCAATCGCGGAAGCTCTAGCAAACATCAAAGAAAGTGCAACAACCATCATTGGTGGTGGGGATTCAGCTGCGGCTGTCATCCAATTTGGTTTGGCAGATCAAATGACCCACATCTCCACAGGTGGCGGTGCATCCCTCGAGTATTTAGAAGGTAAAAAACTTCCTGGCATTGAATGTATTACTGAAAAATGATGAATATTGGCAAAAAAATTAGAGCCCTTCGCTTAGGTAATCAACTTACCCAAGAAGAACTAGCGAATCGTCTAGAATTGACAAAAGGCTACATTTCACAATTAGAAAATAATTTAACGTCGCCCTCGATGCAAACCTTGTTTGCGCTTTTAGAAGTTTTAGGGACAGATGTTCACGAGTTTTTTAGTATTGAAGAGGAACAAACCGTTGTTTTTAAAAAGGAAGAATTTTACGAAAAAGAAAATAACACCCTCAAGCATATGATTAGTTGGATTGTTCCAAATGCCTTAAAATATGAAATGGAGCCAATCATTATTGATCTTCAACCAGGCGGACAATCGGTTATCGATGATCCCCATGCAGGGGAAGAATTTGGCTATGTCCTCGAAGGACAAGTCACATTAGTTTTAAATAAAAAAAGACATATTATTCGTAAAGGGGAAACTTTTTATTACTTAGCAAACAAAGAACACTATTTAATCAACCCAACCAACCAACACGCACGCGTGTTATGGATATCAACGCCCCCGATGTTTTAAAAAAGGAGAGATACAATGGAAAAAGAAATCACGATTAGAAGTACGACAGGACTACACGCAACTTTAGCGGCTAAAGTTGTTCAAACAGCTTCAAAATATGCCGTTGAAATTGAACTAAAATATGGAGATAAAGTCGTTGACCTCAAGTCAATCCTCGCGTTAATGAGTTTAGCGGTCCCCTATGGTGAAAACGTTAAAATTATCGCTAAAGGAAAGAGAGCTGAAGAAGCAATCAAAGATGTTTCTTCAATTTTAGGCTAATGAACAAAAGACGTCCCATCATTGCAGGTAACTGGAAAATGTTTAAAACGAAAGATGAAGCATTAGAGTTCATCTATCAAGTAAACGTTCAAGTTCCTGATAAAGAAACTGTCGAATCGGTTATTTTCACACCATCCATATTCTTAAGAGACTTAGTCAAACGCGAGGGCGAAAACTTAAGAGTTGGGGCCCAAAATATGCATGAGCTTGAAGAAGGCGCTTATACAGGTGAAATTAGTGCACCGATGTTAAAATCATATGGTGTGAAATATGTCATTGTCGGTCACAGTGAACGACGCGAATATTTTAATGAAACTGATCAATCGGTTAATAAAAAAGCCATTCAAGCCATTCAACACGAAATCACGCCCATCATTTGTGTGGGAGAATCATTAACGATTCGTGAAGAAGGCACAACCGATGAGTATGTTCAAAAACAAATTACAAAATCATACGCTGGTATCGCTCGCGCAGATGTTCTTAAAACAGTGATTGCATATGAACCGATTTGGGCGATTGGAACGGGTAGAACGGCAACACCTGAACAAGCCAATGACACGATTAAAATGATTCGTAAAACGCTTGCTTCACTTTATGATGTCTTTACAGCCGATCAAGTTCGCATTTTATATGGTGGCTCAGTGAAGCCAAGTAACATTGCTTCATTTTTACAACAATCAGACATCGATGGCGCTTTAGTTGGTGGTGCCTCTTTAGAGCCTGCTTCATATTTAGCTTTAGTCCAAGCAGCTACCGAATAATTATAAACTAAAATAAAAAGAAAAAAAGCGTCAAAATTTTGACGCTTTTTCTTTTATCTACTGTAGAACTCAACAATTAATTGTTCGTTAATGTCTTGAAGAATTTCGTTACGTTCGGGATATCTCGCAAACGTACCAATTTTAGTTTCTGGGTTGTAATCAACAAAATCAACTGTTGCATATTGTGATTCTAAAGCTTCTTGAACGATCTTTAAATCTTTTGACGTTTCTTTAAGTTGAATTTTTTGACCAGGAACTAAACGGTAAGATGGGATATCGACTTTTTGACCATCAACGCGAATGTGACCATGGCTAACCAATTGACGAGCTTGTGCTCTTGATTTGGCAAAACCTAAACGGTAGACGACGTTATCTAATCTAGATTCGAGTAATTTCAAGAAGTTTTCACCATGAACACCTTTTATCTTCGCTGCATCATTGAATGTTCTTCTAAATTGTTTTTCGGAAACACCATAAGTAAATCTTACTTTTTGTTTCTCATGAAGCTGTAAGCCGTAGCCACTTAATTTAGAACGACGTTGACCGTGTTGCCCTGGTGGGTAAGGACGCTTTTTTAATTCACGACCTGTTTCTGAAATTGAATACCCCAAACGACGGGAAATTTTCCATGTAGATCCAGTAAATCTTGACATATTTTTACCTCCTTTTCTTTTTGGTGGTAAAAATGCAAATTTCTAAGCATTGAAGTATCCCGATGTTCTTTTCACCATAAAGCAGAATGGCTACTAAGGGCTCCTAAAGGTAGGGATCGCATTCAAAGTTAAAAGTTGCCTGCTTTTTACCGACTTTCATATTATACTTTACTTTAATTTAAATGTCAATGAATTGCCCAAGAATCGAGACGAAGCTTTCTAATAGAAGGACGGTGTCTGTATCAAAACGATTAAAAATAGGGCTATCGACATCAAGAACTCCAAAAAGTTCATTTTTAATAATGATGGGGATGACAACTTCCGAACGTGAGTTCTCGTCACAAGCAATGTGGTTGTCGTGAGCTAAAACATCATCAACGATTTGAGTTTGTCTACGAATTGCAGCTGTCCCACAAACACCTTTGCCAAGTTCAATCGTTGAACAGGCAACCCGGCCTTGAAAAGGGCCCACGTGCAATTTTTGCCCATCATATAAATAAAAACCAACCCAATTGATTTGGTCTAAAGTTTCATTAATGAACGCCGATGCATTCGCTAAGAGAGCCGTTGTGTTGGGTTGTGAAGCACATAAAGCTTGAAAAACAGTTTGTAATTCTGCATTTTTCATGGATATCACCATCTTTATTTTATCATATATGTTAAAATATGAGGTGGTGATGAGATGAAAAAAAGGATTTTAATTCGCTTTGGCGAAATGATGTTAAAAGGAAAGAACTTAAAATACTTTGTCCGCAGAATTCGCGAACACATTAAAAACAAATTTAAAGATCTATCTGTAGAATACTTTTTTCTTCATGACCGGACGTATTTAGAATTTGCAGAAAAAGATGAAGCAACCATTGTCAATCGTTTAAAAGAAATTCCGGGAATTCATTCTTTTAGTATTGTGTACGTGACTGCTTTAGAGATTTCTGAGATTATCGATGTCGCTGTTTACCTTTTAAACGCACAAACACCACGAGAAAAAACTTTTAAAATTGAAACCAAACGTGTGAATAAGCATTTTCCCATGACTTCTTTAGAAGTCACACAAACAATCGCACCACTGATTTTATCGAAGTTGGATGTTCAAAGAAAAGTTGTAATGAAACAACCAGAAGAAACGCTTCATGTTGAAATCCGTGACCAAAATGCATTCGTTTACTTAAAAAGTATTAAAGGGATGGGTGGTTTTCCTTACGGCATGGCTGGAAAAGGTTTAATGTTAATGAGTGGCGGAATCGATTCACCAGTCGCTGCATATTTAGCGATTAAACAAGGTTTAGAAGTCGAGCTTCTCCATTTTGAGTCAACGCCGTTAACCCCACTCGAAAGTGTTCAAAAAGTATATGATTTAGCAAAAAAACTAGCTAAATATACAATAAATAGGAAAATCCGATGCCATATGGTTCCTTTTACAAAACTCCACGAAGAAATTTTAAAACATGTGTATGATCCTTATATTATTACAGTGATGCGCCGGATGATGTATCGCATTGCCGATAATTACGCTGAAAGAAACAAAATTCCCGTCTTATTAAACGGGGATTCAATTGGCCAAGTGGCTTCCCAAACATTAAATAGTATGGTTGTTGTCGATGCAGTTTCCAATCGTCCAGTTATTCGACCACTGGCAACCTATGACAAGGCTGATATCGTTACTCTTGCTAAAAAAATTGATACATATACCATATCGATTCGTCCCTTTAATGACTGTTGTAGTATTTATGTTCCAAGAAATCCAGTGACACAACCGAAACAACATTATACAGAAAGATATGAAGATGTTTTTGATTTCGATGTCTTTATTGAAGATGCTGCTTTAGGAGTAATTACTTTTGATATAACTCCAAAATCAGAGCTCGTCTTTACTGACCATGGTTTTACTGTAGAAGAAGTGTATGAAAGTATATCTGAGAAAGGTGTTTCACAATGATTGTTTCCAAACAAAACCAACAATTTAAACTTTGGAAAAAACTGAAAACAAAAAAATATCGTGACCTTCATGGCCAATTTTTAGTTTACGGGGAACATCTCATTGAAGCAGCTAAAAAAACAGGTCATCTAGAAATGGTCATTACATCAAACCCAAATAAAGAAGGTATGTTAATCGCGGCTGAATTGATGGAAGAACTCCAACAAACAGAAACGCTTATTGATACGATTGGCTTGTGTAAAAAAGTAATCGTGCCAAAAACATCAAAGCGGATTTTAGCACTTGATCAAGTTCAAGATCCCGATAATGTGGGAGCCCTTTTAAGAAGTGCGGCTGCTTTTGGTTTTGAACATGTCATTTTAAGCCACCATAGCGCAGATTTGTATAACGAGAAAACAATTCGTGCATCTAAAGGAGCTATCTTTCATTGTTACGTTGAACGAGGTCCATTGGGTGAAAAATTAAAGGATTTAAAAACGAAAAATTATCAAATTATCGGTGCCGATGCGCACCAAGGAGAAGCAATTCTAAAACCAGACAAAATTGTCTTAGTCTTAGGCAATGAGGGACAAGGAATTTCCTCTGAAATCAAAGCTTTATGTGATACTTTTGTAACGATTGAAACAAACACAGTTGAAAGTTTAAATGTTAGCGTTGCAGGTGGTATTTTAATGTATGAATGGAGTGTGAGAAAATGAAAGCAATCATCACAGGTTTTCTTGATTTAGACGGTCAACAAACATTCATAGAGCAACTTGAAACAGCTGTTCGTCATGAAATTGAAGAAGTGGCATTAAGATATTATAATTCACAACCTTTATTAGAAATATCAAAAGCACAAATGAAAGATATTCAAACTAAACTAAAAGCAGCAAAAATAAAGGTCTCAGTCATTGATACGTTGATTAAGCCATATGACATTCACTCCGATCAAAAGGCAAAAATAGCCTTTGAAGAGTTTCAACATTTGGTTTTAGTTGCCAACGCCTTAAAGGTTAACTATTTATTTGTTCGTCTTCCTATCTTCGATCAAATTATTGAAAACTTAGACTTAGTTAAAAAAAGAATGGAACCTTGGATTAATCATGCCGCCAGAAACCGCAAACGCTTAATCTTCGTTCCAGATTCGCACCACAAAGCGAATACCTACGCATACCTCTTTAAGAAGATGCGTGCCAATCATGTCTTTGTTCATTTTGATCCAGTGTATTTTTTAAACGAAGGTGAATCAACAACGACTGCCTATCGAATCCTCAAGAAAAAGATTTTCTCTGTTTCTTGTCACGATCAAGATTATCAAGGAAGACCTAAACTAATAGGCTATGGTAAGACGAATATTATTTCCTTATTTAAACGACTCCTTCGGGACCGTTTTCAAGGCTTTCTTTTTATTGATAATCGTTTTCAAGAAACGATGCTTGAACAACCAGAAAAGAAACGTGGTTTCTTCCGCAATCCCTTTTCGCGGAAAAAGAAAAAAGATCAAAAAGAAATGGATCAACTATCAAAAATTATTTTCGCAAAAGATGCAACAAAAAATGTCACTTATGATGACATTTTAGATAATCAAATTAAAGTTTTAAATGTTGTCTTTAAGAAGTAATTACTCCCCATCATCCGCTTCTTCCATAAAAGTAAATGCAGGGATGGCATTGGGAATTTCATCAAACAGTTTGGTGGTATATAAAATCCCGTTTAGATGATCGTATTCATGTTGGAAAACAATCCCTACATACCCTGTCAAATCTAAGGTAATAGGAACCAGTTCATCTTTTTCAACATCATAATGTAGGGCTTCGATTGTAACGCTATGATAACGAGGAGTTAACCCTGATGTTTCCCGGTCAACACTTAGACAACCTTCACCACCTGGTAAGTAAATTAATGATTGACTTTTCTTTGTGATTTCAGGATTCACAAGGGCATAAGAATATAGCGTTCCATCAAAATCATTGACATGAACAGCGAACATTCGCTTGGATACATTGACTTGAGGAGCAGCAATACCAACTGCAGGTCTCAGTCCATACGTTTCTACCATCTCGTTATCCTGTGAGTTTTTTACGAATTGTAATAAATCAGTTAACAACTTTTTATCAGCTGCTGATAAAGGAAGTCTAACAGGCTTCGCAACTGTTTCTAATGTTTGATGGCCTTCGCGAATAATATTTTTCATTAAAATCATAGGTAACACCTCATCCATAATTATAACACGCTTTAAATAAAAAAAAGCGAGAAAGAGTGATTAATGATGACTGAAATCATCATGAAAGCATACGATGTTCTTGAAGAGATTTTACAAGACGATAAAATTCATCAACTCAAAGTGCTCGATAAAGAAATTGAAAGTAAATATCATGCAGACCTTAAAGCTTTTGAGCAAATGAAACAAATCTACAATCAAGTTTTAAATGAGGGTGGTGCGTATCATCCTGATTATGCAGCAACTCTTAAAACATTTAGTGAAATGAAAAAAGCGTTGTATGAAAAAGAAGAAGTTGCCCGTTATTTACAAATTGAACGAAAGTTAGAACAAGAACTAAATGCATTTTTAAATGACATTGCCCAAATTGTTTCTCATTATATACCTAGACCAAATCCTTTCGGACTATTTAAAAAAGGAGGAAACCATCATGCACACGAATCGCATTAGTTACGTTGCCGTTTATCAGGGCAAACACACATTAAGTAAACTTAAAAAACTTCCTGTGGATATCGCCTATATTTCAAGCAAACAAAATTACGCTGTGCTTTACTTTGATAAAAACAATGAAAATATGATTACCAAACAAATGAAAAACACCAAAGGTTTAAAGCATTTTGGGCCTTCCCAAACGTATGATGAAAACCTTAATTTTTAACTGTTAAGGAAAAAGACTTGACAGATGTAAAAAAAAGACTATAATAGACATGTAAACATTAAGAAAGAGAGTGAAATACATGGCAGTAAGATTAAGATTACAACGATTTGGCAGCAAAAAGAAACCATTTTATCGCGTTGTCGCGAGTGATTCAAAAAGAGCTAGAGACGGTAAGTTTTTAGAAATTTTAGGAACCTATGATCCGCTTATCGGTAAAGTATCTATCGATGCAGATAAAATGCAAAAATGGTTAGACCAAGGGGCACAACCCACAGACACTGTAAAAAGCTTATTTAAAAAATACAACGTCGCAAATAAATAATTAAGGGGGATGAATCATGGCCGTAGATTTTGAAAAACTAATTAGAAATATCGTCCAGCCATTAGTCGTTTACCCTGATGATATTTTAGTTAAAACAATATCATCCGATGATGACAATATAACCATTCAACTACTAGTTAACGAACAGGACTTAGGTCGTGTCATCGGTAAAGGTGGTAAGATTGCCAATGCAATGAGAACCATTGTTTATGCAGGCGCCACCAAAGAAAATAAACGCGTACATATCGAAATAGATTCTTTTTAAGGATGATTGGTTATGTATCAAATTGGACAGATTACAAGTACACACGGAATAAAAGGCGAGGTTAAAATTTATAATCTGAGTGATTTTAACCGCTTTTTAGTCGGCAAAACGATTTATCTTTTAAAAAACGATGAAAAAATCGCTTTTGAGATTGAAAGTGTTCGTGCGCATAAAAACCAATTAATCGTTAAATTTGTTGGTTTTAACAATATTAACGATATTTTAAAATATAAAGGGTTTTATGTTTATTCCGATGAAGATGTATCAGAAGAACTAGGACCTGATGATTTTCATTATCAAGATATTATAGGTAAAGCTGTCATTTTAAAAGATGGAACCGCTGTTGGTATCGCATCCAGCCTCATTGAAGTTCCACAGGGGCACGTATTAGAAGTTCATAAACACGATGGTAAAAAAGTTTTAATTCCGTTTCGTAAAGTGTTCGTAGATACAATCGATCAAGAAAAAATTGTCATTACCCCAATCGAGGGCATGTTATGAAAATTGATATTATTACGATTTTTCCTGATTTTTTCACCCCATTTATTGAAACGTCGATTGTCAAAAGAGCAACTAATCAAGGGATTGTAACGATTAAAACCCACCAATTACGTGATTTTTCGAAACGAAAACATCAATACGTAGACGACACTCCATATGGGGGTGGGCGGGGTATGTTACTACAGTTCCCCCCACTATACGAAGCAATTAAAGCGCTCAAAACAGAAAACAGTATGGTGATCTTACTAAGTCCTCAAGGTCAAAAATACGAACAAGTAACTGCAAAACAACTCGCTTTATCAAATCATCTGATTTTGATTTGTGGTCATTATGAAGGCGTGGATGCTCGTATTGAAGATTATATTGATTTAGAACTATCGATTGGTGATTATATTTTAACAGGCGGAGAAATTCCCGCGATGATTGTTGCAGACTCTGTCATTCGTTTACTTCCTGGGTCCATCCAAGAAGAATCACAAGAAACCGATAGTCTTCAACAAGGTTGGTTAAAATACCCACAGTATACAAAACCAGAAAGTTATTTAGGACACGATGTCCCCGAAATTCTTCGTTCTGGGCATCATCAAAACATCGAAGACTGGCGTCAATATCAAAGTATTAAACGAACGTATCAAAAACGACCAGACTTACTTAAAAAAATAAAACTAACCGCAAAAGAAGCGGAAATATTAGAAGAAATTAAAAAGATTGGAAAATAGTTGAAAGTTCACCTGAACTTTGTTATAATAAAAAAGCCGAATTAAGCACAATGGTCCGCTGTTGCAAGAAACATGAACATTGGAAGAAAGAGAGTGAGACAAACATGGCTAGACTAAAAGGGCAAGAATTAATTTC
>JALNWO010000053.1 GCA_023230825.1 Acholeplasmataceae bacterium
CGCTATTGGGACTTACAAAATGATAAAGAAAAGGGACGAAAATCCATCCCTTATCAAACATTTAAAGACGAAGCTCACCGCATTCCTTTTAGTTTTAATCCGCGACTAGATTATCTCAAAGTAGTGAAAGAGGTCTATCATCAAACACTAAAATAGTCTTCTTTCAACATTTTCATGCGTTTGTATGTTACCAAACCAATTAAGATAGAGGCAACAAACGTTGTGAAAATATAAATAAAGTTATAGCCTAAACTATAAAGCCAGAGATCGTTACCAACAAAGGCAAAAATCTTCGTTGCAAGATTCGCTTCTTCAAGACCTGCATTAACTTGATCAACGGCGTATTGAATACTACTTCCCCAAAAAATAACCCCACTGATGGTTGAAGAGATCAAACGAATGATAGAAACGACGATAAACGAAAGAACAAACTTTGATTGTTTTTGAAAAGCATCACTAAATAAACCAGAAAGACCAAAAGCCATAAAGGGAATGATATAATCAAAGCCGATAAGAAGGACGATTTTAAAGGCACTCCATGACTCTCCGGTCCATGACTCTAAAGTGAGCCTTAATGCATCTAAATAAACAATATAATCCACTCCAAAATTATAAAGTGCATAAAGAAAACCCGCAATCAGTCCATACTTTAAACCAAAGAAAAGGCCAATTAGGACAAGTGGAATCATGGATATCCCTAAAAAATTACCGCCAAAAGGCATTCTTAAACCCGTGAGGCCCACCAATAAATCAAAGACGATAGCAATCGCTAATAAGCTTGTCGTTGCAATCATCTTCCGAACTTCAATTTTGTTATTCATTTCTTTTCCTCCTAGAAAAATAAAAAATTTCTATGGATTACCAAAGAAATTGACAGTCAAACGATTTGTAATAAACCGACTATCCCTCCGCTGGTATGATCCAGATCAGGTTCTGCGGGTCGACTTTCGTCCTCTCAGCTTGGAGCTCCCCGTAGTGATCAATATCATCTTAACACATAAATACTCAAGAAACAAATAAAAACTTTTTAGGAGTTACTATGCCAGAAACCATTGATATTATAACGATTATCCTTATTTTTGTAGGGCTTCTTCTCATTTTAATCGTACCGAACATTAAATGGGTTAAACCAAACCAAGTCGTTGTTGTTGAAAGGCTTGGCTCTTTCCACCGGCTCCTTGATAAACCAGGAATTTACCTTTTAATTCCTTTAGTCGATCGTGATATTGAAACAGTGGTGACAACAGTTCAGAAAATAGAACGAAAGCTTAAAATAAAAGAATCAGAAACAACCGTTACAACGATTGTTTCCTTTCAAATGCAAATTTTTGATGTAAAGACTTTTGTTTATAGTGCGATTGATTCGCTTGATACTGTGATGACTCATTTAAAAGAGGCCCTCGAGGCCAATCAAGAAATTGCACGAATTGTTGAAGAAATCCCACAATTTGCGACCAATTATGGATTTAATATAACCCATTTGAATTTTAAATAATTATTAATAATTATTGTATCATTTTTTATAATTTTATTGTATAATGAAATTGTAAGGAGTGATTAGATGGATATTACTTGGTTCAATGAAAGACCGAAAGATAGTGTCGTTACATTAACGAGTGGGAATTTGACTTTAAACAAACCCGCTTCACAGTTTTTTGCTCATGCGTACAGTGTGATGCTCGGATACAACAAAGATACGGCTCAGATTTTTATTAAACCACTGAATAAGGAACAAGCTCTCCAAAACGTAGATCCGGGAACTAGACGGTACCGAATCACAGTTCGCTCGACATATGCGCGAGTAACCAATAAAGCGTATATGAAAGAAATGGATGAATTATTTCAGCTCAAACTTTCTGATGAAGGTCGGAAATATAAAGCACATTGGGATGATAAAACGAGAATCTTAGTTGTTCATTTAAAGGAGGAAATGTAAATGGATGGATTCGTTTGGATTTGGATTGGCATTTTTGTAGTGGCCATTCTTATCGAAGTGGCAACAACCGATTTGGTTAGTATTTGGTTTGCTTTAGCAGCCATTCCTAGTTTTCTTCTTTCATTGTTTAACGTCGATGAGTGGGTTCAGTTCCTCGCCTTTATTTTGGTGGCCGTTGTTCTCATTATCTTTACTAGACCACTGATGATTAAATATTTTCGAACCAACGAAATAAAAACCAACGTGGATTCGATCATTGGTCAAGAAGGTGTTTGTATCCAAGACATTCAAAAAAACACGATTGGACGCGTTCTTGTGAGAAGGATGGAATGGTCTGCAGTGAGTAATGAAGACATTTTAGTTGATGAAAAAGTTAGAGTATTAGACGTTGAGGGCAATAAGCTCATCGTTAAAAAAATATAATTAGGAGGTAGGATAAATGCAAATAATCAATCTTTTATTAAATCCGATTGGTATCGGAGCTTTAGGAATTAGTTTATTAATTGTTGGTGCTTTATTATTAGTTGTCATTGCTTCTAGTTTTCGTTTAGTTACCCAAACGAAAAAGTATGTTGTTGAACGTTTAGGAGGTTATTATACGACTTGGGGAGTTGGGGTTCACTTTGTTGTTCCGATAATCGACCGTGTCGTTAATGTTGTTACTCTTAAAGAACAAGTGAAAGATTTCGATCCACAACCTGTTATTACCAAAGATAATGTTACGATGCAAATCGATACCGTTGTCTTTTTCCAAATAACGGATCCAAAAGCATATACATATGGTGTTGATAACCCAATGGCAGCAATTGAAAATATTTCTGCCACCACACTGAGAAATATCATCGGTGATTTAGATTTAGATGAAACATTAACATCACGTGATTTAATTAACTCGAAAATGCGTATTATTTTAGACGAAGCGACTGACCCTTGGGGTATCAAAGTGAACCGCGTTGAAGTTAAAAACATTTTACCACCAAAAGACATTCGTGATTCAATGGAAAAACAAATGCGTGCAGAACGGGAAAGACGACAAACAATTTTAATTGCTGAAGGGGAAAAACGTGCAGAAATTCTCCGTGCTGAAGGTGAAGCCGAAGCCGTTGTTCTTAGAGCACAAGCTAAAAAAGAACAAATGATTCGTGAAGCTGAAGGTGAAGCTGCTGCACTTTATAAAGTTAAAGAAGCTGAAGCAATGGCAATCAAACTGATTAAAGATGCCAAAGCAGACCAAGCCGTATTAAAAATTAAAGCGTATGAAGCTTTAGCAAAAGTTGCCGATGGACAAGCAACAAAACTGGTTGTTCCTACTGACATTACTGATCTTGCTTCTTCGATTATGATGGCAGCTGAATTTGCGAAAACAGAACCTAAAAAATAAAGTTTTAAAAATAAAGACCTCATGATTGCATGAGGCCTTTTTCTTATCCTATGGTTTTTTTAATTAAAGTTACCGTCTTTTTTTCTTTACCAATGATAACGGCATGCTCAATTAGTTTAATAGCTTCACCAACGCCTTTATCGCGAATATATAATGTTGCAATGACATCATCTTTTTCAACTTTATCACCAATTTTAACATGAAGGTCAACACCGACTTCAGGATAAATAACATCGGCCATTGTTTCACGACCTGCACCCAATCTTCCGGCTGCTTTACCAATGTCTAAAGCATTGATATCGGTTATATAACCTGACTTTGATGCTTTAACAAATGCTGTTTTTTTAGATATAAGTTTTTCTTTATCGAAAAGATAGCTGGTGTCACCACCTTGAGCTGCAACAAGTTCAGCAAACTTATTAAAAGCACTTCCGTCAGCAATCGTCTTTTCTAACATTTTCCTTGCTTCACTTTGATCTTTAGCAAGGCCAGCATCCATTAATAACTGTTCACCAATGACAAAAGTCACTTCGACTAAATCTTGTGGACCTTTACCTTGTAGTGTTTCGATGGCTTCGTAAACTTCTAAACCATTTCCGATTTTATGACCCAGAGGCTCATCCATGCCTGTTAGAATGGCGGTCATTTTTTTGCCAGCGAGCGTGCCAATTTCAACCATCAATTTTGCCAACTCTTCAGCGTCTTTTTCTTCTTTCATAAAAGCTCCATGTCCGACTTTAACGTCTAAACAAATGGCATCCGTACCACTCGCTAATTTTTTCGACATAATGCTTGCTGCAATTAAAGGAATTGAATCAATGGTTGCTGTTACATCACGAAGAGCATAAATCTTTTTATCTGCCGGGGCGACATCCCCGCTTTGACCAACAATGGCGACACCGAGAGTTTCTACTTGTTGAATAAAATCATGAATATCAACTTCAACTTGATATCCTGGGATACTTTCTAATTTGTCGATTGTTCCACCCGTATGTCCAAGTCCACGCCCACTCATTTTTGCCACTTTTGCACCTAAAGAAGCGAGAAGTGGTCCTAAAATGAGGGTAACTTTGTCGCCAACTCCACCCGTTGAATGCTTGTCGACTTTAATCCCTTCAATTGCGGATAAATCGATGATATCACCAGAATCACGCATCGCAAGCGCTAAATAGGTGGCTTCTTCATGGTTCATTTGTTGAAAATAGACAGCCATCAAAAAGGCGCTCATTTGATAATCTGGAATGATTCCTTTTGTATAGCCCTTAATAATATAAGTAATTTCTTCTTTTGTCAACGCAAATCCATCTCTTTTTTTGGTAATTAAATCAACGATATGCATCTTATCATCTCCTTATTTATATTTTATCATAAATTGAATGAGTGTGTTTAATTGAACATAAGGGAAGAAAAAAGGACAATCCGTCCTTTTTTGTTTATCATTCATCTTCAACATCATTTAAAGGTTCATTAATGATTTGAAACATATAATCAGCCATCTCTTGTGTTTTCATATGTTCGACTGACTTAAATTTAACTAACTCGTGGATAACCACTTTAATTTTTGTTTTTCGAAAGGGCCATCTTTTTTTCACATCGGTTGTTCCTATCATGGAAATCGGAAGTAAATCCGCTTCTGCCTTTACGGCTAAACGATACGCACCTGCACGCATCGCCACCATCCGAATATCATTGCGGTCTTTAATACCACCCTCTGGGTAAATGACCATCGCTACACCTTGCTTAACAACTTTAATCGCATCGACCATGGCACGAGCCGTGTTGCGGTCACTTGAACGGTCAATCGGAAAAGCTCCCATAGACTTTAGTAATGTTTTCATCACTGGAAGTTTATAAACGCTCATTTTGGGGGTGTAACTTGTTGGCCGCGTAATCACTTCCATCATTACAACTGGATCAACATATGATTTATGGTTTGAGTAAATCGTTAAGCGATTGCCAAAAGGAATGTTTTCTTCTCCTTTAACTTCAATACTTAAACGTAAAATAAACCGGTTTAAAAAATAAGCGGTGCTGCGATAAGCATAATGTTTGTATTTATTTGTTAAGCTGAGTCTTCTTAAGATTGGTAGCTGAACAACCATAAAAAGAATTACAAACAAGCTAGCAATAATATAGCCTAAGGCAAGCCATAAAATTAAAAACCACCAGTTTGGCAAAACAATGACGTGCATGATGACTGTGAAAGTGAGCATGACGAATAAAAACAATGCTGTAATCATTTAGGGATCCTTTCGTATGTGGCAATGATGAGTTCTGGTAACATCGTTTTATGCACACATTTGAATTGTGATAAGTCAAAAGATTTAAAATATGTTTGACCTTGATATCTTTTTAAAATATAGGTGATATATAATCGGTCAGCATAAGGCATTATTAAATCATAAACAATGCTCCCACCAATGACATATAAATCTTCTTTTAACTCGTTTAAAAAGGGTTGTAAATCAGTAATAACAGTTGCATCAGGCAACTTTAAATCTGGATTGCGTGATAAGACATAGTTCTTTTGATAAGGAAACGGCTTATCACGATAATAATGTTTAAGTGATTCATAGGTTTTTCGACCCATTAAAACAGTTTTATTTTCCGTTATTTTTTTAAAGAATGCGAGATCTTCTGGATAGTGCCATGGTAATAGGTTATTATCACCCATCAACCAGTTTTCATCCATCGCCCATATCATTGTAATCATACGGCAACCTTACCTTTAATGAGCGGATGAGGATTATAGTCAACAAGTTCAAAGTCTTCAAATTTAAAATCTTCGATTGCTTTAACGGCAGGATTTAAAACCATTTTTGGTAAAGGTCTTGGATCTCTTGATAATTGAAGGTTAATTTGGTCGAGGTGATTTAAATAAATATGGGCATCACCAATGGTATGGACAAAATCACCAACTTCAAAACCAGTTACTTGCGCAACCATCATTAAAAAGAGCGCGTAGGAAGCGATGTTAAACGGTAGTCCTAAAAAGATGTCTGCACTTCTTTGATAAAGCTGTAATGACAATTTCCCGTCACTCACGTAAAACTGAATTAATGTATGACAAGGTGGTAGAGCCATCGAACCGATTTCTCTCGGGTTCCATGCACTTAAAATCATTCGTCTTGAATCGGGATTGTGTTTGAGCTCCTGGATCAGGTAATCAATTTGATCGACACCATTAAAGTTGCGCCACTGTGCACCATAAACAGGGCCTAAATCACCGTATTTCTCAGCGAATTCGGCGTCATTTTTAATTTTTTCAGCAAACTCAGTTAATGATTCTCCTCGGTAATCAGGGCTTTTTTGATAAATTTCATAAGGCCATTCATTCCAAATTCTGACGTCGTGATCGACAAGATATTTAATATTAGTATCTCCAGAAATGAACCATAACAATTCATGGATTACTGCTTTCAAAAACACTTTTTTCGTTGTTAAAAGGGGAAAGCCGTCTTTTAAATTAAAACGCATTTGATAACCAAAAACGCTTTTCGTTCCCGTTTGGGTCCGATCCATTTTTTCTGATCCATGATCTAAAACATGTTGACATAAATCAAGGTAAGTTTTCATAAAACCTCCGCTTATTTAGCAAGTTCGTATAACGCTTCTGTATATATAACAATGGCTTTAAAAAAATTGTCTAAATCAATGTATTCATTCTTTTGATGAATATAGGTTGGCTTATCTAAGAAATGCGGTCCAAATGCAACAGTATTTGGCATCGCACGAGCGAAAGTTCCCCCACCGATTGTAATGGGTTCGGTTAAATCATTCGTATGTTTACGATATACCGCTAGCAACTTTTGGACGAGTTCAGACTTAGGGTCAACATATAAAAGGGGTTGATGTTTATCAATAACAATGGTTGCGCCGTAAGGGGCAACTGCTTTTTTAAGTTGTGCGTTAATTTCATCTAAAGTAATGCCTAATGGGTATCTTAAATTTAATACAAAACGATAACGGTTATTTTCGAATGTCATCGCACCTAAGTTGTTAGTTAAATCACCCATTTCTTCGTGATGATGCTTCACACCTAATTTAATTCCGTGAATATCATGAAGAAGTGTGTCTTTCATTAAAGCAACCATTGGATTATCGATTCCTACTTCTAAGAAGAATTCAAACAAACGGTGAATGGCGTTTAAACCCATTTGGGGCGTTGAACCATGAGCACTTTTTCCAGTTACACGTAAATAAATTTGATCATTTTCTCTTGAGCCAGTTCCTTGGTATTCGTTGGCTTCCAAAAATTGATGAAATAAAGAAACGTAATCTTTGGATGCTCTTAAAGTTACCTCAGCAAAATCGGGAACCATATTATCGCGAAAACCACCATTTATATGAATAATGTCTGATTCGGGTATTTCACCTTCAATAAAAATTCGGGAAATCCCTTTTTCACCATAAATTAAAGGAAAATCAGCATCAGAGATAAAACCAGACACTGGAATTTCTGGATAAATACTAAAATAATGACGAACACCACGCCATCCAGTTTCTTCATCTGTCCCAAGGACAAGTTTAATTCGTTTACTCAGAGGGACACCTAAATCTTTTAAGATTTTCATCGCATAATAAACAGCAACTGTTGGTCCTTTATCATCTTCAGCACCACGGCCGTATAACTTATTGTCATGAACAACTGCGCCATAAGGCGGGAAATCCCAATCATTTCCAGCAGGTACTACGTCTAAATGGCCCATTGTACCAACAAACTCTTTTTGGTCACCATAAACGATATGACCTGCATACCCATCTAAGTTTTCTGTAATAAATCCATCTCTTTGACCCAACTCTAGCATAAAATCTAACGCTTCTTTAATGCCTTTGCCAAATGGTGCACCTTTTCGTTCTGGGTCATACGTTGTTAATTCCGAGTTAATTTTCATTAAACCGGCGAGATCAGCTAAAATCTCTTTTTTTCTTTTGTCTACTTCTTGTTTAAAATTAATTTTCATCGTTACCATCTCCTGTAGATATTGTAGCATATCTTTTTAGTTATACTAACTAAAAAACAAAAAAGTAGTTGCTTTGTCAATCTGCTTTAATGATTTTAATGACTCTAAGTCTACCTGTTAAAACAATTGGATATAAACTTGCAAGGAGGACACCTCCACCGATAATGAGAGCTGTCCACAAAGATTGTAAATGCCAAAAATAAAGTGGTAAGGTTAACAGCGGTTTGCCGTGTTCATCTGTCACAATTTTATGAAAGAAATACCCAAACGTATTTCCTAAATAAATTCCTAAAACAATGCCAATCGTTAAATATAAAACAATGTGAATCAAAAAGACCCTTCGCACTTGTTTTTGGTTAAGTCCTAAAGCTTTTAAAATGCCTATTTGGGTCAGCCTCGTTCGGGTATTAATAAAAATGATTGTTGCAACACTAAAGGCGACTGCAACCGCAATAAAAAACTGAATAATTAAAATACTCGTATCTTCTAAAACTAATAAATCATCAATAATTTGGTTTTGTTCTTGCCATACAGAACCGTGTAAATTAGGATAATACGTTTCAATTAGAGGAGCAATTTCCTCTAAAACCTTGCGGTTTTTTAAAGGCTCAGTGAGATTCACCTCGATGCCATTTAAATAGGGATTACCTGTTAATCTAATAATCGTATCTGATGTAGTAAAAGCCATATGCGCGTTTAAGTTTACATTTCCAGCCATATAAACACCAACGACTTTTGCTCGGTATGTTTGTTCATTAATGACAACTGGAACGATTTTACCAACAAAATCAGCGTAACGTTTACCATAATAACTGTTTCGTTGTGCAAATGTTCCACCAACCATAATTTCTAAATCGTAACCGATAAAAGGTCCATCGGTTGGAACTCGGTTGACATCTAATGATTGAATGAGCATGGTGAGGTCATTTATTTTGGTTACTTCATCAAAATTAACGCCTTTTAAATAGTAAGAGTAGCGATTATTTGTAACATCTATCAAATTGAAAAAGGAGACATCCTCAACCATTTCATGTGATTCCATCAATTCTGTTTTAAAAGTAGTAAACTGTTCTGGATTATTTTCAATGAGGCCAACATATAAAATATCGCTAAAATCTTTTAAAACAGTATCTAAAACAAACTGATTGAGTTCCTTAGTAGAAATAAACATGAAATAAAGGATGGATGTCCCTAAAGTAATGATGCCTACGACAGTAATAAACTGAAAGATTTTATCTTTTAAAAAACGAAAAGCAACTTTCAAAGTAAACATACATCGCTCCTAATATTTAATCAAATCAATAATGGCCATTTTATTTGTTTTTCTAAAGGAGAAAAAGCTTGCTAAAACAGCAACAAACATCATCAATGCCATTAAGGCCACATAATCGAGCAAATGAATTTGGTAAATGAACCTGGGCTTTTGTGTTTCAGGATGGATCATCCATTTTCCGTAATAATAAACTGCTAACCGGCCAAAGAAAAGACCAAAAACAGTGGCGAAAGATGCGACGATTGATGTTTGCAAGGTAAAGACCCATTGCATACTTTTATTATTTAACCCCATTGCTTTTAAAATCCCGATTTCACGATACTTCTTTTGAATGCTATAATTGAGCATATTTAAAACAACAATAAAAATAGTAATAGAAATTAAG
>JALNWO010000054.1 GCA_023230825.1 Acholeplasmataceae bacterium
AAACTCACAACTTTTCACGCGCATTTAGGAGGACAGTATGGCAAAATCAAAAGTTTATTCCATTAATGGTCCTGTCGTTACCGTTAAAGACGCTCTTGAGTTTCAAATGTTAGAAATGGTTTACGTTGGTAAACAACGTCTTTTAGGCGAAGTTATTTCGATTAATAAAGGACTGACAACAATCCAAGTGTATGAAGATACAACGGGTGTTGCCCCAGGTGAACCTGTTGAGGGAACTGGCGAACAAATTTCCGTTCTACTAGGACCTGGTTTACTAACCCATATTTTTGATGGGATTCAAAGACCTTTAAGAACCATTGAAAAAGAAGCTGGAATTTACATTCCAACAGGTAGTTATGTTGATCCTTTAGATAAAGAGAAGCTGTGGGATGTTAAAATGACTGTTCAACAAGGTGATGACCTAGAGTTTGGTCAAGTTTATGGTGTCATCCAAGAAACGCATGTGATTGAACATCGTTTACTCGTTCCGAAAGGCGTTCGCGGTAAAGTGATTGATGTCAAAGCTGATGGTGCTTATAAAATCGATGATGTGATTGTTGTTGTTCAAGATACTTATGGCAATAACCATGAGCTAAATTTATACCAAAAATGGCCGATTAAAACTGCACGGCCAACGAAAAAACGCTTAATGATTTCAACCCCTTTAATTACGGGTCAAAGAGTTATTGATACTTTATTCCCGATTGCAAAAGGGGGCACTGCTGCGGTTCCTGGTGGTTTTGGTACCGGAAAAACAATGCTCCAACACCAACTTGCTAAATGGTGTGATGCCGATATTATTGTTTATGTTGGCTGCGGCGAGCGGGGCAATGAGATGACGCAAGTTTTAGAAGAGTTTAGCGAACTCATCGACCCGAAAACAAACAAACCTTTAATGGATCGTACGGTCTTAATCGCGAACACATCTAACATGCCGGTTGCGGCTCGGGAAGCGAGTATTTATACGGGTGTTGCGATTGCTGAGTATTATCGTGACATGGGCTACGATGTAGCTGTTATGGCTGACTCGACCTCTAGATGGGCAGAAGCTCTCAGAGAAATTAGTGGCCGTTTAGAAGAAATGCCAGCAGAAGAAGGATTCCCAGCATACTTACCATCAAGACTGTCACAATTTTATGAGCGGGCTGGATACATGCAAACTTTAAATGGTGATCGTGGTTCGGTTTCAATTATCGGTGCCGTTTCACCCCAAGGTGCAGACTTTTCTGAACCCGTTACGCAAAACACCAAACGTTTTGTCCGTAGTTTCTGGGCTTTAGATAAAGACTTAGCCTATGCACGTCATTATGCAGCAATTAACTGGAACACCAGTTATTCCGAATATATCAATGATTTAACCAAATGGTTTGACACAGAAGTTGGGACATCTTTTTTACTCAACCGTGATCAAATCATGAATCTTTTAGCAGATGAAAATAAATTGTTAGAAATTGTAAAATTGATCGGTGCAGATGTTTTACCTGATGATCAAAAATTGGTCATTGAAATGGGGAAAGTCATTCGTCGTGGTTTTCTCCAACAAAATGCTTTTCATAAAGACGATACTTTCGTTCCTTTAGAAAAACAAAATCGGATGATGGAAGTCATCTTATACTTATACGAAAAAGCAAACAAATATGTTCACGAAGGAAAATCACTCAACGTTTTAGCTGAAACAAACATTTTTGATGAAATCATTAAAATGAAATACGATGTTCCCAATGATGAACTCCATTTATTTGAACGTTATTTTGATGAAATCGATGCCGTTATTAAAGGCATAGAATAGGAGGGAAATGATGAATCTACATTATATTGGCTTAGATGAGATCAAAGGACCTCTAATCTTTTTAGACCATGTGGAAGGCGTTGGCTATGATGAGATGGTTGAAATTAAAATGGTTGACCAACCCTCACGCTTTGGCCGCGTTGTCCATATTGAAGGCAAGCGCGTTGCGATTCAAGTTTTTGAAGGCACGCACAATATCTCGTTAACAAATACAAAAACGAAGTTTCTTGGTAAACCTGTAGAAATGTCCCTTTCGAAAGAAATTTTGGGACGTACATTTAACGGTGCAGGACAACCGATTGATGGTTTAGGTGAAGTTTATGTTTCTGAAAAAAGAAACATCAACGGTCATCCCCTCAACCCAGTAGCAAGAATTTATCCCCGTAACTATATTCAAACGGGAATTTCTAGTATTGATGCTTTAACAACGTTAATTCGTGGGCAAAAACTCCCAATCTTTTCTGGTTCTGGGATGCCGCACAACGAACTAGCTGTTCAAATTGTTAAACAAGCAAAAATTGCTGAAGAAGCAGGCGATAACTTCGGAATCGTCTTTGCTGCGATGGGCGTTAAAAATGACGTCGCGGATTATTTCCGTCGTCAGTTTGAAGAAGCAGGCGTGATGCACAAAGTGGTGATGTTTTTAAACCTCGCCAATGAACCGATTATTGAGCGGACGCTCACCCCTCGTTTTGCCTTGACGGCAGCTGAATATTTAGCATACACACACAATATGCATGTTTTAACCATTTTAACCGATGTAACTTCTTACTGTGAAGCACTTCGTGAGTTTTCCAGTTCAAAAGGTGAGATTCCTGGTCGTAAAGGCTATCCAGGGTATTTATACTCTGACTTAGCTTCATTATATGAGCGTGCAGGAATTGTTCAAGGTGCGGAAGGTTCAGTGACCCAAATCCCTATCTTAACGATGCCAAACGATGATATTACCCATCCAGTTCCTGACTTAACAGGTTATATTACCGAAGGACAAATTGTTTTAAGCCGTGATTTAAACCAGACGAATGTGTATCCACCTGTTGGTGTCTTGCCCTCATTATCAAGACTTATGAAAGATGGAATTGGTGATGGTTATACAAGAAGTGATCATTCAACTCTCGCAAACCAACTATTCGCATCTTATGCTCAAGTTCAAGACGCACGGAGCCTCGCTTCAGTCATTGGTGAAGATGAACTTTCCCCAATTGATAAAAAGTATATTGAATTTGGTAACTTATTTGAAAAACATTATTTAAACCAAGGCTTTAATACCAATCGAAACATGATTGAAACGCTCGATTTAGGGTGGGATTTATTATCCCTTTTACCAGCTTCCGAATTGCACCGTGTGGATGAAAAAACACTCCAAGAGCATTATCATCATGAACGGGCTTTAGAGCGTTTTGAAATAGGCTTTAAGCCGATTATTCAAGAACTCGAAAAGGATGAAGATTATGAGTAATCAAGTTTCTCCAACCAAAGGAAACTTAATGACATTACAAAAATCATATGAACTCGCCCAAAAAGGTTTTGAATTAATGGACCGCAAACGCAACATCTTAATCGCAGAAATGATGACTTATTTAGATGATGTTAAAGCGATTCGTGGTGAAATTTGGGAAACGTTTAGAAAAGGGTATCGTGCGCTTCAAGAAGCGAACATTACCTTAGGTATTGTCTCTGAAATTGCCAAATCAATTCCCATTGATTCAGGACTTTCAGTCACATATCGTTCTGTGATGGGTGTAGAAATTCCCAAGGTAAAACACGAAAAACAAGTCGTGCGTCTTTCGTATGGCATTGGCTCGACCAATACAAAGTTTGACTATGCCTACCAAATGTTTCATAAAGTGAGAGACTTAACGATCCGTTTAGCTGAAATTGAAAACGTTGTTTATCGATTGGCAAACGCGATTCGAAAAGCTCAAAAAAGAGCGAATGCTTTGGATCACGTTGTTATTCCTCGCTTTGCGTCTCAAATTAAATTTATTACTTTAGCTTTAGAAGAAAAAGATCGTGAGGCTTTTATTCGCCAAAAGGTTATTAAAAATCATCAAGAAGCTAAAAAAAGAGCTTAATAAAAGGGTGTGTCAAGGAGACACACCCTCTTTTTTCGGTTTTATCTTTTTTTCCGGTACAGGATCATACTTGGGTTTAAATAAGGGATTACACGTGAGTAAACGTTTTGTCGTTAAGAAAGAAGCTTTAAAAAAGTTAAAGCGTTGATAACTTAATTTAGCATATTGACTACACGTGGGTGTATGACGACACACGTGATTTTTTTTAGGAGAAATCTCGCGTTGATACCACTCAATCAAACGGATTGCTAGTTTTTTCAATTGCATCACCAATGATAGTATACCACCAAAAAAAGAATTATGTAAAATTAATAATTTGCGTTTTATTATATGTATAATCTTATGGTTTTATGCTATAATTAAGATATATATTAGAAAACGATTACAGGAGGTAAAAGATGAAGGAGTATACCACCAAAGAGATTCGCAACATCGCCATCTTAGGACACCAGGGTACTGGAAAAACAACGATGACAGAAGCATTATTATATGCCTCTGGCGCTGTTCATAAAAAAGGTGAAGTGGAGAAAAAGACGACCCACTCAGATTATTTAGCAGAAGAACATAATCGCTTAGCCAGCTTATCCTTAAGTTTAATTCCCGTTGAATGGCAAGGCTATAAATTTAATTTTTTAGATGTCCCCGGAAGTGATGAATTTGTTGGTGATCTCAATCAAGCGTTAGCTGTTGTTAAAGGCGCCATCGTCTTGGTTGATGCCACAAAAGGTGTCGAGGTCGGCACCGAACGGGTATGGAAAGAAATTAGAAAGCGCCATATCCCAACGATTGTCTTTATTAATAAGATGGATAAAGAGAACGTTAAATTTGAAGAAGTTTTAGCAGAAATTAGTGAAAAACTTGGAAAAGGGGCTGTCCCCTTTGCTTGGCCTTTAGGGCGTGAAGATCAGTTTGATGGTTTTATTGATGTTATTTCCAAACGAGCAAAAATCCAAGATGGTCAAAAACTAGATGACCAAGATGTTTGGGATGATAAAAAAGATAAAATCGATGAACTCCACAACAATTTAATTGAAAGTGTTGCGGAAACATCAGAAGAATTGTTAGAGCTTTATTTAATGGGCGAAGCAATCCCTGAAGACCAAATTAAACAAACATTATCAAACATTATTATTGATGGTGAATTAACACCGGTTGTTGTTGGTAGTGCGACCAATGATATTGGCGTTCAATCACTGATGCAAATGCTCATTGATTATATGCCTGCTCCTGGTGATTTACAACCATTAGCAGCAACAGATGTGAAGACGAAAGAAGAAACAACGAGAGAAACGAGCGATGATGCACCGTTTTCAGCCTATGTCTTTAAGACAGTTGTTGATCCTTTCTTAGGTAACATTCATTTAGTGAAAGTCAATTCAGGGACGTTAATAAACGGACAAGAAGTGTTAATCCCCAATACGAGTGACACAAAGAAAATTTCTAACTTATCAGCCATTCGTGGAAAAACACAAATTGAGCAACAACGTTTCCATGCAGGTGACATGTGTGCGATTGCAAAAATGGAAGGCATTGAAACCGGCTTTACCTTAACCGATCCTCGTCAACCTGTCTTATATAAACCAGTTGAACAACCAACACCCGTCATTTATATTGCGGTTTCTCCAAAAAATAAAAATGACGAAGATAAAATTTCAATGGCGCTTGGACGAATTAACATTGAAGATCCAACTTTTGAAATTAGACGTAATAAAGAAACCCAACAACTCTTATTGGGTGGACAGGGCATTACCCATTTACAATATGTATTAGATCGTGTAAAAAACATGTATAAAGTTGAAGTCAACCAAGAAGATCAAAAAATTGTTTACCGCGAAACGATTAAAAAACGCGTGGAAGCTGAAGGTAAGCATAAGAAACAATCTGGTGGTGCGGGCCAATTTGGTCATGTTTGGATTCGCTTTGAACCCTCTAAAGAACTCTTTGTCTTTAAAGAAGAAGTCTTTGGTGGTGCGGTTCCAAGAAACTATTTCCCTGCTGTTGAAAAAGGTTTAATTGAAACATTTGAACATGGCCCTTTAGCAGGATTCCCAGTGATTAACGTTCAAGCAACCCTTTATGATGGATCTTATCATGCCGTTGACTCTAACGAGATTTCCTTTAAGATGGCTGCATCTTTAGCCTTTAGGGAAGCAGTAAAGACTTGTCAACCAACGATTTTAGAACCAATCGTTAAAGTTGAAGTAACAGTCAAAGACCAATATGTCGGTGATGTCATGGGTGACATGAGTAAACGCCGTGGTCAAGTTTCAGGAATGAATCAGGTTGATGGCTATCAAGTCGTCGTTGCTGAAGTTCCTGAAGCAGAAATTGTTTCTTACGCGATTGACTTAAAAGCGATGACGCAAGGTAGTGGATCATTCACACGTGAATTTGTTCGCTACCAAGAAGTTCCAGCGCATTTAATCGATGGTATTATCGAAGAATACAAAAAGTAAAATTGTTAAAGCCCGCCTAATATCAGTTAGGAGGGCTTCTTATGTTTTGCGAGATTTGCCGACAAAAGATCATTGTTCGGCTCCATTTGATGAATATCTTTCGCCGTGAAGTGCATCATATTTGTGAAAAATGTTTCCGAAAATATCCTTTGCATGTAAAAGAAAGTATTATTCCCATTGATGGAGGTGAAATATTATGGCATAGTTTGCTCAATACAAACGATACCCTTTCACCGCTTGCGCATATGTCTTTTTATCAGCCTTTTTATATTCATTTCATTCAGGCGTTAAAAAAGACACATACAATGATTTTCATCGAACGGTTAACAGAAGATTGGGTTATCCGTTTGGAGCAGTTAAATTGGGGTAGGATTTATTTAGTAACCCACTACGATGGAATTAAAAATAAGGAGGATGTTTATGATTTTCGAAGTATTAGGTAAAAATGGATTCGTTCCAACCCAAGCCATTAAAGATTATGCAGAAAAAAGATTTGGTAAAGTGGTTTCCTTTTTCGGACCCGATGTCGTTGATGCGATTCGTGTTGTCTGTAAAGTTTATAAGGATCATCATAAAGTTGAAGTGAATGTCCATGCGAAAAAAACTGTTGTTCGTGCTGAGGTTTCAGATCAAGACATGTATACAGCCATTGATAAAGCGAACGATAAATTGGTTTCACAAATTCGAAGACATAAAGACAAATTGAAAAGTCATTTAGAAAAAGAAGGGATTAAACAAGCATATAGTCAAACCTTCGATGCAGAAGATTTAGAAAAAGATATTTTGGCTTCACAGCTTGTTAAAAATAAAAAGATTGAATTGAAACCGATGACAGCGGAAGAAGCGATTGCTCATATGGAGCTTTCAGACCATGACTTCTATGTTTACTTAGATAAAGAGACAGAAAAGACCAACGTTGTGTATCGGAGAAAAGACGGCGATTACGCAATTATTGAGACGCAGCCGTTCTAAAAATAACCATAAAAAAAGTGCTCAAATATAAACTGAGCATTTTTTTATTTAAATCCTTTAAATGATCTTTTAAATTAAATGGGGGTAAGGTGTTCGCTTTCAAATATTTGAGTTATATATTTTAGGTTTAGCACAGATAAAAGTACTCAATCATTTTATAAGGAATAATCAGCCATTAAAGTAAAGTCACTAGATTGTTATAGAAAGAGTGAGTTTTCAGTTCTATAAGATCATTAATGTCCACTTTTAAAGCCACTTAACAGAAAAGACTGAACTATGAGATTACAGAGATGCGATTTACTCCACCTATTTAAAAGCGCTGAAAATTTACTGCTTTTTTTTATTACTGTTGATTAATTAAACTTATAAAACAACACTGTTTAAAGAGCCACGTAGTTAAGCCTATTTACTTTAATCTAAATAAAACATTTACATTTTAACAGCGAAAGTTCTATATTAGTCTAGAATAAGAAACATATTGAAAGCTAGTATAATAAAATAAAAAGGTAATAATAATAACAGATTATAAACTTTTCGTGATTTTAATAAATCGTTAAACTCGATATCTAGCCATATTAACCCTATATAAAAAATAATTGTATAACTAAGTAGAAAATCGGTTTCAATACCATCACGAATGAGAAGTAATATAATTGGGAAAAGCAAAGCTATTAATCTTAATATATAGTCTTTTTTCATAGCCCATACTGTCCTTCCTTAGAATTCCAAACATTCCATGTGAGCTCATGTGCCTTATGTAGAAACGACCTGTCTACTCTCATGTAAAATTCTTGATAGATTTTAAAATCACCGTAAAATGGGGTATCGGTTTTTTGTTCAACAATAATTCCGGGAAAATGATGATTTGTTTTATCTCTAGTTTTGCTTGTAAAATTACTATACGCCCAAGAAAACTTTTTGTGAATTGTGATTTGCATGGCATTAAATTCTGGATCACTGAGCTCATAAGTTGTATTTCTAGAGAAACCACCAACAATATTACCATTAAATCCATCTTTTTGTGAGTAGCCTACGGTTGCATTTAATCCCCAGGCAGATGATACAGTATAAACACCTGTACCATTGATTGGCCAATAATCAATCCCTTTAGGCTCATCTCCAATATTATAATCAGTTTGATAAGTTTGGAGGGATACTTTGTGAAATGCAGAATCTTTTATATAGTAAGGATTATAACCAGACACACCCGCACTAGACAATGCCTTTCCAGGGATGAACTCTACGTGGCTTTCTACTCTAGTAAAATAGTGATTCAAAGCAATGACTTCATAATACTTCATTGTATAATTTATTTTTCCATATGGAGCAAATGCTTTTTCTGCGGAATGAATTACTGGATTTAATGCCCAGTCATCTGATATTGATGCTAATTTCTGAATGCTTTGCCGGTCTTTATTTGCCACATAAAATAATTTTGAATTTTCGCACGATTTCATAGCCAAATTTAACAGTTTTGTTGATTTGAAAATCATGGTGTCATCATCTTTAAAAATTTCTTTTGGGTTCTCGACAAGAAAAGAAGCATTTTTAGCAAACTCTTTCACCTCTTTTTTGATAACTTTAGAAGATTCTTGGGTTGTAAAATAATTTTTGTAGAGAGTTTTCCCAGAATATTTAAAAATAAAATTAGCCACAGGTATATTTTCGTCATCTCTATTAGTTGTGCGATACAAAAAAACAGCATCGTATTTTGCCAATGTTTCGTCTATTTTATCGTGATCTAAAATTTTATTGACAAATTTTACGTTTGATATAGCATCAAAAAATAATACTTCGTCACCATCAGTTGCCGCATAAAGCATAACATTTGTATAAAGTGCAAATACAAAAAACAATGTAAGTATAATAAGTGTTTTTCTCATTTAAATCCCCCTATTTTAGAATATATTCTTAATTTCAAAAAAACTGTTGTTTATTTAAATGTTTAGCAATTTATAAACTCACTTTATCATATAATTTATAAAAATACAAGCGAAGTTTTCAGAAACGACCGTCTTCCGTTAAAGTTTTATACCTGAAATTAATATCATATTAATATATATAAAAAATTCTTAAATAAAATTTTATTTCTTTTAGCTGTTTTTGGCTGTCCCAATAAATTAAAAAGTCTATACCACTTTGGAAGCATTAAAATAGAGATCCTTAGAGAATTTGGAAAACTTTAGACAGCAGATAGGCGTAAAAAAAAGCAAATTTATGATTTTCATCATATATCTGCCTTTTTTAATATATATTTCGATGAGATTTGTCCTGTTTATTTAAATGCGCCTTAATTTATTATCTTATTTTGCGTTGGCGTATAATTCTGCCACTTTATCCCAATTAATAATTTGGAAGAAAGCGGAGATGTAATCAGGACGACGGTTTTGATAGTTTAAGTAATACGCATGTTCCCAAACGTCTAAACCAACAATTGGTGTACCTAAATCAAGCGGTGTGTCTTGATTTGGTGTGGATGTTACTTTAAGTCCTTCGGGTGTAACAATGAGCCAAGCCCACCCACTACCGAAGCGGGTTGCTGCAGCTTTTTGGAAAAGTTCCTTAAAGGCATCGAATGAACCGAAGGCTTTGTCGATTGCTTGTGCTAATTCACC
>JALNWO010000055.1 GCA_023230825.1 Acholeplasmataceae bacterium
CGAAGCAAGCATCTCCGGTTACAGCACAATTATCGGGCGAAGTCATTTCACTTGCCATCTCGCCGGCACAACCGTTTTCATTTACATATCTCGCATAAACAGTCATAGCCGTTTGCGTATAAGCAGGAGCGGAAGTTGTCCATGGTCCTGACGGATTGGTTGCCCATTCTAAGGTGTAGCCATCTTCGGATTCGTTGGCAGTGATACTTCCGTCTGTAGAAGGACAGATATTATTCGTGATTGTAATCTCCGGAATTGTTTCAGGAGTTTCGCATACATCCGGCGTAGTGGTTACAGCTTCGGAGGAAGGGCTTACTACGCTTGCATCCGAATTACAAACAAAACGTGTGATGATGGTCATCGATTCGGTCAGATTGTAAACCGGAAGCGTTGAACTCCAAGTGGTGCCGCCATCGATTGAATATTCAATATGCGCACCTTCAGGCGCAGTTTCGCCTGGGGCGTAAATCACACCGCCGCTAATTTCACAACCTTCCTCACAAACGCTGTCTTCGAAAGACACATTCGCAGGAACTTCAAGCAATTCTGGACAAGGCTCAGTAGCAGATTGACAATCTGATGTATGCGAACCTAAACCATCAGAAGTATTTATAGGATAAAAGTCCCATTCTATACTCGGGTCGAAAGCATCTGAACCATTCTCATCACCTTTTTTAATAGATACTTTTCTTCGAAGAGTATGATCAGCGGTTGAGGTATCGCCTGAACCCCAAGCTGTACCAGGATCAAATCCGATTTCTCCAAATACATCCATGGTGACACCGTCATAAACTAATTCCAATGCATCATCTCCATTATGCGTCAATGCCCCGCTAAGTTGATCAGCAGCGGCTTTGATATCCTCATTGGCTGATGTATTAGCTAGCACAAAAACTCCATAAGGAGCAATCGTTCCGGTCAAATTGATTGTACTGGATGGAGAACTGGATCCATTGGAATAAACTTTAACTTGTGCAAAGTCGGTTAAGATAATTTCACTCCCGGTAGGGTTGTAGATTTCAACGGCTTTGTTGTTGCTACTGCCTTCTATATATTCCGAGAAGTAAATCTGACCGCAATCAACTAATGCAAAAACATTGTCAAAAATACCGCTCACTGAGAAATCAGTCACAGTTTGTGTGTCTGATTGATTCCAATAAGCATTCAGGTTGTCAGAAACAACATGATTCTAGGATACGGCATCAGAGCTGCCATAATTCGTTTGGAATACAGATCGGGCAAACGTAAATTGCCCCGTCATAAAAATTAAGGTGAGTAACAGTAAAAATCTGTCCCAACACTTGTGCCGACCAAATGAGCTTTTCATTGGATTGGACTTAGGATAACATTTTTCCATGTATTAAAAATTAAAGTTAATGTATTAATCCTGATTCTGTTGAGTTTGTTAATAATTTCAGGTCAAAATTAAGAAAATAAGTGATAAGAAGTTTTTACGCAAATTATTTAATCAAAATTTAACCTGAATTACAATTTCGATAATTATTCTTAATCATAATGAAAAGTATTTGTTGCAAGTTTTTATACCAAAGGAATTTGAACGATTTCAGGAATTAGGATTTATCGGCTGAACAAATTTCTGAAATGGTGCTACATACCCATATTTTTTAATGACTAATTCCGCAACTTTTTGGTATGAAAATTGTATCTTTGCAGCCCCGTAACATACGGGAAATTCTTTGAAATAATGGGGCTGACCGGTTTTGACAGCAAGGTCGATGGATGGAGTAAGCATGCCGTGGCACGTTGTGTACCCACGTTAATCAGGCACTTCAACTTATAACTGGCAACAATAACTACGCTTTAGCTGCCTAATAGACTGAATCACAGTAAGTCTTGGCGAATCCCTGCAAAGCAGGGAAGCTGAATGTCTCTCAAAAGCCTTTCCTTACGGCGTTTGGTTCAGAGGCACAGGAATGTGAGGATAGACAAGACGGTGTTCCGGAGTCTTATCGAAATCTAAAGGAACTAAGTTGTTGTTAGGGTGTTTGTTCTCGGACAACAATCGAAAATCAATAATAAACTAAGCATGTAGAAAGCACATACGTCGCTTGTTTGGACGAGGGTTCGAATCCCTCCAGCTCCACATACAGCGTCTAATAATCAGTTATTTATGTTTTTGCTTGATGTATAAATGAACACGAAATGCACACATAGGAACTTTAAAAGGTCTTTTTTAATCACAAAGAGGGTATAAAAATACCCTCAATTGTTTTGTTCAATATCAAATGTTCTTACCATTCAATGTTGCTAATTTACTCAATTTATTAGAAATAAAAAAAACGCTCCACAATTAGATCATGAAGCGTTAATCATCCGTTTGTTTAACGGACTTAAGAAATTAAATATTAATTCATTGAGTAATCAAAGATACAAAAATAGTTATTTCAATGTTAGTTTAACTTGTATTCCTGCTTAATTTCAGTCAACAATCTTTCAAAATCTTCATCTGACAAGTTATCAACTGTTGAACTGTAATCCACACTTTTTAGCGTTGGAAGTATAAACTTGCTAATTTCAATCAGCACCTTGAACCGCTCCTTTGGTTCAAGTGCATCGAATGAGCTTTGTAAGCTATCAATATTATCATTTACGAAATTCAAAAAAGCTTTTCGTATGCTTTCGCTGCTTTTGTTTTTGCTGCCTTTTGGCCGACCTCGACCATAAGTATTCCCCGGTTGGAATCCCTTTTTACCTACTGCCATTTAATTTAAATTTAATCTTCTATCTGTAAACTCCAAATATTCATCAACTGTTGGAAAAGACACGAAAATTTTTAGTTCATCGCTTTCTGCCAGCTCCTGATCTGTTATGGGTGTGATAAAATTATCTTCTATTCTATACATGCCATCATTCTCTGTTTTCAGAAACAAATTAATTTTTTTCGGTTTTTTCAGCCGGCTCAACAACGCTCTTAATCTTTCTAATCGCTCGCTCATCTTCTCATTTTTAATCCGTGAATATATTCTTTTCTTATTTCATAGTTATCGTAACCATCAGCACCGATAACTTTCAAAGCATCGTTTATGTATGCTTCGCCTGCAATATTCAATTCCTTAAGCCTTGTAACCAATGGAAGTAACTTCTCTGCTATCTCATAGGCTTCACGCTGCAGTTCTGTTTGAATGTAGCTTGTATGTCTTTCAATAATTACATCATAAAGTACGACTGCCTGTCCATCCTGCAATTTTACAGAATCCAGTTTAATGAAATTCTTTTTGCAAATACCACACAATGAAGTATAAATTGTGGGGTCGATACCCTGCGCCATTAAATTAAAACTAACCTCGGCTTTTGGAAATTGCGCATCTTTCATTATTTCAGCATCTATAAACTTGTTATGGTTCTCAAATAAAGCTTCCACCTCATCCGGTGTTAATTCTCTTTTCAGAAATTCAGATACCATTTTTACAGCCCAGTTTATTCCATCTGCAATATTTTCGGCTTCCCTTGTTTGTGTTTCAATTGCTAAATTGTTAACACTCAATACAATACGCTCTTCTTTTTTTGCTTTTGCCACTTTTAATGTTTTTGTACTCATTATTTTAAATTTTATATCATTACTTCAAATATAGGTTATATCAATGTTATTATCAGTCATTTATAAGTTATTTTATTAAACAAGAATTCAACAATTTCATGGTTTTTATCAGCTGTATCTTCGGTAAATGTTTTGCCACCTTTATAACCATGCTATCCTTTTTTTTTCTATCTGTCTCTGGTGACGGATAGGTGACGGATAGGTGACGGATAAAACTCTTCTAACTATCTGACTATCAATAGAGTGACACTTGTGACGGATAAAACCCAATACATAAATATATTTTTAAAAGTTATTTAGTACTTATGCTTAAAATATTTTTTTCTTGCGTGCGTTAATATTGTTTTATGTGTCACAAGTGTCACCGTCCTGATTATCAACTACTTAATCCGTCTCCCTATGTGTCACCTATGTGTCTCTGGTGACGGATAAACCGTCGCAAACCCATTTTCGCCACTTTTTATCATATCGAAACTTTAATTCTTTAAATTCAATAAAGGCATCAATGTATTTTTTTGCATTCCTTACATTGAACTCTGGTTTGTAACAGTACAATTGATTCATCTTGTGTTCATTTAAAAAATCAGTTACTGTAAAATCACATCCACCCAACAAATCAAATATCCGCTCTGCTTCTTCCAGCATTGCATCGTTATAATAGTAGGCTTTAAAATTATCCTCCCTCTTATCGTACTTAATCGTCTTTAAACCATGCTTTAGATATTTCTGAATACAAAAGAACCCGAAATTAAAGAACCTATTCCACTCCTCATCATTCCAATCAGCAAAGAATGATTTGCCAAAATATTGAACCGGTGTATTTTCGATATTCCAAAAGTTGCTGAATTTATATTCGATAAATCGCCTATTGGTTGACGTTGCATTTTCATCATACCTAACCGCCCAATTAGTAGAAATCACAAACTTTGGTGCGTATTCAAATGGAATAGTTTCAGCTGTTACGCCTTTGCGCTGCGCATCAATTGAGCCTGTTATGTGCGTGTATAAGGCGTTGTAATTAAAATTCATTGGTACATCATCAATGATATAAATATCATGCTCCAGCTTTAAATCTGCGTGAACATGAGTATAATTTGGATCATAAGCATTACCGCCCTTTTCAATTGTTGGTCTGAAATAAGTTAAAGCCCTTTGAAGTAAGCTTTTACCACGTCCTCCATTTCTGTTCTCGCCATCTGCTCCCTCATCTGATAATATTATCGCTGGCGAAAATGCTGGGTCTTTATAGTTTGTTAATAAGTAACCGAACATTGTAAAAAATGCCTTGATGATATTTTTATCCTCCTGGGTAAAATCTTCTTGATTTTCTTTTCCAGCACACGCCATTATTAAAAAGCGTGTAAAATCACTTTGTTCCTCATCAACATCCACAAAACTAATTTCATGCTGTTGGGTCGAATGCTTAGGAAAAAATCCGTCTATTTCATCATAAGGAATTAACTCCATGCTTTCGGCTGTAATCCTTACAATACCGTTTTTAAATGGCAAATCTACCGTTGTTTTAGTATCTCTATGGTATTCTAATGGAATGGGTGTAAGTAGCTGTAAACCTTGCTGAATAACGTTTGTCGCATCCCTTGCAATCCTATTTTCTACGGCTTCACGCTTGACCTCGTTAATGTTCTCTTTTAGATAAGGTACTAAATCGGTTTTATGATTAATCGGTGTTAATATCTTATTGTCGTTCTTCACAATCGTTATTTGGTCATATCCCTCACGAGTAACTCTCACAAACTTCTCTTGCTCGAAAAACTTGTAATAACTGACTGGCGTGGTTTTAACATTGCCTTCAAAATCCAATGAATAAAAGTTAACGATATTGCTTAATTGCTCTGGCCGGGCAAACTCCTTTACTTTGAATTTCACAATACCAAATTCCAATTTTTCACATTCCGCATCTGCCAATGTTACTACTCCATCGTGAAGACGAACGTAATATTTAGGATTGTTGGCTTTTACAAATTTCTGAATGTATTCAGCTTCATATTTCGCCAAATCCCTGAACATTTGCCCTTTATTATAAAATCGCTCATCGGTTATTACTTCATTAACCCGCTCCTTATAGATAGGTTCTAATTTACTGCGTACGGCTTCGATTGTTGCGTTTTTAACCTCGTGGTGCATATTAAGTAACATATTAAAAGACCGCTTGTCAATTTGGCTGTAAACATCAAACGGCTTTATATTAAGATTAAGAAACAAAAAAGTAGGGTACGCCTGCGCAATATCATATTCTTTTATCTGAAATGGCAAATACTGCCTTAGTACGCTTGGAATTAATGTAATTGGGTTATACTCTCGGCTTTCATCTTTCTTGACGTTAAACATCTTATCATATTTAGGCTCGTATAAACCTGTAAGCTTCATCATCATAAACAAAACATATTCTTCATACTTCTGTTTATTAAATGGGTTGTAGCTTGCTACTTTGCTGTTATCATGTTTTTTGTAATATTCATGCAGCTTATTTTTATCATGCCTAAAATACTTTTCATCCAATCGTTTGCCGTGTTGTATGTAAGCATTTACATACTTGAAATAATCGTTTTCTTTTAACGGATTTGAGTTAATAAATTGAACATAGGCAATCATCAAATCATCTAATTCGGTGCGTCTTTCGCTCGATAATTTCAAAGCATCGTTATAATTAAATATTTGCTTCCTGCTCTTCGATTCAGTTCTAATTCTTTGTATGAACTCCTTTCTCCAGTCATCTACAAACTCACGCGCATTCATCATGGCTAACAGTATTTGAGTGTTCAACAATAGCCGGAAATAATTCGGGGTTTGTAGTGTAAAAACCAGCTCGGTGTTTTGTAATTGGGCAAATACCTTTCCTTACTACACTAATACGGTTTTCCCTTTCCCATTTAGCCACATATCTGCAAATATTCGCCCTTTCAATACCCGTTTCAACCGAAACCATTAACATCGTTTTTGGTTGGCTGTAAAACGCTTGAAATGTCTTGCGCTCTTGTCCGATTATTTTAGTACCTTTGCCATTACCGCTTCCGTTAAAAGCATTGTTAAGGCTATCTGAATTATTATTTCTCATAGCCTTATTTTTTTAAGGGTTTTAACGCATCGATTAACTCCGCTCTCTTGTAGTATCTGCGATTGCCAATTCCGTAAGCGGTAACTTTTCCTTTGTTTGTCCAATGCCAAAGCGTTACGCTGTTAATTTGTAGAAGATCTAAAACCTCCTCACGGGTCAACAACTCATCGGGGTTGTGAGTTTGCAAGTCTTTTTTAAAGTCGTCTAATTGACTTTTAACACTCTCTTTGATTAGCTCCGTTAATGCTTCGGGGCTTACATTTTGAAGTAAAATTGAATTTTTCATCTTTGAAATATTAAAATTAATACTGCAAAGATTTGAAATAATTTAACCTAAAGTAATGAATATCAGTTGTTTATGCTTGTATACAAGGTAATACAAGTACAGACAAGTTCTTCAAGTTTAATTAGCTTTGTTTGTATTTATCAATCAAAGGTTTGAGTTTTAATAAAATTGTTTCTTTAATAATATCATCTGGAATTTCATCATTTATTGACTGATAACTACCAATATTTCTATCAAAAAAATCTTTCAGCTCTTTGAAGAAAGCTTTAAACTCCCTTGTACCTATGATTAACATATTATTCTCTTTTAATATTTCTATAATTGCCCTTATGCTTAGACCTATTTCAGTAGGAAATAACTCTTTCAATTCATTCAAAAAATCTAACTTCCTTTCATTGTCAATTTGATTAAAAAAATGGTGCAATTCTTTTTTAATCTTATCAGGCTTATCATTTTCTTTTTTAGTCTCATCAAGTTTGTCGGTTTCGATTTTATTATTCTCCTGCTCAATTAAATATTCTTCAAACTTCATCAATTCAATAACCTCATGTTTTTTAGTGTAATAAAGATACCTATCAAATGGATCTACTAAAAAAATAGTATTCTCATAACCTAAACGGGTTTGATTATAAATATCTCCTCTCTTTTCTAATAGTTTCCTTGTTTTGTTTTTTAAGCTTTGAATAATTGCTTTTTTATCTGAATAAGGTGAATTCACCCTGTTTAAGTATTCAGATTTGTACGCTTCAAAATTAGCAGTTCCTAAAGCAATAGAATAAGGGTTTGATTTTTTGTTTTTCAAATCATTAAACTCTTTTACTTTTTGCTCAAAATCTTCTTTTTTCACTTCCTGAAAAACCTCTCTTATTTTTTCTTTAAAATCTCTGCTCATAACATTATCTTTTAGAAATAGTTGCTTATCTCAATTGCTAAATCCTTGTTGCTTTTGCCTATGTAGTTTAAAAACATTGCTTCACTACTGTGTCCAGTAATGTAAATTAAATAAGTGGTTGGTATTTTGCCGTAAAAATTAGTGGCAAATGAACGCCTGCCAATGTGTGAGGTTACAAGCTGCCATTTAGGATAAATTCCTGATACTTTCCTTATACCGTGTTTAGTTACTTCCTGTTTACCGCCTTGCGTTGGTTGGTCAAGCCCTACAAGCTTGCATACTTCTTTTATGTACTCATTATATCGCTGGTCGCTTATTCGTCTTGGAAACGCTCCATTTCGCTTTTTAAGTATCTGTAATACTTTCGGATGAAGTGGCACTGTCATAACCTTGCCCGTTTTCCTTTGCGTAAACTCTAAAAAGCTTTTGCCGTCCTCAATACGAATCATTTCAGAAGTGAAACGTAAAAAATCCGATACTCTTTGACCTGTATAGCAACTAATGATTAACCAATCACGAGCGTTGTCTAAGTAATCGTTCTCAAAGATTTGTTTTTCTATGATCTCCAGTTCCTCAATAGTTAGATATATTTTTTCGGCTTTTGCTTTATCCAATCTCAATCCGTCCAGTTGTGGACTTGTTTCAAGCCCTAAATATCGAGCGTGTTTACAAAAGGTTTTCACAAATACCAATTCTCTTTGTATGGTGTTCTGTGCATAACCGTTACTTTTTTGATATTTTATAAACTCATTTTTAAAGCTTTCGTCTATCTCTGCAATTAAGATTGGTTTTTTACGGCTCTCCTGCATACGCTTCAACTTATGTTTGATAACGTTGTATTTCTTTATTGAACTTGGTTTTATTTCGTGTTTCCTGTACTCTAAATAAAAATCTATGTATTCAATTAGATTGGTGGGTAATTCGTCCTCTGATTCGTCCTCTGATTCTTCTGGTGGGTTGTAGTATTCGTAAACAATCTTTTTAAACCAATCTTTATTTATTTGGTTCAAGTTCGTTTTGTCAAATTCGTTAAGTATGTGCTTCCTTAAGTCGTGGCTATCGTCGTCAATCTCTTTTTTACGGTCGATTTTATCCACGTCCTTAAACTTCGTGTTCTTTCTGTATTCGTTCCAAAACTCTTTTGAAACTTTAATTTCAGAACGAGTATAATAATTTATTGGGTTTGGGTTTCCAGCTATTCGATATGATAACCTTACTTCTAAGAATGTAGTAGTTTTTTTTGAACGATAAGAAAATGATACGCTTGCCATTTTGATTGATTTAATATTGAACTACACAAAAATACAAAACCGTGTTCATTTTTGCGAATAATTGCACACAAAAATGCAATCTAAATCAATCAATTAACAACAAGTTGTTAACACTATAAGCTCAAATCGCTGTAAATCAGTAGAATTATTGAGTGTTCATGTTTCAATAGATTGAACGGGGTTTTATCGTTGTACTCCCTCCAGCTCCACAAAAAAAAACCTGAAAGTCAACGAAATAACATAATCGGGGACTAAAAGTTCAAAAAGGCATGGTTTTTTTAACTGTGCTTTTTTCTTTTTTTTGTGCATTTGGAATGATGATATGGTACTGTTACAGAAGTGTTGATGGAAAAAATTGAATACCTTTAGCCGCATAGAATTATGAAACTTTCCGTTCAAAATATTAAAAAACCCAGTCGCTTGCTCAATCTAAGCGATGCGGTGAGCAGCCAGGATACTTACCACACGATACTGTGGTGGCGGGGAAACCTTTGAAAATTGACCATTATGAATAATTTATTGAGTGTAATATTATTAATAATATTTTGTGGTTGTTTTCCTAATGGTCTGGCCCCCTATTAATCGGACTATTTACTTTTCTTATTTGCTAATATACATTTTTTCATATTATTTTTGCTGTGCAAGGAACAACCGACGGCGATTTTTTATACCGTAAGTTGTGTGAGGCTCTC
>JALNWO010000056.1 GCA_023230825.1 Acholeplasmataceae bacterium
GAATGGTCGCTTTGATCCAGTTGACTTTGTCATGCCAGCTTCAAGTGTTGTCCATGTAGATGGCCGCGATCGTCTTATCCCTCAAGAACTTTACGACCTTCTTTACGGTCTCCACTTATTAGGAATCGAAGATTTCGATCAAGTTGATGTTGATATGGACGCATTGGTTGATTTAACTGAAGCAGAAGAAGATCAACTTTTAACATCTACTTACCTTTATGTCACAATTGACTTAATGTTGAAAAATGATGCAAACTTAAACTTACCAAACGATGCACTTGAAATCGATGGTGATTATATCGGCATGATTAAGAAAACAGAAATTAAAGGGTTAATCAATGCCTTTAAGGTTTTAGGTGTGACCGATCCAAATCAAATCGATATTAATACAATGACGATTGCAGAGTTTACTGAGTTACTAGACTTAGACGTTAGAACCCTTGATCAAGTCATTAGTGATGGTGTTGAAGATAACTTAACAACAACCCCAACAAAAGCATATGAAAATCATATTCACCGAATGACTCGCGATGAGTTATATAAACTCGTTGATACATTAATGATTTTAAGTGATCAAGACGATACGGTCTTCTTAGGCGATTTAATGCCTGTTGATGTTAACACAATTACCAATCAAAAACTCCAAGACATTCATCTTTTAGATTCACGACTCATCGATCGAATTACATCTGAGGCTATTATTGATAGTGGTTTATCAATCCACAGCCTCGTCTATGAAGATGATAGTGAAGTGGATGTTGATACCAGCCAAAAACTCGATATTAAACGAACAGAAATTAAAGCAATGCTTGATGCGATTGCCATTTTAGACATCCCTATTGATCAACTCGATTTAGTGGATGCTACTGTCTTAACTCCTGCCAAACTTGAAGACTTGCTTGACTTGAATTCTCTCATGGTCTATCGTCTTGTTTCTGAAAACATTATTGATCAAGGTTTAGAAACAGATGCTTCATTAGCAGAAGTAGGCGTGGATGCCAACTACGACCCTGAAGCTCCAGGTTCAGACATTAAAGTTGATGAAATGTATGCTTTAGTAGAAGCGATGGATGTGATGGGACTCGTCACCTTAGATGTTATCACTATTGATAATCCTACAACAGCACAAGTACAACAACTTCACTACTTAGGTTTAGCAATCGATCCCATTGATGAAAAATATCAGTCAACGATTATTCACCGTTTATTATCAGACGCCATTATTCAAACATTAGATATTCCTGATGCAGCATATATGCCAGGTTCAATGAATTTAGATCTTGAAGTGGATGAGATTAGTGCTTTAATTGAAGCAATGGATGTCATGGGTATTAATGAACTTGACAACGTCGAATTTGATAACCCAACCACTGCTCAAGTACAAGAACTCCACTATTTAGGATTAGCAATCGATCCAATCGATGACAAATATCAATCAACGATTATTCACCGTTTATTATCAGATTCAATCATCCAAGCACTTGATATCCCTGATGCGGCTTATATGCCTGGTTCAATGAATTTAGACCTCGAAGTGGATGAAATTAGTGCATTAATTGAAGCAATGGATGTCATGGGGATTAATGAACTCGACAACGTCGAATTTGATAACCCAACAACTGCTCAAGTTCAAGCACTCCATTATTTAGGTTTAGCAATCGATCCCGTTGATGATAAATATCAGTCAACGATCATTCACCGTCTCTTATCTGATTCCATTATTCAGACATTAGATATTCCGGATGACGCTTATATGGCAGGATCCGTTAAAGATTTAGAAGTGGATGAAATCAGCGCATTAATTGACGCGATGGATGTCATGGGCATTAACGAACTCGACAATGTTGAATTTGATAATCCTACGAAAGCTCAAGTTCAAGCACTCCACTATTTAGGATTGGCAATCGATCCAATCGATGATAAATATCAATCAACGATTATTCACCGCTTACTCTCAGATTCAATCATTCAAACATTAGATGTTCCAGACGATGCTTACATGGTGGGATCTATCAAGGATTTAGAAGTGGACGAAATCAGCGCTTTAATTGATGCGATGACAGTGATGAACATTAATGATTTAGATGATCTTGAGTTCGATAACCCAACCAACACTCAAATTCAAGAACTTCACTACTTAGGATTAGCGATCGATCCAGTCGATGATAAGTATCAATCAACCATTATTCACCGCTTACTCTCAGATTCAATGATTCAAGCACTTGATGTGCCAGCCGCAGCTTATATGCCTGGTTCCCTCAAAGACTTAGAAGTCGATGAAATTAGCGCAGTCATTGATGCGATGAACGTGATGAACATCGTTGATTTAGATGATGTTGAGTTTGTGAATCCAACAAGAGTTCAAGTTCAAGAACTTCACTACTTAGGTTTAGCAGTTGATCCTGTTGAAGATAAGTATCAATCAACCATTATTCATCGCCTCTTATCTGACTCCATCATTCAAACACTTGATATTCCTGATGGTGCGTATATGGTCGGATCTGTCAAAGATTTAGAAACTGATGAAATTAGCGCTTTAATTGAGGCGATGGTCATCATGGATATCGATGAATTAGATGACGTTGAATTTGATAATCCTACAAAAGCACAAATTCAAGAACTCCATTATTTAGGATTAGCAGTCGATCCAATCGATGATAAATATCAATCAACAATTGTTCACCGTCTCTTATCTGAATCCGTTATTCTTGCCGTATCTGTACCAGCAGAAGCATACGTGCCAGGCTCTGCAAAAGATCTGAAAGTTGAGGAAATTAGTCACATATTAGTTACAATGGATGTCCTTAACATCGGGACAATCGAAGATGTTCAAGGTAACATTAACGTTCCAAACTTAAAAACATTAACACCAGCAAACATCGAAACACTCGTTGAAGCAACCACTCATGGACCAAATGTAATCGTTTATTACTTGATAGCAGATGTCGTTGACCCAGCAAACAATTTATACGATCTCATTGGTGCTCCAGATCCAGACAGTTACTATGAACTTGATGGAGGCTTACGTGTTCGTCTCTTGAGAACATCAATTGCTGATGCACTTGATCAGTTACCTTAAACTTTAAAGCAATAAAAAAAGGACAAAATTTTTGTCCTTTTTCTTTTGTTAAATTATTTTTTTGGAACTCTTATTTTCTTTAGTTGAGCAAAGCGTGGTAAACCATCAACCAACGCTGCTTTTGAGTCTCCTTGAATGAGTGGAAGCGCATAATCAACAAAGTCTTGTGTTAATCCTTGACCGCGTGGTTTAATCCACTCAAGGGGAACTTTTTGTTCAGCATTTGCAACTTGTCTTAAAGGAATCATTTTATACTTAATCTTATAAGGGTTAGAGGAGACTCTTTCGAAGCCTACCATCCGGCCACTTGTTCCGTTAACCGCAGCACGAACCGCTCTTTGACCAGCCTTGAAGGCTTCCTCAACGTCTACTTTTGATGCTAAATGAGCTGCTGAACGTTGTAGTAAACTAAACTCGATTGCCCGGACCTTAGTATCAATTCGGTTGGCAATTTCATCTGCCAAGACAGTGGCGATACCGCCCAATTGTGCATGACCAAAAGCATCTACCTTTAGTGGTTGTAATGTTTCTGCAACATACTGACCATCGACATTTTTTATGCCTTCAGAGACAGCTATTAAGACTTTATTTTTAGTCTTGAGAACATTTTCAATATCTTCAAAGAAATCTTCTAAAACAAAAGGAATTTCTGGTAAATAAATAAGATCGGGTCCTAATCCTTTTTGGGTTGCTAAATAAGAAGCAGCAGTTAACCACCCAGCATTTCTCCCCATGACTTCAACAACAGTAATTTGAGGAATATCGTAAACAGTCGCGTCTAAATATAATTCCATAAAAGTTGTCGCGACATATTTAGCTGCACTTCCGTAACCAGGCGAGTGATCTGTTACAAATAGATCATTATCGATTGTTTTTGGGATTCCAATAATATTGCAATCATAACCTGCTTTTTTAAAATACTTGGAAATCTTATTGCACGTATCCATTGAATCATTTCCACCATTATAAAAGAAGAAGCGAATATTGTATTTTTTGAACACTTCTAATAATCTTTGATAATCAGTATCATCTTTTTTAGGATCAGCCAGTTTATAACGAACACTTCCAATCATTGATGCGGGTGTGTTTTTAAGCCGTTTCAACTCATCGAGATCTTCAAGACTCATATCATAAAATTCTTCATTCAAGACACCTTTAATACCATGAGCTGCTCCATAAACAGCGGTAATGTTCTCTTGACGAAGAGCCTCTAAAAAAACACCAGCAGCACTGGAGTTAATCACACTTGTTGGGCCACCTGATTGGCCAAGTAACGCTGCACCTTTTAAATTTTTCATGTCATCACCATTTTCTTTTTATTTTCAACAAATATATTTTATCATAAACTTATGAAAAAGGAAAAATAAATCCACTACCATATTTTACAAAACAGAAGGATTTTCTTTTAAATCTTGGATAGATTATGATATAATATTTTAGGAGTTCGATTTTTTTGAGGAAGGAGAGTCACCGATGAAAATTGCCTGTTTAACATCAGGCGGCGACGCGCCAGGAATGAATGCGGTCATCCGCGCAATTGTTCGTGCTGGAAACTTATACGGACACGAGATTTATGGCATAAGAGATGGCTACAAAGGGCTTGTTGAAGATGATATGATTCTTTTAACTCATCAAAGTGTTTCGGGCTTTTTAAGTAAAGGCGGTACTTTCTTAGGAACTTCGAGATTACCCGAATTTACCCAGCTGAAAGTTCGCGAGGTTGCAGTTCAAAATTTAAAGCAAAGAGGAATCGATGCCCTCATTGTGATTGGTGGCGATGGTACATATAAAGGCGGGATGGATCTTGCCAAAATGGGTGTCAAAGTTATCGGTATCCCAGGGACCATCGATAATGATGTTGCTGGCACTGATTTTACGATTGGCTTTAATACTGCTGTGGAAACAATTGTCGATGCCATCGACAAATTAAGAGACACTTCCTCATCTCATCAAAGAGTGAGTATCATCGAAGTGATGGGACGTCAAAGTGGTGATTTAGCTGTCTATGCCGGTATTTGTGGTGGGGCTGAGTTTATTATTACTCCAGAAAACCAAATTGACACCGAAGCAATGATTGAGACGATTAAAAAATATAAAGATGAAGGTCGTCGTCACGCAATCGTTGTCGTGACTGAAAAAATACTTGATCCTCATGAATTGGCACATGAAATTACCGAGCGCTCAGGCTTTAGTTCACGCGCAACCGTACTCGGTTACATTCAACGCGGCGGTTCTCCTTGTCCGGATGATAGAATTTTAGGTTCAAGAATGGGAACATATGCAATTGAACTACTAAACGATGAAATCCACGGTGTTTGTGTGGGTGTTCGTAATAACCAAATGGTTCACCTTGAGTTTGCTCAAGTTGTTAATCAAAAAAGAGCGAAAAGTGCGCTCTATGACTTAGTTAAAAAAGTTTCTTAAAAAAGAAATGAAGATATATGAAAGAGAAAGGACAATAAGATGACAAAATATGTTTACTTATTTTCGGAAGGCGATCAAACAATGAGAAACCTTCTGGGCGGTAAAGGTGCAAACCTTTCAGAAATGATTAAAATTGGTTTACCTGTACCCCAAGGATTTACAGTCACTACTGAAGCGTGTATTGACTATTATAATCGCGGCAAAGTAATTGCCCCAGAAATCATTGCTCAAATTGAACAAGCAATGGCAGAAGCTGAAAAAATTGCTGGTAAAAAATTTGGCGATAAAGATGATCCATTTTTAGTATCTGTTCGTTCAGGTGCGAGAGCATCCATGCCAGGTATGATGGACACTATTTTAAACTTAGGTTTAAATGACATTTCCGTTGAAGGTTTAGCCAGATTAACGAACAATCCGCATTTTGCGTATGATTCCTACCGTCGTTTCATCCAAATGTTTGCCGATGTTGTGATGGACATTGAGAAGGCTCATTTTGATAAACTACTTGAAGGCATGAAACATGCTCGTAACGTTGAATTGGATAATGAATTAACAGCTGATGATTTTAAAACATTAGTTGATCAGTACAAAGCAAAATACCTTGAACTTAAAGGTGAAGCTTTCCCTCAAAATCCAAAAGAACAATTAATCGACGCTGTGACAGCTGTCTTTAGATCTTGGGATAACCCAAGAGCGAATACGTATCGTCGTCTCCATCATATTCCTTATGAGTGGGGTACAGCAGTAAACGTTCAAGCCATGGTCTTCGGTAACATGGGTGAAGATTCTGGTACAGGTGTTGCCTTTACCCGTAACCCATCTGATGGAACAAAAGAACTTTATGGTGAATATTTATTCAACGCTCAAGGTGAAGACGTTGTTGCTGGAATTCGCACACCGCTTCCAATTAGCGACTTAAAAGCGAAAAATCCAGAAATTTATCAAGAATTTTTAGATTACTCAAACAAATTAGAAGCTCACTATCGCGACATGCAAGACTTAGAGTTCACAATTGAACGTGGTAAATTATACTTACTTCAAACTAGAAGTGGAAAACGAACAGCACAAGCAGCTTTAAAAATTGCGATTGATTTAGTAAACGAAGGCGTTATTACTGAAAAAGAAGCTGTTTTACGTGTTGATCCAGGCCAATTAGACTCTTTATTACACCCACAATTTGACCCTGAAGCATTAGAAAAAGCACATATTATTGGAACGGGCTTAAACGCATCTCCAGGTGCTGCTACAGGCCGTGTTGTCTTTACTGCCGATCGCGCAAAAGCGTTACACGAAGCAGACGGACTTCCAGTTATTTTAGTCCGTCAAGAAACCTCTCCTGAAGACATTGAAGGGATGATTATTTCTGCTGGTATTTTAACTTCACGCGGTGGTATGACATCTCACGCAGCTGTTGTTGCTCGCGGTATGGGACGTTGCTGTGTTGCAGGTGCTGGCTCTTTACGTGTTCAAGAATCATTAAAACAATTTGAAGCCAACGGTGAAATCTTTAAAGAAGGCGATTGGATTTCTTTAGATGGAACAACCGGTAAAATTTATGGTGAAAAAGTTGACACTATCGAAGCAACCCTTTCTGGAGATTTCAAAATCTTAATGGATTGGGCTGAAAAATATACGGCAATGGAAGTTCGGACAAACGCTGATAACCCAAGAGATGCTAGATCCGCATACGAATTTGGCGCTAAAGGGATTGGTTTATGCCGTACTGAACATATGTTCTTTGAAGGTGACAGAATCAACGCAGTTCGCGAAATGATTATGGCTAAAAACGAAGAAGACCGTCGCAAGGCGCTCGATAAGCTATTACCAATGCAAAGAGCAGACTTTATCGAATTATATAAAGAAATGAATGGCTTCCCAGTCACTGTCCGCTATTTAGATCCACCACTTCATGAGTTTTTACCAACGGAAGCTAAAGACATTCAAGTGATTGCAAAAGAATTAAATGTTTCTGAACAAGCATTAGCAAACGTAATTGATGAACTTCACGAAAGCAACCCCATGTTAGGACATCGTGGTGTTCGTTTAAGTATCACGTATCCTGAAATTGCCGAAATGCAAACACGTGCAGTCATTGAAGCTGCCATTGAAGTCAATAAACAAGGCATGAGTGTTATGCCAGAAATTATGATTCCACTTGTTGGTGAAGTTAGAGAATTAACATACATTAAAGAAGTTGTTGTTCGTACGGCTGATGAAATTATTAAAGCATCAGGTGTTGACCTTGAGTATTCAGTAGGAACAATGATTGAAATTCCACGCGCTTGTATTTTAGCCGATGAAATCGCCAAAGAAGCAGAATTCTTCAGCTTTGGTACAAACGACTTAACCCAAATGGCATTCGGCTTTAGCCGTGATGACGCGGGTAAATTCTTACAAGATTATTATGACAAACGCATTTTTGTTAACGATCCATTTGCTCACGTAGACATTCATGGTGTTGGTAAATTAATGGAAATGGCTGTTGATCTAGGCAAAAAAGCAAGACCTGATCTTAAACTTGGAATTTGTGGAGAACATGGTGGCGATCCACTCTCAGTTGAGTTCTGTCATCAAATTGGACTTGACTATGTGTCATGTTCACCGTTTAGAGTACCAGTTGCTCGTTTAGCTGCTGCTCAAGCGAACATTAAAAATCCACGATAAGTAAAATTCATAAAGAGTTATGATGTTTTTAACCACCATAACTCTTTTTTATGGATTTAAGGAGAAACATAATGATATATCAAGCATTTAATTTAGGTGACAATTTATTATGGGTTTTTGGAGGCTTAGCCCTCTTCTTATTCGGAATCAACTTAATGAGTGACTCACTGCGTCAAGCGGCGGGTAGTAAATTAAGACTCATTATAGAAAAAGCGACAAGCACTCCCCTTAAGGGTATTTTTGTTGGGATTGTTTTAACAATGCTTATTCAATCTTCCAGTGCAACAACAGCCTTAATGATTGGTCTTTTAAGAGCAGGTTTAATGACACTCCCGCAAAGTGTGGGAGTTATTATAGGCGCGAACATCGGTACCTCAGCAACCGCTTTTATTATCGCATTACCGATTGCTAAGTACGGTTTTATTTTCGTTGTTGTTGGCGTTATTTTAAGTTTTATTAAAAAAGGCTCTATCCACCACTATGGTGGTGTCCTCTTAGGTTTAGGTCTGCTATTCGTGGGTTTAAATACAATGAGTGATGGAATTAGACCACTGGCTGAGACTGACGCGGCACAAAACATGTTCCATATTTTTTCTACTAACTGGTTTTATGGAACGGCGTTTGGAACGATCTTTACTGCAATTGTCCAATCCTCATCCTCTGCAATTGGTGTCTTGCAGAAACTGTATGCACTCAATGCAGAAGGAGTTAATTCAATTTCTTTAAATGGAGCAATTCCTATTTTGTTAGGGTCAGGTATTGGGACAACCATTACAGCATTTCTCGCATCATTAGGCGGAAATCCAGAAGCGAAGCGAGCTTCGTTCATTCATTTTTTCTTTAACCTTTTAACTGCTGTCTTTTTCATTACTATTTTAGTGCCCTATACAAAACTTGTTGCTTGGGTGGAAAAAACGTTCTTCTCACCCTATTCGATGTTAACTTTAGCTGTCGCTCATTTATTTCAGAAAACAACGATGACAATTATTATCTTTCCGTTTATCAAACCGATTATTAAACTTAGCCAACGAGTTGTACCTGGCAAATCAAACGGTGTCATTCCAGAAGACATGTTTGATGAAAAATTAATCGATGAATCACCAACGATGGCATTGGCTTTAGTTAGAAAGGGTGTCCTTTCAATGGGGAATACCATAAAAGAGTATATGGATGTTGCCCATGTCTACAGTCTTTCTGAACAACCAGAATTAGTTAAAGAAGCTTTTACTCACGAAATGATTTTAGATTCATACGATCAAAAACTTCATGACTATTTGATTAAAATTGCCCAGCGTGGTTTATCTGCAAGAGATTCAAGAAGGCTGTCACGAAACCTAGACTCGATAAAAGATTTTGAAAGAATCGGTGACCATTTAACCAATATCATCCAATTTTTTAACCAGCGCTATAAAAACTA
>JALNWO010000057.1 GCA_023230825.1 Acholeplasmataceae bacterium
AGCGCAAACAAAAACACCATACTTGTTAAAATGGTGACAGCTAAAAAAATGAGATTGATTTGTGTCGACAATTTCATTTTTCTTTTTTCTTTCATAACAATCGATACCCGAATCCATAAATGGTTTCAATTTTTAATTGGTTCATTTTATGTCTTAACCGTCGTAATAAGTCATCAACGACACGATCACTGCCAAAATAATTGGGCCCCCACACATGTCTTAAAATTTCTTCCCGAGAAAAAGCGCGGTTTGGATGTTTAATAAAAAACAATAAAAGTTCAAATTCTTTATTCGTTAATTCAATCATTCCCTCTGGAGCGACTATTTCTCTTTTTGTAATATTAATTTGATATGGATCATATTGAATGAGGTCATTTGTTTGTTGGCGTTGATGTCTTTTTAGGACTGCTTTTACTCGCAAGATGAGTTCTCGTGGTGAATATGGTTTAGCTAAATAATCATCACTACCTAACTCAAGACCCATAATCTTATCCAAGTCTTGATCTCTTGCGGAGGTAAAAATAACTGAAGCATCTGAATTATTTTTCTTAAGTGCTTTGATTAAATCGTAACCACTGACGTCTCCAGTTAGCATAATATCTAAGATCCATAGGTCGACATCGTCTAAAATATGTTCAAGTGCAGACTCTCCATCAAAAAACAAGGTCACATCGTATCCTTCTCGTGTTAAATATTTTTGAATGATAATTGCCAAATCTTTTTCGTCTTCTACAAAATATATTTTCATTTGGCCTCCTAATAAACAAATAAGTGTGCATAGGCACACTTATTATATCATAGAGCAAGATAAGAAGAGAAAAATGAAGTACCTATAGTATAACAAAACACTATGTGATGTCAATGTTTTTCTTGTGTGAAATTATGTTATTTAATCACTTCAGTTTTCATATAAGGAACGAGTACTTTAGGAATCGTAATCGAGCCATCTTCATTCTGGTAATTTTCCATAATAGCGATCATTGTACGACCAACCGCAAGTCCTGATCCATTCAGTGTATGAACGTATTCTGTCTTACTTTCTTTGGTTCGCTTAAAGCGGATGTTTGCCCGTCTAGCTTGATAGTCTTCAGCATTCGATATTGAACCAATTTCACGATAACGATTTTGACCTGGTAACCAAACTTCAATATCATAGGTTTTTGCCATACTAAAGCCAATATCGCCACTTGAGAGAATGACCACACGATACGGTATTTCAAGTTTCTCTAAGATCGATTCAGAGTGACTTAACATCTTCTCTAATTCCACATATGAATCTTCTGGTTTCGTAAATTTAATAAGCTCTACTTTATTGAATTGATGTTGTCGTAAAATGCCTCTAGTGTCTTTACCGGCAGAGCCAGCTTCAGAGCGAAATGCTGTGGTGAAGCTGCAGTAATTAATTGGTAATTGTTCACCTGTTAAAATTTCATCACGGTGTAAATTGATCGTTGGAACTTCAGCTGTTGGGTTTAAATAGTACTCTTGACCATCTAAATCCAGACGGAAGCTATCAGCTTTAAACTTTGGAAATTGACCGGTTGAAAACATACTTTTTTCGTTGACAATAAATGGTGGAATAATTTCTTCATAACCGTACTCTAAACTATGGACATCCATCATAAATTGAATGAGTGCTCTTTCAAGACGGGCTCCAAGTCCTTTATCAACGACAAAGCGAGCACCTGTTAATTTAGCTGCTCGTTCAAAATCTAAAATGCCTAGTTTTTCCCCAAGTTCAACGTGATCTTTAATCGGGAAAGAAAATTCGCGTGGTTTTCCCACGACTTTAACTTCCAAATTGTCTTGGTCATCACGACCAACGGGCACTGTTTCGTGAATTAAGTTTGGCGTATTCGCTAAAATGTGTTCGATTTCGGTTTCAACTTCTTTTAGCTTGTCATCTAATGCTTTAATTTCATCCCCTAAGTTTTGGACTTCCGCAAGCAAAGCAGTCGTGTCTTTTTGTTCACGTTTAAACAAACCAATTTGTTTCGATTGCTCGTTTCGTTTCGCTTTTCGAGTTTCAACATCTAAGATGAGTTGTTTTCTGACAGCTTGTAAAGTGATGAGATTTCGTAAGTGCGAAAAATCTCCTTGTCTACGTTCAAGATTTTCAATCACTTCATCCATGTTTTCAGTTACGAATTTTAAATCTAGCATATTAACGCCTCCTTTTTTAAATAAAAACGCCCAAAGACAGTTGTCTAAGGACGCATATGCGCGGTGCCACCTTAGTTCTAGGATAACCTAGCCCTTTGCGTCCTTAACGCGGATTAAACGGATGGGATGAGCATCACTAGGAAAGGAGATTTACATCGCTTTGTTCAACACTTTCACCACCCGTGTCTTCTCTAAAAACAACCTCGATATAACATGTCTTTCTTACGTGTTATTCTTATTATAGTGTTTGCCTAGATAAATGTAAAGGCTTTTTAACTTTTTTTTACATCTCTTCTCTTTTTAGCCGTATCAAGCCAAAAAAATCATTTTTTTACCTTCATTTTTTTAGTATGAGTTGTGCTATAATGAAGTTGGTGATCGTATGCTAGAAATTATTAAATATATTATTTTAGGTATTATTCAAGGTATTACCGAAATCTTTCCTATCTCAAGTAGTGGCCACCTCGTTATTTTTAGTCATCTTCTAGGATTAAATTTAGAACATCTTTCTATTTTCTTGATGATTACAAATACAGGATCTTTTTTAGCACTTGTTATCTTTTTCCGACAAGATTTAAAACAATTACTTGTTGGAACATATCGTTTTGTCATCAAGAGAGAACAAAATTTTAAACAAGACTTTGAATATGTTTTAAAACTTTTAGTTGCAATTATTCCTTTAGGTATTGCCGCTTTCTTTTTCAAAAACCATTTACCAGATGATTTATTAACTATCGGATTTGCTTTAATTATTACTGCTGGGTTATTGTTTTACATATATAAAATACGCGATATTCAGTGGAAAAAAGAACTCTCTTGGAAAAATGCCCTCGTGATTGGTGCTTTTCAAATGTTTGCCTTTGTTCCCGGAATATCCCGAAGCGGGATGGCACTAAGTGGTGGATTATCACAAAAAATTGAGTTAAAAAAGATTGTTAAGTTTTCTTTTTTAGCATATATTTTTATTTCAATTCCTGTCATGATTGTTGGCTTTTATAATGCTTATCACGCAAGTGAATCCATCCATATTGTCGGTTATAGTTTGGCTTTCATGATGAGTTTTATTTTTAGTTTCTTTACCATCCATGTTTTGTATCACTTCATTAAAGTGAAAAATTTGCTTTACTTTTCGCTCTATTGTTTATTGATCGGTGGGTTATCGATTGTCTTATATTTCCTTTAATGAAAAAGGTGCCAAGGGCACCTATTTTATTTTTTGATTAATTTGCTTTAATAAATCTGCTTGTGACAGTAAATAATCGCTTAATAGTTTATAACGTAAGATGTATGCATAATCCGCTTCATTAATTGCTGCATCACTTGGAAAGATGTGGGCCGAATTACGCATTGAGAAAATCATGTCGTCTAAAACTATATCCGTTAACCGGTTATCAACAGCGAAGGTCGGTTCCTTACTCAAGCCATGTGTTCCAAAGTACATGTCGTTGCCGACAGGAAGAGCGAAGAGCTCCACAATCGTTCGATATAGGTCAATTTGGGAGCGAACTAAGTTTTGTTCGCCAACCAGTTGGCCTTTTTTTATGGGGTAGCCATCGTGTGTGACCATGTCTGTTTCATGAGGAGCATAAATGAAGGCTGTCACTTGTTGTAACATCCGTCTTTCTTCAAGTCTGGAGAGATTACGCCCATAAAGAATTGATAAATCTCCATTTTTTAGCCCTGATCCATGGTCGCTATAAAAGATGTAAATGGTGTTGTTTAGTGTTCGGTTTTGACCATCCTCATCGATGAAGAGGCGTTTAACAATGTCGTCATAATAACGAGTAAAATTTAAATAACGAAGCGTAATTGGATTGAGTTTTTTCCCATATTGAGGAAAATCAACATAGTCGTGTTCTCGCTCTTCATTAAAGGGGTCAAATTCATATGGTGTATGACCCATCATAGTAACGGGAAATAAAAAATAAGGATCTGTAAGGGTTTGCGCGTATTGATAAATGTAATCAGCTAAATGATAATCACTAATCCAAGGGGAGTGGTGTGTTTTTTGGTTTATTGAATCATAAAGATAGCCATCTTCAATAACGTAACCATCTTCAATAAATTCCTCCAAGGCATAAAACTGATCAAACTGATAGAAGTCTGGATAGACAATTTCACGGTTATAAAATTGTTTATAATCTCCGTGAATCGCTTCTGTATATGAACCCTTCATTTTAAAATAGGTAACTAAGGAGGGTATTTCATATTTGACTTCATCATATTTCCAATACAATGTTTGATCCCCTGTCGGGTTAATTCCTGTTAAGACTGCTAACTCACCATCTGAACTGACACCCATCCCTACATTGGTGAAGAAGTTATTGAAAACAAAACTTTCTTTAAACAATGCGTTGAGAAAAGGCATGTATTGGTTTGTCTCGGGTAGGTCAAGTAAAAAATTATTAAATGATTCTAAATGTATTAAAACCAAGTTTTTGTCTTTAAAAATACCGGTTAAATCATTTGTATCAAGTAACATTGGATCAACGTACAATCCTGGAACTGCATCATCGATTAACAAACGATTTCCATATGTCTTTTGATCAAACGGGTTGATATAAGTTGTTTGGTTACGGTTATATTCCTGATACGCTGCAATCAAGCGTGCTTCATTTTGGATTTCAAGAATCTTTTCGTAGTTCACATCAAACTCAATTCCGAAAAGTTGCCCTAAATAATAAGGATAGACACCTAGGTTTTGGATCGCATAAGTCGAAGTAGTGGATTGAATTGGTGCAGATTTTTCATACATTCGGTAATAAGAGTTAACTGAAACAAGTCCAATTGAGGCTAGTCCTAACAAGCTAAGAAGAAGTCGATGCAAATGCAGTTTAAAGGTAATTTGACTTAACTCACGTCGTGAAGAACTAAAATAAAGAACTGTTAAAATGATGGTTGGCAAGAAAACAATAATTCGGTAGTAGGTAATTAACTCGAGGAAGACTTCGATCAAGACCCCACTCGCTAAACCCTCTGTAGGATTTTTAAACATCACAAAACCATCTGCAGATAAAGCTGCCCCATAAAAGAGATTAAAAATGCCTAGTGCGAAGATGGCAAAATTCAAGAAAAGGGTAAAGTAAATTAAAGAAGCCATCCGCTGATGGGCTTTCCTATAAATTAAAAAGAAAATTACTGCGAAGAGAAAGAGAACGACGAAGTTGCCGAAAATTTGATTAATTTCTCCAAGTAAAGTATGTCGAAATGGCTCTATATAGCGATTTAGCGATTGCACAGTTAAAAAATATGTGTTAAGTATATTCAGAACAACATATGCAATAATAAAAAGAAAGTATTGTTTTTTTAAAGAAAGTTTTTTCATGCAATCACCTTTTCTGTCTCTTTATATTATACATGAATTTTTCTTTTTCCGGTGACATTTATTAAATGATTTAATTGTTTTTCTAAATAAAAAGGCCTTCATTATCGATGAAAGCCTTTTTAAAATTATCATGATTTAATATAATTATTCTTCGTCAAATAACGATTCTTTTTGAATGGTTGGATCCGCTTCTTCTTCAACCTCAACAGCTTCAAGTTCAACGGACTCGACAGTTTTTATATCTTCTTTCATATCCATTCTTTCTTGAATGAATGTTGGGTCATCGTCAAAATTTTCCTCATCATCTTCTTGTTTTGGAACGACGGCGATGGTTGCGACATGGTGATCAGGTCTCAAGCGAATAATTTTCACACCTTGAGTGGCTCGTTTTGTTTTCGAAATTTGGTCGATATGAGTTCGAATGACAACACCTTTGTCTGTAACAACGATTAAATCGTCTTCATCACTTACAGCTTTAAGGGTACATAAGCGACCATTCTTTTCCGTGACGTTGAGTGTTTTCACACCTTTACCGCCTCTTAATTGACGGCGGTATTCAGAAATGTCGGTTCGTTTACCATATCCTTTTTCTGTAATCACTAAAATGTCTTCCGCTTCTTCAGTAATAATGGTTGCGCCTACGATTTCCTCATCTTCATCAATTCTCATTCCGATAACGCCAGATGCGGTACGGCCCATGACACGAACGTCAGTTTCTCCGAAGCGAATGGCTTTTCCGTTGGAGGCCCCTAAAATAATATCTTTTGTTCCATCGGTTAAACGAACATTGAGAAGTTCATCGTCTGGTCTGAGTTGAATGGCAATAATACCATTTGTCCGAATATTTTGATATGCAGAAATTTTGGTCCGTTTAACAATGCCTTTTTTCGTAATGAATGTTAAAAATTGTTGTTCTGCGGTAAAATCTTTCACGTTGGTGAAACTTGTCAATGTTTCATCTTTATCAAATTCTAATAAATTGACGATTGGTAAGCCTTTCGCTGTTCTTGATCCTTGAGGGATTTGGTAGCCTTTGATTTTGTAAACCCGTCCTTTATTCGTGAAGAATAAATGGAAATCATGTGTTGATGTCATCATAATGTGTTCAACATAATCATCCTCATGGACTTTGATGCCTGACATCCCAACACCGCCACGATTTTGTGATTTGTATTGATCGATTGGCATCCGTTTGATGTAACCGTTGTTTGTTACTGTGACAATGACATCTTCAACTGGAATTAAATCTTCGTTTTCAATACTTAAATCTTCGTGAAGATTAATAACTGAACGACGTGGTTCTTGATATTTCTCTTTAATTTCTATCAGTTCAGTTTTAATAATTTCATGTTTTCTTTCGTCAGATTGAATAATATTTTGATAATCTTCAATTTTAACTGCTAATTCTTCAGCTTCTTGTTGAATTTTATGAATTTCTAGTCCCGTCAAACGTTGAAGGCGCATGTCTAAGATGGCTTTTGCTTGAATGTCTGATAATTCATATGTTTCAATAAGAGCTTCTCGAGCTTCATCACCAGTTTGAGCTTTCTTAATGAGTTCGATCGCATGATCAATATCATTTAAAGCCGTTAAAAGACCTGCTAAGATATGAGAACGTGCTTCCGCTTTCTCTAAATCATAAATGGTCCGTCGTTGGACAACTTCAAGTTGATGTTCTAAATAATACATTAACATCTCTTTAAGATTGAGCATTTTTGGTTGACCATTGACTAAAACAATGTTGTTAATCCCAAATGAGGATTGGAGTTGAGTGTATTTATAAAGGTTGTTAATCATCACATGAGGATTAACATCTCTTCTTAACTCAATAACAATACGCATCCCTTTTCGGTTTGATTCATCACGTAGATCAGTGATGCCATCAACAATTTTATTTTTTGCAATATCGGCAATGCGTTCAATCAGTGATGTTTTATTAACTTGATAAGGAATTTCAGTAATAATAATACTTGTTTTATTTTTTTGGGTTACGATGTCGGTTGTTGCCCGAACAGCGATAATTCCTTTACCCGTATGATATGCCGAATGAAGTCCAGTAATTCCAAGTATTTGACCTCCTGTAGGAAAGTCTGGTCCTTGAATGTATTCCATTATTTCAGGAATCGTAATATCTTTATCTTCGATATAAGCAAGTAACCCATCAATCACTTCACCTAAGTTGTGAGGGGGAATGTTCGTCGCCATTCCGACCGCAATCCCAGTCGCTCCGTTTACTAATAAATTTGGATAACGAGATGGTAAAACACTAGGTTCACGTTCTGATGCATCGTAGTTGTCGACAAAATCAACCGTATTTTTTTCAATATCGCGAACAAGTTCGCCAGCAAGTCGGCTCATTCTCGCTTCTGTATAACGCATCGCTGCAGCACCATCACCATCGACAGAACCAAAGTTTCCATGTCCATCAACTAAAGGCATCCGGTAACTAAATGGTTGAGCCATCCGAACCATCGCATCATAAATACTAGAGTCACCATGTGGGTGATATTTCCCCATGACTTCCCCTACAATTCGCGCAGATTTTTTATGTTGTGATGACGCTGTCATATTGAGATCATTCATCACATATAAAATCCGTCTTTGAACAGGCTTAAGGCCATCACGAACATCGGGTAAAGCTCTTGAGACAATAACACTCATTGCGTAGTTAAGAAACGAAGATTTCATCTCCGTTGAAAGATTAATTTCTTTAACGAATCCTTGAGATTCTTTTACTTTTTCTTCCATATTTTTCCCTCCTACGTATCAATATTATCTGCGTAAATCGCATTTTCTTGGATGAAGTTTTTCCTTGGTTCAACCTCATCACCCATCAACATTGTAAAGACTAAATCGGCATCGATGGCATCTTTTAATGACACTTGAAGTAATGTTCTTGTTTCTGGATTCATCGTTGTTTCCCAGAGTTGATCAGGGTTCATTTCCCCTAAACCTTTATAGCGTTGAATGGTTGGTTTTCCACCCATTTCTTCAAGTAAATCTTGGAGTGCTTTATCGCTATAAACGTATTCGATTCGTCGTCCTTGTTGGATTTTATAAAGAGGGGGTTGAGCAATATAAATATAGCCTAAATCAATCAGTGGTTTCATAAAACGGAAGAAGAAGGTCAATAATAAGGTTCGAATATGACCCCCATCGGTATCAGCATCCGTCATAATAATGATCTTATGATACCGAGCTTGGCTAATGTCAAACTCATCGACAATTCCCGTTCCAATCGCTTGGATCATTGAAAGAATTTCTTTGTTTGATAACACTTTATCAATCCGTGCTTTTTCAACGTTTAATACTTTACCACGAAGTGGAAGAATGGCTTGGAATTCAGAGTCACGACCTTGCTTCGCAGATCCACCCGCACTGTCCCCTTCCACGATGTAGATTTCTGAGAGTGTTGGGTCTTTACTACGGCAATCCGCAAGCTTAGAAGCAAAACCTAATTGATCAAGCGGTGATTTTCTTCGAGTCGCTTCACGTGCTTTTTTCGCAGCCATTCTGGCTCTAGATGCTAAGAGAGCTTTTTCAACAATTGCTTTTGCATCTTGTGGGTTTTCAGCTAAGAAACGCTCTAAGCCTTCACCAATGACTTGACTTGCAAATTGACGGACTTCCGGGTTGCCTAATTTTGTTTTTGTTTGTCCTTCAAATTGTGGATCTGGATGCTTTAATGAAATGACAGCTGTAAGTCCTTCGCGTGTATCCTCACCAATTAAGCTATCATCTTTTTTCAAGAGGTTATTATCATTACCATATTTTGAAATAACGCGTGATAAAGCCAATTTGAAGCCATCTTCATGCATTCCACCTTCATGTGTAGGAATGTAGTTTGCGAATGAATAAATGTTTGTTGTATATGAGTCATTGTACTGCATCGCAATTTCTAAACTAATGTTATTTTCTTCTTTATCGATGTAAATAATGTCTTGATTAACCTTCCCTTTTCCTTGATTAAGGAAGTTAATATATTCAACAATTCCTCCTTCATAATGGTAAGAAACC
>JALNWO010000058.1 GCA_023230825.1 Acholeplasmataceae bacterium
ATAATCCATCCTGATAGTTTCATCTTAATCCTCCTTATTGTGAATGCCTAAGGCATTTTTAAACGATTTCACGAAGGAACGTGAAACGGATAGTTTGTCTCCTGAAACAAGCTCTAAATTTAACTTGGCGTTGAGTGCAGTTCGAATATACTTAATTTTCGTTAAATTAACGATATAAGATTTGCCAATTCGAACAAATAAGTAAGGCCTAAGTAATTCCTCGAGTTGATATAGAGGCTGTTTGACGATTTCGGTTGCTTGATGTTCGAAATGAAGATGAATCTCTTCTCCATATGATTCCAAGTAAGTGATGTGTTGAACATAAACTTGAAGCCAACCTTCTTGAGTTTGTAAAACCACTTGTTTTTTCTCATGCTCGAGTGACTCAAGAATTTCCTTGACGAGGTTAAAATGTTTCTCTTCAACAATTAAAGCAATCCGGTCTTCAGGAAGATCTTCCGACTCCGTCGTTAAAACCAATTGATGTTCATCATAAAAATGTTTTTGAATAGATTCGAGATCTTTTTTATGCCAAATGATTTTTAACATCAGGAATTCCTCCTATTTTCAGTCTAATACAACTCAAGTGCTTGCACAAGATTTTATGGATAAGATGCAATGCAGCAAGATAAAATGCACTTCAAACCTATTTTACCCTTTTTATGATAAAAATAATAACACAAACGAGCACTTGTGTTATTATTTGTTTTATTTATCTACTTTTAAGTTTTGGACAATGAAGGTTGCGACATCCTCTGCGTATGTTCCTGGCCCAAAGCCAGCATCATAACCCAATTCTTTCGCCAGACTATGCGTAATTCGGGCTCCACCGACTATGAGTAAAATCTGATTACGAAGTTTCTCAATTTCAAGTAGTTCAACCAATTCAATTAAATTTTTTAAGTGAACATCTTTTTGGGTTACTGTTTGTGAGACTAAAATCACATCCGCTTTTTCTTCACGCGCAGTTTGAATTAATGTTTCATTGGGAATTTGTGAACCCAAATTTAAAGCCCGAATGCCAGCGTATCTTTCTAAACCAAAATGACCGTCATATCCTTTCATATTCATAATGGCATCGATGCCCACAGTATGCGCATCCGTACCAGTTGAAGCACCAATAACAACAAGGTCACGATCAAAGTGGTTTTTAAGATGGGTTTCTATTTCTGCTTGGGATAAACGATGGGATGGTTTTTCTATGACTTTTAATGAATCTAAGGAAACAGCTGCTTTGGCTTTACAATAAATAACGAAAAAGGAAAAGTTTTCACCAATTGTTTCCGCATGAACAATTTGTGGGTCAACACATTCCATTTGCAAGGCAACTTGAAGCGCGGCCGCTTTGGCTTTTTCATCTAATGGAAGTGGAAGCGTAAAACTAATTTGCACGAAGCCATCATTGAGTGTATCACCATAAGGTTTAACGATCATTTAAGACCACCTCCAACCGATTTAAAATAACATTGATATAATCTTGATCTTTCTTAAAGACACCATCTAGACCTTTACCTTGTGTTTCTTTTCGTTTGATATCCGCAAAAACACCTTGTTCTAAAGCCTGGAATAACCCCATTTTCTGGATTTTTTTTAATAAGGTATGAGCCTCTCCTAAAACGTGTTGCGCTCTTGTTTGAATGAAACCATTCGGTTTAAACTCAATTTCTTCGTATATCGATGCGAAAGACTGATCAACCATTTGGGCATTTTTAATAGCTAAATCACGATCAGAGACAAAAGGTGTATGAATGGCTTCAGTCATCATCCCTAACAAATGGATGTTTTGTTGGGTCATTTTAGCAGCAACATTAAACAACGTGTTTTGTTCATAAGCACGGAAGATATGGCCACTAATATGTTTTGTCGGCGGCATATATTTTAAAGGTGAATGAGGAAAGCATTCGCGAGCAAGTTGTGCATGAGCAAGTTCATATAAAAAGGCGTTTTCAATATGAGGATTAATTTCAAAAGCATGTCCCAAGCCCATAGCTTCTTCTTTTAAATGAGCCGCCTTCGCAAAGGCTTCGTTAATAAATTGTGAAGCAGTGACTGTATGGGCTTCTAAAATAGCATCACTCGTTGTTAAGTAATTGTCTTCACCGGTATTAATAGTAATGCCTGAATAAGCATTTAAGAGTCTTGAAAAGTGTTGATCAATAAACGTTCTTTTCATATTAATATCACGGAAGATAATACCGTACATGCTATCGTTTAGAAGCATGTCTAAACGTTCTAAAGCGCCAATGGCGGCGATTTCTGGCATACAAAGACCGGAAGCGTAATTGACGAGTTTTAATTGACGTTTTTCTTTAATTGCGAGTTCATCTAAGGCTTCTCGCATTAACTTAAAGTTTTCTTGGGTTGCGTATGTCCCACCAAAACCTTCCGTTGTTTTACCATAAGGAACGTAGTCTAATAAGGATTGACCGGTGGTGCGAATCACGGCAATAATATCGGCCCCTGCTTCAACAGCTGCTTTTGCTTGTGTAATGTCTTCATCGATATTTCCAGTGGCGACAATGACATATAAATCTTTTTCTTTTTGACCATAAGCTGTTTTTAATGCTAACCGCTTTTGATGATTGTTTTCAAGTAATGCAAAGGTTTTTTCATAATAAGGTTTAAGAACTTGATCGACTTCATCTTTATCTATTAAAGGAAACGCTGTTAAAGTAATTTTTTGTTTCTGATATTTCTCAACAAATGAAGTTAAGGTTAACTCAGAATGTTTTAAGGCAGAAGCTAAATAACGAGAAATACCTAATGAAAGTTGCCCTCGCTCTTTCACTTCATCCACCATCCGATTGACAAGAGGGACATCAAACGCATCGGTTCCATCAATACCAAGCAAACGTAAAACACTTCTTTCAACACTGACCGTTGAAAAAAGTTGCACATCTTCGATCACATCTTGAGCAATTTGTTTGGCGTATTTGCGGCATGAAGCAATCGTTGTTTGGTTTAAATTTAGTTTATTCATGAAAAACCTCCTTGACGTTGATCACAGTGTGACCAAGTTTTTCGGATAATAAAGCTTTAAAAATATCAGCAGGATACGTATACCCCCGTGGCGAATACGGATTGATACATACACCAAGAACCGTAATGGGCTCAACAACAGAAATCGATGAGGCCAATTTAAAGGCATGTTTAAGTTGTTCTGTCTTTAACTGGATATGGGTTCCATCTTGAACAATAAGATGAAGCTGACGCTCTGGATAAAATTGAACCCACTGATCGATAAAAGCATCATTTAACGCTTGGGGGATATAAAGAGTTTCTGTATCAGAATCTAATGCATTAAACACTGCTTTTTCATTTCCAATCAGTGTTTGAAAAGGTAAGACTTTTTTCCCTCCTGGAGAAAAAAGAGTGATGAAAGGTTCCAGTGACGCTCCTAAAAATTGTGTTTTGGGTAACGTTAGCTTTTTATAAATATAAAAGGCACGTTCAATCGTTTCTTCCATTTGTGGTGAATCATTCGCTCCCACAACGAGAAGACAGGCTTTCGTTAAAGGAACGAAACTTTGTCTGAAAAAAGCACCATCAATCAAAATTTGATAAGGAACTTTTTCTTGTGTGAGAGCCAATAACGCTTTTAAATCACTTACTAAAGAGGGCCCTGCAACAAGCACTGTACCTGGTTTTATGATCTCACATAAAACAATTGGTCCCAGAGGTGTCATAAACGAAGATGTAAAATCGATTTTATAAGTCGCTGTAAATTGAGTTAACGTCTCTTTGGCAGTTAAGACATAATCACCTTGGCGAACATGAATCGAAGGCTTTTCTAAAAAGGTGACTTGGTCTAAGGCTTCTCCATCTAAACCAATCGACGTTAAAACAACCGGCTTTTTAATGTGCCGAATCAGCGCATTTAAAACCGTTGTTTTACCAGCATTTTTTGAATTTCCAATAATACTGACAGCGGGATAATGCTGCAGCTCATTGATTATTGTTTTGATTTTCGTTCGTCTCTTTTCAAGTTTTTTGGTTCTAAGGATAGTTGTTGGCCAGAAATTAATGCACTAACCCCTTCACGATGGCCATTGTCGTCGTTATTTTCATAAACTTGATTGGGCTCTGTATAAACAGAGATAACTCCCTCATAGTTTCTTAAGACGGTTTTATTCGGTCCTTGGGAAATGACGTAATTAGGTGATACAGGAATCTTACCACCGCCACCAGGTGCATCCACAACAAACGTTGGTACACAAAATCCTGATGTATGACCTCTTAAACCTTCAATGATTTCAATTCCTTTTGCGACAGGGGTACGGAAATGTTCAATTCCTAAAGATAAATCGCATTGGTAAATATAATAGGGTCTGACGCGCATCATGACTAATTTATGAACCAATTCCTTCATAATCTTTAATGAATCGTTGACACCTTTTAATAAAACAGATTGGTTACCTAAAGGAATTCCTGCATCGGCCATTTTTTCACAAGCTCTTTTACTTTCAATCGTAATTTCATCACTATGATTAAAATGGGTATTAATCCAAACAGGATGATATTTTTTAATCATTTGGACAAAATTATCGGTAATCCGCTGCGGGAGAACAACCGGTGTCCGTGTTCCTAAACGAATAATTTCAACATGATCAATGGCTCTAAGTCTGGAAATAATGTCTTCTAAGTGTTGGTCACTCACCAATAAAGCATCTCCACCAGATAATAAGACATCGCGGACTTCAGGATGGTTTTTAATATATTCAATCGCTTCATCGATGCGTTTTTTCGACATGCTCTTATCTTCTTGACCTGCAAAACGTCTTCTCGTACAATGACGACAATACATCGAACACATATCCGTAATTAAAAATAAAACGCGGTCTGGGTAACGATGGGTTAATCCTGGAACTGGCGAATCATCGTCCTCTGCCAAAGGATCATAAAGATCGTCCTCAGAAATATGCATTTCTGATAATGAGGGAATGGCTTGTTTCTAAATCGGGCAATCAGGATTATTTAAGTCGATTAAACTAAAATAATAAGGGGTAATTGCCATTCTAAATTTAGCCAACACCGCTTCGATACTTTTTTTCTCATCATCATTTAAAGTAATGAATTTTTCTAAGTCTTGAGTCGTTTGAAGACGGTTTCTAACTTGCCAATGCCAACTATCCCAATCGGCATCACTGACATTGGGAAAATATTTCTGTTTTCGCTCTAAATAGCTATCATTTGTAATTGATCTCATAAAGATTCCTTTCCGTAACGTTTTTCAAAAAGAGTGTAAATCTCAGGGGATTCACGCAAAATATTTAAGGCGAGTTCCGCATGTCCTTTTGTGTATCCGTTACCGATAATCATTTGTGCCTCTGAGGCAATCCCCTCAGCGCCGAGGGCGGCTTTTGTAAACGATGTTGCCATACTAAAGAAGTAAACAATGCCATCATTTTTAGTTGGTAATATCGATGTCATTTCCGTATTTTCAACATTGACGACATTGATGGTGATATCGACAGGTCCACCATTTCTTTTGATGACTTCTTCATAAATAGCCATGGGTTGGCGAGCATCACCAACAATAATTTCATCACAAACACGAAGTATTTCTAAATCAGCTTTTTCTTGTTCGTTATAAACAACGCCTAAAAGTTTTCCTCTGTCCGAACTTTTTCTTGCTTGATAACTAACTAATAAACCTGATTTACCTGCAGCTCCTAAAATAAGAACATCATCACCTTTTTGAACCAGCTTGTTCACTTGAGCAGGCGCACCACACACATCTAAAGTTGCTAAAACTAGATGGGGTGGTAAATCTTGAGGAATTTTCGCGTAAATGCCAGTTTCAAATAAAATTGCTTCACCAATCACATCTACTTGATCTTTTTCTAAATGAATGGCTTTAATTTCTTTAATATTTAAAGGTGTTAAAGATAAAGAAACCAAAGATGCGATCGCATCACCCACTTCTACATTGGGGTTCATTTTATTACCAATGACCTTTACTTTCCCAAGGAACATCCCACCACTGCCTGTAACGGGGTTTTGCATTTTCCCTTGTGTTTCAACGATTGATAAAATCATCGCTTTCATTTTTTCAAGATCATCATGACAAGCTTGACGGATTTGCGTAAACGATGCAGAATCAATGTTTAAAGTTTCCACCTCACAAAGAATCTCATTGTCATAACAAACCATTTCATTGTCTAATTTCATTGCGCTTTGCGGCAAAGCACCAAGCGGTTCAATCACCCGATGGGTTCCAAAAGGGCATAATTTTTTCATTGCTTTTTCATCCTTAAAATTTCTCTTGCTTCATTAGGTGTTGCAATACCCCGGTTGTATTTTTTTGCCAACTCACGAATCTTTTGCACAAGGTCGCCATTTGATTTAGCTAAGACACCCTTTTCTAAGTAAATATTATCTTCAAGGCCGACACGCACATGACCACCATGTTTTATCGCCAACTCAGCTAACGTAAATTCAAAGCGTCCAATCCCAGCAACGCTGTACGTTGAACCTTCAGGTAAAGATTCTTTTAAAAAATGAAAATCTCTTTCTTCACCTGTCATTCCCCCAACAACCCCTAAGACAAAACTATAATGGTAAGGTGGCTTAATCACGCCTTTTTTAATCAGTCTAAGGGTCATATCAATATGCCCTTTTTCAAAACATTCCATTTCGTAATAAACGTTTTGTTGATTCATTCTTTCGGCAAAATAAATAATATCATTTTCTGTATTGACAAAGATTTCATCGCCACCAAAATTTAACGTTCCACAATCCAACGTAGCCATCTCTGGATAAAGGTCAAGGACGTCTGCACGTTCTTGACGACTCATTCCAACGGCACCACCGGTAGATACTTGAACAATCATATGAGGTAGTTCTTTTTTAATTGCTTCAATGATGACTTGATAACGGTCTTTGTCTTGTGTTGGTGTGCCATCATCGTAACGTGCATGTAAATGAATAATTGCAGCACCTGCTTCAGCAGCTGCTTTTGCTTCTCTAACCATTTCAGCGACAGTATAAGGGACAGCCGAGTTATGTTCTTTCATTACTTCTGCCCCTGAAATGGCACAAGTTATAATCAGCTTATCCATGACGTTGTCTGTCCTTTGGGACAATACATGTACCAATGGCTGATGTTGTTAAAATCCGTTCTGCTAAAACTTCACAAGCTGAATCAGAAAGATCTGGACGAGGAACGATGACTTTATAACATTTAAACTCCATCTTTCTCGACGTTGAACCAGATGCAATGATTTCCGCTTCTATTTCTAAAAACTCTCCTGCATAAACAGGAGCTAAAAAATCAATTTTCTCATAGGCTCTAAATAAACCTTCATCACCATCATGTCGAATTAATAATTCAGTCGCAGCATCACCAAATAAAGCTAAAATTTTGGCTCCATCTACTAAATTTCCCCCATAATGTGCATCTTGGGTAGACATTCTTAATCGTAAAACTGTTTTCATTATTCCATTCCTTTCATGGGCTTCACATCGTTCACTACTAAAGTGGCGTGTGTCGCTTCGAGTACTTCTTCAAGTGTGTGATTGGGGTGAATTTCTAATAAGTGTAGCCCATCATCCCGCACTTCCATCACGGCCATTTCGGTAACAATCAAATTAGCTTGCCTATGTGCAGTAAGTGGCAACGTACACTTCTCTAAAATTTTATGAACGCCACGGTTTGTATGTCTCATCGCAATAATAACCTTTTTAGCGCCAGTGACTAAGTCCATCGCTCCGCCCATTCCTGGCACCATTTTTCCAGGAATAATCCAAGACGCCAACGACCCTTCTTTATCAACCTCTAAGGCACCTAAAACAGTCACATCAATATGACGACCGCGAATAAAGGAAAACGACGTTGCGGTATCGATATATGCGCCACCTTTAACGATTGATGCTTTCATTCCACCGGCATTAACAATATCATTTGCTTCACCTAAATCAGGACCTAAACCAATAATTCCGTTTTCAGATTGAAAGACCACGCCTTTTTCATGAGGAACATAGTGAGCCACTAACGTTGGGATCCCTATCCCTAAGTTAACTAAATCACCTTCTTTTAATTCTAAGGCAACTCTTGATGCAATAATGTTTTTATCATCCATGTTATTCACCTCGTAAAATATAATCAACAAATGGATGTGGTGTAATCACATGTTCAGGATCGATTTCTGTACAATCTTGAACCGGTTCAACAACAACCACCTGGGCCGCTGTTGCCATAGTCGGATTAAAGTTTCTCATCGTTTCTTTATATCTTAAGTTCCCATAAGCATCCGCAACCGCGCCACCAATTAATGCCATATCAGCACCTAACGCTGTTTCTAATAAATAATCATTGCCATCAACGTGGATGACTTGTTTGCCATCTTGAACAAGGGTGTTTAAACCAGTCGGTGTTAAAACACCACCTAATCCAGCACCATAGGCACGGATTCTTTCAACCAAAGTGCCTTGGGGCACCAACTCAACTTCTAAAGCGTTTGTGTTCATCAGTTGGGCAATATCTGGATTTGTTCCAATGTGACTCGCAATGAGTTTTTTGACTTGGCCGGCACTTATCATTTTACCGACACCATTGCCTTGGTAACCACCATCATTACAAATAATGGTTAAATCCTTAACCTTTGATTCAACAACTAAATCAATGAGTTTCTCAGGTGATCCATTGGTTAAAAAACCACCCACATGGATTGTCATGCCATCTTTTAATAGTTTTTTAAAATCTTCGTGATGAATTCTTTTTCTCATTTTATTTTCCTCTTGGTGGCATAATCTCTGCTTCACCAACAATCACAACATCACCTTGTTCGTTTGTCGCAACGCATTCAAAGGTCACTCGATTTCGCTCTACTTGTAATTCTTTAACAGTCACTTGAGCCGTGATCTCATCATTTAAGTAAACGGGTTTTGTAAACTTCAATGATTGCTTAGTATAAATACTTCCTAAGCCTGGCATTTGCACTCCGAAAATAGCGCTAAACAAAGAACTGACTAACATCCCATGGACGATGGGCTTTTTAAAAATCGTTTGGCTCGCATAATTTTCGTCTAAGTGAGCCGGGTTAAAATCATTTGAGACTTCCGCAAACTGCAAAACATCCGCCTTGCTGAAGCGTTTTTTAATGTGTGCAGAGTCCCCCACTTTTAGCTCATGAATTGTGTAAAATTTCATATATCCTCCTTCTCAAACAAAAAGGGAACACCATTACATCAGTAACAGTGCTCCATCCATTCATGGCAATATTTAAACTGTACGTTTAAATACCAAGCAAAAAATACTTAGGCTCATTTTTTACTTTCGGCAACTCACTCCTTCAGACCTATATCTGCCTAAAGATATAATAGGCTTACCCAATGAATTGCGCCTCTGTTTCGTTTTCTCCATAGCCATTATATCGTATTTATGTAAGCGCTGTCAATTGGA
>JALNWO010000059.1 GCA_023230825.1 Acholeplasmataceae bacterium
AGAATCTTTTTATATCTTCGTGCTAAAAGAAGAATAAAAAAATATGTAAAAATACTAGTTTCAAGTGTTAAAAATGCTTTTCCAGAAGCTGAGGTTGTTGCTGGCTATGAGAAGATTAAAACAAATGTGTTTATAATTGATGTCTTATTGTATAGATAAATTTAACATGAATGAACAAATGAGAATTTTTGCCGCTATTGTTATTGTGGCTAAATCACGATTTAGTTGGTGGAAAACGGAACTTTCAAGTATTCATTGGTGATTAGTTTTTTAAAAGTGTTATTATGAATTTTTTTCATAAGAACACTTTTTTGTTTATAAGCCTATTATTTGAAAATAGTATAAAAAAGCCGTATAATAAGAAAAAAATGAAGGAGTCTAATTAAAATGAAAATAAAGAAAATAGTGAGTGTATTTCTACTCTTATTTACATTAACGACACTAGCAGCATGAGGTCGTAATTTAGAAAGAAGTTACGGATTAGATAATGTACTACCGAAAGATTTTATGGAATCTAACAGTCCGGTTCAAACTTTTATTAATGATGAATATAATCAAGCAACCATTCTCAATGGTTTTGAGTCTTTAACGGGTATCGTTAATAATGAGTTTGTGTTCACTAGTAAAATAGTTGAAGGAGAACAAAGACTTGGCTTGTTATCGGTTTTTGAAAACAGATTACTACTAGACAATCTATATGTTAATATTGTTTTACAAACAGTTAATTATAACAACCAAACCACAAACAAAAATGTTTTTGCTAGATTATTTCAAGTGACAGATAAAAACAATCGTATGGGTCTTTATAGTTCGCTCGAAAAAAATTGGGTAATCCCCCTTGATTTATACGATTACATTAATTATGATGTAACGACTTTTAACGGTATTGGTGCTGAAGTCATTCAATACAAAAAAGTTGATGAAACTTTAAAAACAGAAAGAAACTATTTAAAGTTCGATGAAAACAATGTCATCACTAGAGAAGTAGTGCCTGGATTTGCACCTGGTGAAAAAGTGATTGATGCTGTCAATTACTTTACGTTAAGAGATCCAAGATTAAAGGATTATAAATACCGAATCGTTAATAATGTTTTATATGGCTATAAAAACGATAAAAATGTATTTAAAACCTCTTTAGAAAAAGAAGCCAATGTTACGAAAGGATATGTTGGTAAATACCTCATTGTTCAAACAAGAACATTATTACCAATTGATGCTAACAAATACAGTTTTTATGATGGCTTCGATAAATATTTACTCAAAACGAGTTTAGTTGATTTAACAAATGGTCGCGTTAGAGAAGTTAAAAATTTTGGTTATGTTTTAAACTCAATTGGAGCTCGAGTAAACAGCAAAAATGAAGATGTTTACTTTATTTCAAGCGCAAATAAAATTGTAAATCAAACTCTATTAGATGTTGAAACATTACTTTTCAACGATAAGATGAAACTCTTAACAAATTTATCAAACTTAGAATATAGTGGTTTTGTCGATGCTGGCACTAACAAGTTTTATGCGAATAGACGCGTGGTTAACAATCAATTTGAAATCCTTCTTGATTTAACGAATTATGACTCTGTTAACTATTTAAGTAACGAAAAACTGATTTCTTTAGGAAAAGACGGACGTTTCGGTGTGATTAACCTAGATGGTGAAATTGTTATTCCTTTCAACTACGCACAAACATTTAGTTTCATGAATGGCTATAGCTACAATATTGACGTTGATAGTGGCGATCGTGTTACGGTATCAAACGAAGGTGTTGTAAGAAAGTTTACAGATGATGAATTTTACTTGGCATTTGGTTTAATTGCCGAAGTCAAGGACACTGGTTTAAAGGTTAAAAATTATACAGGTGAAGAATTGATTTCGTTAAATAACGATTATGAATTATCAGGGACCTTTAGCATCACGTCAAACGTTGATGGAACAAGACGTGGTATGATTGTAAGAATTAGAAACAAAGACACAAATGAATTTACTCACTATTTAATTGATAAATAATTTATTCATATTTAAAGGAGATAGTCATAAGATTGTCTCCTTTTTTGTTGCTTTACGGTCAAATTTTAAAAAAAACGAGGTGAATATCGGTTTTTTCTATCTTTTAACAGATTATTTTTTAAAATCAGTTATTCTAAACACATCTTTTAAAAAACATTAATTGTTAATGAAAATGAAACGGGGATAACAAAATGATATTAAAAAATCCAGAACGAGTCGCTTTGGTTAAGCGATACGCTGTAGCCGCAGCACATCTTTATGGAACGCTCACCGTGACAGATTTTCTCTATGTCTTTAATCATTATGAAGATGAGAAACTAAGTCGGGAAGAAGCGATGTCTATTTTACAAGAATTTCCAAAAAGATCAGTATTTGATGTAAAATTTGCAGATCCATTGATTGCGAACTGGTGCATTATTATTGCTGGGCAAAGAGATGTTCAAAGAAACATTATTACGTTAAACAGAATTAGAGGGATTCCTTTATACTTACCTTCTAAATATGAATTTTTAAGTTATGAAGATTATAGTTCTTTTGATGCTGAAGAAGCAGTGAATGACTTGGGAGAGTTTATTATCTCAAACAATATTTTACCTCAGGAAACGATTGATGGTATCTATTTTTTTATTATGAACATGTATGATAGATTTGCCTTAGGTATCCACTACACAGAAATTGTTGATTTAATGGGTAAACATCATTTTAATTTTAAAACAGAAGAACTGCATCAACTCTTCTTAGAAAAAGCGAAAACTGTTTTCCGTCAAACAAGGCGGTATGTCTTTAGAGGTCATAAAATTGATGAATATGTTAAAATCTATCACCAAAGAAAAAAAGCTGTTCAAAAGATGAATTAATAGATAGACGCTTTTTACAAAGTCACACGAAATTTGGTATAATATAAATATGAAATCTTAAAAACGAGGTGACACGCATGCATCGCGCTGAAGAAGATTATTTAAAGATTATTTTCAAACTTACAACTGAAGAAAACCGTAACTTAGTAAAAACCAATGAAATTACTGAGATTACCGGTTACACGGACCAAACAGTGAATGAAATGGTTAAAAGATTAGAAAAGAAAAAAATGCTCATATTTTATCCTTATAAAGGCGTTTCTTTAACAAGTAAGGGAGAAAAGGAAGCCAAACGTTTGGTACGTAACCATCGACTTTGGGAAGTATTTCTTGTTGAAAAATTAGGTTATTCGTGGGCGGATGTACATGATGAAGCCGAAAACCTTGAGCATGCATCCTCTAATCTTTTAATGGACCAAATTGATCAATTTTTAAACTACCCGCAGTATTGTGTTCATGGAAATGCTATTCCTAGAAAAACAGGTGAGATGGGTGTTACCCCGCAACAATCATTGTTTTCTGGAGAAGAAGAGAAACGTTATACAGTAAAAAGGGTCTTAGACCAAGCTCAGTTTCTTCAATACTTAAACCAAGAAAAGATTACGTTAGGTACCGAAGTTAAAATTATTAAAAAAGATGAATTTAATCATATGTTAACGATTGAAACAAACGGAAAAGAAATTAATATATCCCAACAAATCGCTGAAAAAATATTTGTCGATTAATTTTAGGATTAACAAAGCATCTTTCATAAAAAAGAAAAAGCCAATCTAAGATTGGTTTTTTTATAGAACGTCATTTTTTCACTCGTGCACTTAAAAAGATGATATAATAAATTAAACACTGAGGTGGTTTTATGAAATTATCAACTGGCATGCACGTACCGATCCATAGCTATAAGCATAGCAAGCGACTTCATCGTATTTGGCGTAAAACAGCCGTTTTATTAGAAGAAGATGGCGTACTAATTACAGGCCATCAAAAAACAAGAGTGATTGAACATGATGGTAGAAGCTGGTTAACAAAGGAACCAGCCATTTGTTACTTTTATGAAAAATACTGGTTTAATATTATTGGCATGATTAAAAAAGACGGTATTTATTTTTATTGTAATATTTCCAGTCCTTATTTATACGACGGCGAAGCCATTAAATATATTGACTATGATTTAGACGTTAAAGTGTTTCCGGATGGGAAATACCTTCTTTTAGATGAAAAAGAATATAACATGCATTTAAACCAAATGGCATACCCAAAAGAGATTCAAGAGATTATCGAAAAGCAACTCCAAATTTTACTTTCTTGGATTGAAAAGAAAGAAAAGCCGTTTGATTTGTCAGATATTGATCATTATATTGACCAATACAAACAAATGCATAAGAAAGGTCACCGATAACATGTATCGTGGTCTTCATACAGCGATTAAAATGACTTTAGTCGCTTTAATTGCTGGACTCATAAGTCTATGGTTAAATTTAGGCTACTGGTTAACAGGTAGTGTTTTGGCCCTTTTATCGATTCAATCGACCAAAAAAGATTCTTTAATGATTGGGTTTAAAAGAATTATTGATGCGCTTTATGCTCTTTTACTTGCGACCCTCTTTTTTGTTTTATTCGGCTATCATTTTTTGGTTTTTGTCGTGATTGTTTTTATTTTTAGTTTTACATCATGGCTTTTTAAAATCGTAGAAGGTGTCGTCCCTGCTCTTGTCATTGTTACCCACTTACTGATTTTTGGTCAATTTTCATGGCTCTTTTTATTAGAGGAAACTTTATTAGTTATTCTTTCGATTGGGATTGCGGTCGTTTTTAATACCTTTTATCCCGTTCCGGTTGAAAAAGGACTACAAAAAGATATTCATTTAATTGATCAATCCTTGCAAAATCATCTAATGTCGTTAGCGGACTTAATTAAAGAACCAAAACAGTTTGAAGCCAATAACATTGAGATGACAAAATTTGATGATCAACTTAAAGAAATGTTCGTTTCAATTGAACTAGCGATAAAAGATCGTCTTTTTCAAAGAGATACCAGTGTGTTAGCCTATATGTATTTGCGTAACACCCAAAGCAATTTTTTAAAAAGCATTTTCCATCACGCAAGTACAATTCATACATACCATCCACATGCAGAAGAAATTGCCGATTTAATGATGGTGATTGCGAATGATGTTGGCTTATACCAGGAAAGTGAAAAGAACTTATCCATCATAAATGCCTTATTGACGCGATATCGTCAAAGTGACTTGCCGCAATCAAGAGAAGAGTTTGAAACTCGTGCAACGCTTTACCAAATTCTAATTGAGTTAGAAGCATTCGTTATGTTGAAACATCAATTTCATGAAAGAAACCCTCATTTTTAAAAAGCGTTTTTATTATTTTCCTAATCAAACTTTGATATAATTAAAAAAAATAGATTAAGGAGTATTGCATATGAATTTTGTTAAATCTCTTTCTTCAAAAGTAAATGAGTCAGTGCGTTTAATTATTCTTGCTCTTTTACTAGCGTTTGTTGTCTATTCTAGTATCGGTGGCTATGGAACCATTTGGAATTATCTAGCTGTTTATGTTCCTCTAGCGCTTCTAATTGGTGGCGTGGTATATTTGTTATTAAACCAAAAAGAATTTGCAGCTCATCTAGCGGCGCTCTTTGGTTTTTATTTAGGTGGTGGATCAACACTGGCTAACCAACTCCTCTCATTAAGATTTCAACCTTTTGGTTTTACATGGGCTCCAGACCTAAATGCAATTATCGCTTTGATTGGTTTTCTTTATTTAACCTTAATGGTTATCTCGCTTTATTTTAATGAAAACCACAAACCATCCACACCAAGAAAAGATTTAGTTGTTGTGGCATTAACTGCAGGAATTTTCTTCTATATTCGTGGTGGGTTCTTATTTGCTTTAGGTAAATTATTGTTACCCATTATCTCTTTGTTTTTTGGTGCCCCTATCGCAACGCTACTCTTTTTAGTTGCTGGCGTAGGTGAATATCCGTTTACCTTTATTGGAACACTCCTTTCAGGATCTCCTATTTTAGGTAACAGCTTAAGCTTTTTCCTTTATTCACTCTTTGCCTTTTACCTCATCTATGGTGGTGTTAAAGCCATTTTAGTTGAAAGTAAACCTGTTGCAGTTGAAGAAACCGATTCCGAGTGAATCGGTTTTTTTTATGAACGAGAAAAAATCTTAGCAGTAAAACCTATGTTATAATGTAGACAAGTGTTTTTAAGACCGCGACTAAAAATAAAAAAAATCAATCGGCAGATTGATTTCATCATTTAATGGAGCGGGCGAGGGGAATCGAACCCCCATCTCATGCTTGGCAAGCACGTGTAATAACCATTATACGACGCCCACTTGATACGCGTTACTATAATAGCAAATTAATAGATAAGTGTCAAGCATTTTTCAATAACTTTGAAGGAGATAGATGTGAAAAGAAGAAAAATTGCCCTTTTGATTGTAATTCCTTTTTTTATCGGCGTTCTTTCGGTAATTTTTATCTATACAGGGCTCTGGCAAAACTTTAAAGAAAGTTTAAAAACAGTCCCTTGGTGGCTGTGGATTTTATATTTACCAATTAGTTTTTATGTGACCTTAACGCTTCACGAGTTGGGGCATTTTTTAGCATTTAAATTCCAAGGAGTTAAATTAAGAGCCCTCTATTTAACAATTTTCACGTTTTATAAAACAGAAAAACAGTGGCATTTTAAAGTCTATCCCAAACTATGGGTTTTATTAGGAGGATTGGTTGTCCCTGATTTAGATTTAATTGAAAATGAAAATGACTATCAACGGACTCAAAAAGCGTTTGAAATTTCTTTAATGACGGGGCCAGTTGTAACGATTGTTTTTATGGGTATGACTGTACTCACTTTCTTATTCAGTTTCTTTTTCTCAACCCAAATTTATTGGCTTGGACATTTAACAGCTTTCACCCTTTACACGACGCTTTTAAGTGCTCTCTATATCTTTACTTTCCGCTTAGCTGCTCAAGGTTTTTTTGGTGATTTTGTCGCTTATCGAAAAATGAAAACCGAGCCTATCTTTACTTTTATTCAGTTGGCTCAATATTTAATGTTTCGTGTTGACCAAAAACAAACAACAACAGCTTTTATGTTTCGCAAAGCTGTAGCGTTAATTTTACAAACACAACCCCGAACCGATCTGTTTTATGAAGCGTTAATGATGCATTACTTAGAGGGAGTTGTTTATGAAGGAGAAGATGTTGATACCAATGTGCATCAAATTATTTTAAGAGCGCCATTAACATCTCATTTATATTCAGAAAATGGATTAACTTATGCATACGATGTTGTGATTTATTTATATCATCAAGGTGAAGTTGAAAAAGCCTATCAATTACTAGAAATGATTGAGAAACAACAAAGTCGCAGACTTGATGAAAAATTGCGTCGTTATTTAAATAAAAAGACTAAACATGTCATTAACCATACGTACGATGAAGCTTTTTTAAATAATGAAGCCAATTACCCAAAAGACCAAACATGGATATTTAAACCGTTTTTAGATATGACACCACATATTAAAAAACTTCACCAACCACTGCCTTTTCGAGTATATGCGACAGAAATAAAGTGGCCCGACGATGATGGAGAGAATGATACAACAAGGGAAGAATAAGAGTTTTCAAATTCTTTTTATCAGAAAAACGCCGTATCGTTAATGCTCAATTGGGTTCTATGTTTGGAGTTTGTCTTCCTCGATTCTTTAATCTAAAAAAATTTATATGTATGTATTAAAAATAAAAATCGGTTAATATTAACCGATTTTATTGCTTAATGGTGCCCCCAATGAGAATCGAACTTATATTTCAGCATTACCATTGCTGCGTTTTACCATTAAACTATGGGGGCATCTTGGACACGCAAATAAATTATAAAGGAATGGTATGAAAAAGTCAAATAAAGTTTGTCTGAAAGGAAACGAAATTGCTTTAATCATGATATACTAAATTTAACGGGGGTTTGAAACATGAAAAAAATATATGTCTTATTACTCTTTTTCTTTTTATCTTTTGGTCTTATAGGATGTCAGATGGATTTAATGGAAGAAACACCAGTCATTATTATTGAGGCAGAAACCATTACCCAAACGACGATTACTTTTACAATTGAAATTGAAAATGATCGCGGCAAACTCGTGAAGATTTATTTAAGAGAAAGCGATAAAACAATCCGAGAAACTTTCGATTTAGAGACACGTTCATTTACCAACCTTCAAGAAGATACCGAATATGCTATTGTTGTCGAATATGAATTTAATACCTTTTTCGGCATTGTTAAAGATACAATAACGGAAAGCTTGATTTTCTCAACACTCGCTAATATTAATCCAAGCTTTAGCTATCGTCAAAATGAACAAGGCTATTATTATTACACCCACGTTGATGAAACGAACTATTATTTTACCGCAAACGATTTAATTGGCGAAGATTTAATTGTTGCGCTTCGGACGATTTTACATGACGATTTTCAACCAGTTCGTTATGAAGATGCAAAAACAATTTTAGCTGATGCAGACGTTTCTTTAACGAATGAGACAAAAGTTTATAACGTCTATGATAGTGCGTTAGTCACCCGGGAATGGGATTCTGTTTCATGGCACCGAGAACATGTGTGGCCAAATTCACGTTTAGGTGTCCCTCGAGTAACTGCAAGCAAACGGAACATTGCCTCAGATCTTCATAACTTAAGAACAATTACACAACGAGTAAACAGTAGTCGTTCCAACCGCTTTTTTACTGAAGGTTCAGGATCTTATTATATTGCTGATAACGGTGGTTGGTACCCAGGAGATGACCATCGTGGTGATATGGCACGCATTATTTTATATATGGTAGTTATGTATGAAGAGTTGACTTTAATCGATGATGTAACATTACTAAACGTTGATAACTTCAATTATCAACTTGAAGGCGCAGTTATGGGTCAATTATCGGTGTTATTAAAGTGGCATCGAGAAGATCCTGTTGATGATTTTGAAATGCAGCGCAATCAAGTTATCTATGAAACTCAAGGCAACCGCAACCCCTTCATCGATAAACCAGAATATGTACATCTCATTTGGGATGATATGTCGATTCAAAGTTTATTGGAACTAACAATTATTTTACCTGAAGCAACTGCTTTATTTACCAAAATGATTTACGAACAACAGTTAGTATAGGAGAAATTATGAAAACCATTCGTACTGTCACAAAACATAATTTATTCATTCGTTTTATTAAAAGGATCATTCGTACCTTTAGAAAAAAACCAGAAATAACTCAACAAATTGAAACATTACCTGAAAAAGCAATTTATATTGCTAATCATCGTGGAGCTGCAGGCCCATTAACATTGATTGTTTATTTCCCGAAAATTCTCGTGCCGTGGGGGGCACATCCAATGACTGAAGGTTATCTTTCAAGATGGAACTATTTATACCACCTTTTTTATCGTCAAAAATTAAAATACGGTAAATTCCGTTCCCTTTTTCTCGCAACCACCTTTGGCTTAATATC
>JALNWO010000060.1 GCA_023230825.1 Acholeplasmataceae bacterium
ATTGGTGATCCTGAGACGTATTTTAAATCAATGATCTTTTTAAGAGCAGGAGAGACTTATGGTAGAGACCGACTCATTAATAAGCTTGTGGAGTTAACATATCAAAGAAATGACATTGACTTCCAAAGAGGAACTTTTAGGGTGCGTGGTGATATTATTGAAATCATTCCTGCTTATGAGCGTGCTCATGGTATTCGTGTCTCTTTTTTTGATGATGAAGTTGAAGACATTAAACGCTTTGATGTCTTAAGTGGACAGGCGCTTGAAACCTTGGACTATACTTCTATTTTTCCAGCAACTCACTTCATGACTGATAAAGATCGTTTAGAAGAATCTATTCGTCGGATTCGTGAGGAACTTAAAGAACGAGTCGCATATTTCAAAAAAAATAATTTATTATTAGAAGCACAACGCATTGAACAAAGAACGAAATATGACATGGAAATGTTAGAAGAAATTGGCATGTGTAGTGGAGTTGAAAACTACTCAAGACATTTATCACTTCGTGCAGAAGGAGAAACACCAGCCACTCTTATCGATTTTTTTGGTGATGACTTCTTGATGATTATTGATGAATCACACGTAACCATTCCCCAAGTCAGAGGTATGTATCGTGGGGACCGTTCACGAAAAGAAACTTTGGTTAACTACGGCTTTAGACTCCCATCCGCTTTGGATAACCGTCCGTTACAGTTTGATGAGTTTGAAAACAAACTGAATAAAGTAATTTATTTAAGTGCGACGCCAGGCGCCTATGAACTTGAAAAGAGTATTCCTGTTATTGAGCAAATTATCCGCCCAACTTATTTACTAGATCCAGAAATTGAAGTTCGGCCAACAGAAAACCAAATTGATGATCTATATTTTGAAATTAAAAAACGGATTGAACGAAATGAACGGGTTCTCGTGACGACGTTAACGATTCGAATGAGTGAAGATTTAACCTCTTACTTTAAACAACTGGGATTAAAAGTTGCTTATTTACATAGTGAAATTAAAGCTTTAGAGCGGATTCGTATTTTAAGAGAACTCAGAATCGGTAAGCACGATTGTTTAATCGGCATTAACTTACTTCGTGAAGGTCTTGATTTACCTGAAGTTTCATTAATTGCGATCTTAGATGCAGACAAGCAAGGCTTCTTAAGAAGCGAAAGAAGTTTAATTCAAACGATAGGACGTGCAGCAAGAAATGTCAATGGACAAGTCATCATGTATGCAGATACGATGTCTGATGCAATGCAATACGCCATTAACGAAACCAACCGTAGACGTAAACTTCAATTGGAATACAACTTAAAACATCATACAGAACCTGTCACGGTGTATAAAGATATCCGTGAAAATATAACGATGCGAGAAGAAATTATTACCGAAGAAAAAGACTATTCAAAACTTTCATCGAAAGACTTAGGTCAACTATTAAAACGATTAGAAAAAGAAATGCAAGAAGCTGCGAAAACGTTAGACTTTGAACGTGCAGCAGAATTAAGAGACTTGATTTTTGAACTAAAGGTGGATTTTAAAAATGGCGCGCAACTTTGATGCTCTAAAAATCATTATCGCGAAAGATTATGAACGACATGTCGCAAAATTTGAAACTTTAGAAAAAGCGAATGAAATCCTTTTGTTAGGCGATTCTATGGCCGCTTATTTTCCGACAAAAGCCTTTCATTTGGAAGATAAAATAACGAACTTTGGGATTCCAGGAGATACAACAATTGGGGTTTTAAATCGTGTCAAACAAACCATTAAACTTAAACCTAATGTTGTTGTATTAAATATTGGCTTAAACGATTTTGTCTTAACTGAACTCACACAAAAAGAAACTTTAGAAAACATATTAACAATTCGCCATCAAATTTTAGAAGGCTCGCCGAACACAAAAATATTTATCGTCTCCTTGACACCTATTAATCAAAAGGGGTTTCCTGACCAACTTTATTTACTCAATCGTGATCCGAATGATGCACGTCAATTAAATGAAACACTACGGAAAGTAATAGATCCGCAATTCTTTATTAATGTCCATCCGTTTTTAACCGATGAGGAAGGCAATTTAAAACTAGAATGGACTCGAGATGGGATTCATCTAAACCAAGCTGGCTATCAAATCTATTTTGAGAAAATACAAGAAAAACTGGATGAACAAGAAAGGTGAGGCTATGAACGCACAAACACATTACGATAAAGGTCTTTCACATTATCTCCTTAAGACACCGAAAAAAGATGTGAGCATTGCGATTAAACATTTTGAAGAAGCAGTTGCTCAAGAACATCCAGACGCCCATTTCTTTTTAGGGCGCTTTTATGGTTTAGGTGATGGTGTGACCTTAGACGTCCATCAAGCAATGGATTATTACCATCAGGGACTTCGCTTAGGAAGTCATAAATGCGGCTATGCTTTAGGGATGTTATATTATTCGGGCTTTGGTGTTGATAAAGATGAAAATCGTGCTGATGATTATTTTAAGCAAAATTATCGTGCTCTTTTATTGGAAGCCGAAACGGGTGATCCGGTTAGTATGCATCTGATGGGAACGTATTATTATTATGGGTTTTATGTTCAACGATATATTTACAGTGCTATTGAATGGTTTTTAAAAGCAAGTGAAAGAGGATATAGCGACGCCCAATATATGTTAGGAATGATTTATGAAACCATTGGGGAAAACCCAGAACAAAAAGAAAAAGCTTATCATTATTATGAGTTGGCTGCGAAACAAGGTCATCCATATGCTCAATATGCTTTAGGTATTTTAGCGATTGAAAACGAAGATTACCACTACGCCATTAAATATTTAGAAATGGCGGCTTACCAACAATATGCGCTTGCGGCATATACACTCGCAAAGATATATCATGAGAGAGAACCAAAAAATCCTAAAAAAGCCTTTGATTGGTTTTTAGTTGCTGCCCAACAAAACCACGTCGAAGCGTGTTATTACGTAGGTCTTTACTATCACAATGGTCGCGGCGTAAAACAAGACTTGAAGTTAGCAATTTATTGGTACGAAAAAGCGGCCATGAAAGATGACCGCGATGCTTTATATCATTTAGCAATGATTTTGATGAAAGAACCTAACCAAGATTTTTCTGTCATATTTAAACTTTTAGAAAGAGCCGCTCTTCTCAACCATCCAAATGCGCAGTATAATTTAGCTGTTATGTATCAAAAAGGTGATGGCGTCACTCAAAACGAACAGCTCGCTTTTCAGTGGTATGAAAAAGCAGCTAATCAAGATTTAGCCATCGCACAATATAATTTAGGCATGCTCTATTTTGAAGGAAGAATCGTTGAAAAAGATGAAATAAAAGCGAAAGCTTTGTGGCAAAAAGCAGCTGATCAAAACTTTGAACCTGCTGTTAAACTAATGTATTCGATTAACAATTACGAAAAACTGCAAAAAAGTCCATGGCAATCATAAAAAAAAGTCCTAATGGACTTTTTATTTTGCGTTCAAACGAACGATGTCTTTAAAAATCTCAACAGCTTTTTCCATTTGTTGGATTGAAGCGAATTCCATCCGACCATGATAGTGATATCCACCTGTGCCTAAGTTTGGACAAACCAATCCTTCATAAGTCAGTCTAGCCCCATCAGTTCCTCCTCGAATGGGTTCAATTAGTGGGGTAATCCCTTGGTTTTTTGTAGCTGCAACCGCAAGATCGATAACATGAGGGTGTTTTTTAACAATTTCATACATATTGTAATATGAATCTTTTAGTTCTAAGCGAACAGCTTCATATCCATATTTTTGGTTCATATAAGTAGTAATTTTTTGGAAGTCTTCTTTTTGACTAGCAAATTTTTCGGCATCATGATTACGAATGATATATTGAGCAGTAGCATCTTCAACTTGCCCCGTTAAACCACCTAAATGGTTAAAACCTTCGTAGCCTTCAGTAATTGCTGGATCTAAAAACTTTGGTAACATGCTGTGAAATTCAATGGCTAAATGTAAGGCATTAACCATTTTGTTTTTAGCAGCTCCTGGGTGGATGCTCTTACCAGTAAAAGAAAGAACAGCAGAGGCAGCATTAAAGTTTTCGTATTCGATGCCACCGACTTCACCACCATCAGCAGTATAAGCAAAATCAGCTTTAAAATAGTCATAATCAAAATGATTGGCACCTTTTCCGATTTCTTCATCTGGTGTAAAACATATGTAAATATCACCATGTTTCTCATCTTTTGCTGAAGCAAAATAACGAGCCACTTCCATAATTTCTGCTACGCCACATTTATCATCTGCGCCTAATAACGTGTTACCATCTGTGACGATTATATCATCGCCGATGACTCTCGATAAACTTGGATATTGGTCAGGATGCATGGAAAGTTTATCATTTAAATGGATAGTAGACCCATCATATTTTTCAATAATCCGTGGGTTTACGTTTGCTCCTGGAGCATCAAATGACGTATCGACGTGAGCAATCAAACCAAGGGCTGGTTTTCCGGAAACAGTTTTTTCAATTTTTCCATAGACATAACCATAATCATCTAAAAAAGCGGGGATCCCCATTGCTTTAAGTTCATCGACCAATAACCGACTTAAATCCTTTTGTTTCATCGTTGAAGGAAAAGTTGTCGATGTTGGATCTGACTGAGTATCAATTTTGACATATCTTAAAAAACGTTCTACTAGTGTATTCATTTTATCTAGCCTCCTACTTAACCATTATAGCCCATTATTGTAAGAAAGATAAGTCAAAACGAGCGAAAATGAAAATAAAAATAAGGATTTATTGAACTTATTTTTGTAAATCTAAACAGTAGTTGGATTAGATTTAAAGTTCTAATTTGAAAATAGTTGAAAAAACAACAAAATCAACAATCTCTCTATCATTCATTATCATATTTGTTGTATAATGGAAGTACATCATAAAAGGAGCATAATATGTTAGTTGGGAAGCATTTTAGAAAATATTATTTAAAATACGCCTACTTCTTTATTATAGGCGTATTCGTTTTGATTGCTGTCGACTGGCTGCAGCTAGAAGTACCAAGAATCATCGGACAAATCATTGATGCTCTCCGAGACACAAGTCCAGATACTGTTGCTATTGAAAATGGCATTAAACGTATCATATACTTAGCGTTAGTCATTGCGGCAGGACGCTTTTTATGGCGTTATACTATCTTTGGAGCTTCACGAAGAATCGAGTATCAACTTCAAAATGTCATGTTTAAACAAAGTACGCTATTATCGCAAAGTTTTTATTCCCAAAATAAAGTTGGGGGCTTAATGACTTATTATATTAACGACTTACAAGCTGTTCGGATGGCCTTTGGACCCGGTATCTTAATGTTGTTTGACGGTCTATTTATGGGTGGCTTTGCTTTATATAAGATGGCTCAATTGGAAGTTTTTTTGACAATCATTGCAGCATCACCCATGGTAATTTTAACAGTCGTTATGATTTTCATTCGTAAAAGTATGAGTGTTAAATTTAAACTTCGACAAAAAGCTTTTGAAAACTTAAGTGATTTTACTCAAGAAAGTTTTTCAGGAATTACTGTTGTTAAAGCCTTCGTAAGAGAAGCAAAAGAATATATGCTTTTTAGACAAAGAAATGATGAATTATACGCTAAACACATGGGTTTTGTTAAACATATGGTTTTAGTTAATATTTTAATTTCAGTAGCAATTAACGTTGTTGTTTTACTGATTATTGTTGTCGGTAGTGTTTTAGCTATTTATGCTACAAGCGCACAATTAACTGGCGGTCAATTAACTGAATACATCGGTTATTTCTTCTCGCTCATTTGGCCAACAATGGCACTGTCTCGTTTTATTCAAATTCAGTCACAAGCCAAAGCGAGTGCTGAAAGAATTGAAGCTTTCTTAGATCATGAAATTGATGTAAAAGATCATCCTGAGGCCGTTTATGCAGAAGAACTTAAAGGAAGTATTCAAGCAAAAAACTTAACTTTCCAGTATCCAGACGGTGATATTCCGGTATTGAAAAATGTCAATTTTGAAATTGAAGCTGGAGAGATGGTGGGAATTTTAGGCCGAACAGGTTCTGGTAAAAGTTCACTCGTAGACTTGTTGTTAAGAGTTTATAACTTAGAAGAAGGACAAATGTTTTTAGATGGAAACGATTTAATGAGACTACCCATCCACCAAGTACGTGATACGATTGGATATGTTCCTCAAGATAATTTCCTTTTTTCTGAAACAATTTCTTCTAATATAGGTTTTGCTCATCAAGATCCCAATCGGGAAACAATTGAACAAGCAGCTAAATATTCCGATGTTTACGATAACATTATGGAATTTAAACATCAGTTTGACACCATTCTTGGTGAACGTGGTGTGACCGTGTCTGGTGGACAAAAACAACGAATCAGCATTGCCCGTGCATTAGCAAAGGATCCCAAAATTTTAATTTTAGACGACTCTGTTTCTGCTGTTGATACGAAAACAGAAGACGCGATTATTAATAACTTACATCAATTGCGTAAAGGTCGAACCACCATTTTTATTGCCCACCGGATTTCGACAGTTAAAAAAATGGATAAAATTATTTTATTAGATGATGGTGAGGTCGTCGCAATCGGTTCTCACGATGAACTGATGAAAGCAAGCACTCTTTACCAAGACATGGTTCGTCGTCAGCAATTAGAAAATATTGTACAGGGGGTGGATGTCGCATGAGAGATGATTTTGAAGATATTATTCGTGAACGTAAAGATCGAGACATTTTAAAACGTTTATATCAGTATGTTCTCCCTTACAAAAAAGAGTTTCTTTTAGTCTTTATTTTAATGGCAATCAGCGTTGCTGTTCAATTGCTACCACCATTTTTAATTGGTTATACCGTTGATACAATTGCTAATGAGACGTTTACTCAAAGTGATAAACTCATTCGGATTATTATTCTTAGTGTTGTCTTTTTAGTATCAATCGTTGTTTCTAATATTGCCAACTACTTACAATCAATCACGCTTCAAAGAATTGGTCAACAAACGGTTGTGACATTAAGAGATGAAGTTTTTACTCATATTGAAAGTTTATCCATTGGTCAAATTAATGAAGTGCCTGTTGGTAAACTGGTTACTAGAACAATCAATGATACGAACACCGTAAGTGAGATGTATACAAGTGTGATTGTCAATCTCATTAAAAATGTCTTATATATTAGTGCGATTTTAGTGGCTTTGTTTATCATTAGTTATCGCCTTACTTTATGGATGATTTTAATTTTACCTGTTGTCATAGTCACCTCTTTCATATTCCGACGCTTTTCACGGATGTCTTATCGTCGGGTACGAGCAAATATTGCGGAAGTGAATGCTTTCTTATCAGAAAACTTATCGGGGATGAAAGTGACGCAAATCTTCAACCAAGAACAAAAGAAAAAAGATGAATTTGTTGATAAAACGTCAGCACTACGTAAAAGTTATTTACGAGAAATCCTTGTCTTTGGGATTTATCGACCCACCATTTACTTAATGGCAATGTTTGGAACAGTTATTGTTCTTTATGTTGGGTATCAAGAAGTAATGGCAGGGATTATTACCGCAGGTTTCCTCTTTACTTACTACACGCTCGTAGGTGACTTTTTCCAACCCATCCAACAACTTGCAGAAGAATTTAATATTATGCAAAGTGCGTTTGCTAGTGCAGAAAAAATCTTTGATGTGTTGGATACACCACCGACCATTGTGGATGCACCCGATGCCATCGACTTACCAACCTTTAGTGGTGAAATCGAATTTAAAGATGTTTGGTTTAAATATATCGAAGATGAATGGGTATTAAGAGGTGTTAGCTTTAAAGTTAACCCGGGTGATACAGTTGCTTTTGTTGGAGCCACTGGATCTGGAAAAACAACGATTCTTAGTTTAATCGTTCGCAACTACGATATTCAAAAGGGCCAAATTCTAATTGACGGTATCGACATTAAAAAAATTAAACGCTCTAGTTTACGAAGCCATATTGGCCAAATGCTCCAAGATGTTTTCTTATTTAATGAAACAATTAAAAATAACATTACTTTAAATGACGATAACATTACAGACGAAGCAGTCATCCAAGCAAGTGAGTATGTTGGCGCTAATACATTTATCGATAAGCTACCCGACAAATATGAACACATTGTTTTAGAACGTGGTAACAACTTCTCAAGTGGTCAACGACAACTTATCTCATTTGCCAGAGCCTTAGTATACGAGCCCAGTTTAATGATCTTAGATGAAGCGACAGCAAATATTGACAGTGAAACAGAAGAGTTGATTCAAGAATCCATGCAGAAAATGATGAACATCTCAACGATGATTGTAGTTGCTCACCGCCTTTCAACGATTCAATATAGTGACAAAATTATCTTAATGCAAAAAGGCGAAATTAAAGAAGAGGGTAACCATCAAGAACTATTACGTCAAAAAGGTTTGTATTACAATTTATATCAGTTACAATATGATGAAGCTTTACAAAAATAAAGAGGCAAAAAAAAGCCTCTTTTTTCATGATAAAAGATTGTCTTTAGGATTCTTGTGTGGTATACTTAAATTAAAATTAAGTGTATACATAAAATAAGAGGAGTGATGATATGGATTGGTTCATGTCACAGAGTCCTGTAATTCAAGCATTAATAGGAACTTTATTTACATGGGGTGTAACTGCCTTAGGTGCTGGGCTCGTCTTTTTCTTTAAAACAATTGAACGAAATGTTTTTAATCTTATGTTAGGCTTTGCCTCGGGAGTCATGATTGCCGCTAGTTTCTGGTCTTTATTAGATCCTGCGATTGCTAGTGCAGAAGCCCAAGGGCAAATCGCTTGGCTAGTTGTGGCAATAGGCTTTGGTTTAGGCGGCCTCTTTCTTTATATCGCCGACAAAACGTTACCCCATATTCACTTTGGAATGAACAAAGAAAAAGAAGGTTTACCAACGAGATGGCACCGGAGTATTTTACTCGTCTTTTCAATTACCCTACACAACATTCCTGAAGGGCTTGCGGTTGGGGTTGCCTTTGGTGCTGTTCAACATATGACAGGCGATACGACTGCAGCAATTTTATCTGCTATTGGTTTAGCTATTGGGATTGGAATCCAAAACTTTCCTGAAGGAGCAGCAGTGTCTATTCCCCTTCAACAAGAAGGAATGTCGCGTGGAAAAGCATTTTTCTACGGACAAGCATCTGGATTCGTTGAACCCATTGCTGGTGTTTTAGGAGCGCTATTAGTTACTTATGTAGAACCAATATTGCCGTATGCTTTAGCATTTGCAGCAGGTGCTATGATTTATGTTGTTGTTGAAGAACTTATTCCTGAAGCCCAACAGAAACAAACGGTTAAAGGCTCACATTTTGCAGTCTTAGGCGTGATGCTTGGTTTCATTATTATG
>JALNWO010000061.1 GCA_023230825.1 Acholeplasmataceae bacterium
CATTGCGCATTACCAAAGACTTTCGAACTGTTTTAGGTCATTTGACCGGACAAGAAGGTCTTTTTTATTTGAATTCTTTTTAGAGGATTGGCAGCTTATTAGAACTATTGATTCTCATTTTTATTTATTTAACTATGTGAGACATTATCCGGTCTACAGTTCATTTATTTTTTGAAATACAATCCAACAAAAAGATTGACAAATATCATAATTTTGATATAATAATGATATAAGGTGGTGTTAGTATGAAAATAATTATTCCTTCATCAGATTTAAGAAATAAGTATAATGAGGTATCAAAATTAACTTTAGAAGAACAAAAACCTGTTTATATAACGGTTAACGGTAGAGGAGATACTGTTTTAATAAATCAAACAGTCTATGAAAGACAACTTGCTGAACTTGAACTTTTAAGACTTTTAGCTGAAGCAGAAGATAGTGTTAATAAAGGTGATGTTATTGACGCTAAATCAGCATTTGATAAAATCAGAAAAGAGTTAAAGTAATATGTATCAAGTTATATTATCAAGTGATGCAAATAACGATATTAACCAAATAGTTGTTTTTATTGCAAGTGAAAGTGGTTCAAAAACAACAGCTCTCAATTATTTAGTTAAACTTGAAAGTTCGATTTTATCATTAAATAAATATCCAGAAAGAGGTTCTAATCCTAGATATAAAATTTTAAGAAACCAAGGATATAAATTTATTGCTGTAGAAAACCATTTAGTATTTTATAAAATTAAAGAAGATAATAAAACCGTTATTATCTATAGAGTCTTACACCATAAGAGTTCTTATCAAAATTTCTTATAATAGTTTATCTTTTTAATAGATTCGGCATATTGTCGCTACTTCACAACAGGTTAACGAAATCCGTAGCATATCGCTCACAACACGACATCTTTTAAAACAATAACTACCTCAGTGGGGTAGTTTTTTATTAACCTAGTTTCTAACCAAAAATTCAACGAAGATTGTTTCTGAATGTGTTATCATAGTATTGAATGAAACGATTGAAAGGACCAGGCATGAAAAAACTAGTTATTTTTGATTTAGATGGAACCATCTTAGATACGATTTCTGATATTACCAATAGTATGAATTATGTGTTGAATTATTTAGGCGGAACTTTAATTGATGATGAAACAATGAAGGCCGTTGCTAAAAAAGGACGCCGTTATATTTTTGAGACAGCAGTGGGCCATCCGATTGAAAATGAAAAATATCAAGAATATGTCAAACTGTATAATGATCACTACTTTATTAATAAAAACATTTTGACAAAGCCGTTTGATGGTATCGTTCCTTTGTTAAACCAATTAAAAAAAGAAGGGTTTTTACTCGCTGTTTGTTCAAATAAATTGCACAATGCAACCTCTAGCTTGATTGAAGAAGTCTTTCCAGATATGTTTGACTATGTTATTGGAAGTAGTGATAAGATATTACGAAAACCCAATCCAGATATGATTATTCATGTTTTGGACAAGCTGAACGTCCAAAAAGAAAATGCCATTTTTGTCGGTGATACAGTTGCAGATATCAAAGCTGCAATTCGCGCTGAAGTTTATCATATCGCCGTTCTCTTTGGTTTTGGTGAGGAAAAAGACTTTTTAGAACATCAGCCTAATCGTCTTGTTTCAAATGTAAATGATATTTATCCAATTATTACCAATTATTTTAACGAAGAACAAAACCTTGGATAAATACATGGAAAAACAACGTGTAGGTGTTGACGTAGGCTAAACCAAGATTCACATCGAGACTTTTGGCGGATTTATAATAGAAAAAGTTATTTAAATGGGAGGAAAGAGAAATCATGAAAAGTAAAAATTGGTTTATTCGTAGTTTACCGCTGATTCTTCTTTTTGTGATGGCCATTTCAATGCTTCTATATTATCGGATGCAAACCCTAAAACTAGTTTCAATAACAGTCTTAAATGCTGAAGTCACTGCAGAAGGCGAATATATTGTTCAAGAAGGGTCAGAAATCTCTATTATTATTCGCACGGATGGAGGGCGAACCCATTTAGTCATCCGAGAATTCTTTTTAAATGGTGTCCATTATATGCCAGGTGCCAAAATCAATGAAGAAAATCTAACAACATATTATGATGAAGACAATGAAGGGCCTTTCATTTTAGCTAAATTTACGGTTACTCAAAATCAAGAAACCATTACATTAAATCAAGTGAAAGTTGGTAGTAGTCGTGGCTTTGCAATTGGCAACGCGTTTGAAGACATGGGGAAGGCAACACTCAAATTAATCATTCAAGAATAAAAATAGAGGCGAAAAACTGTCACTACACTTGGCAGTTTTTTCTTTCAAAAATTTAAAAATAAATGCATTTTTATCAAGCATCTTTCGTTGACATTTAATATCTAACACCGTATAATACTAACAGTATTAGTAAACGGAGGAATAGCAATGGAATACGCATCCGCAAGAAAAATAATCCAAGCCTTGCAAGAATTGTATCAAGACCAAAAACGACATTTAAAACTGCCTTTTATTGGTGAAGAAGCAATTTTATTATATTTACTGAATCAATCAGATAAAAATCAAGTAACACCTAGTGAAATTAGCGAACGTCTAAACGTATCATCCGCGCGAATAGCGGCTGGTCTAAATCGTCTACAAGATAAGAAATATATTACCCGTGAGATCGATAAAGATGATCGAAGAAAAATTATTATCCAATTAACAAAAGCAGGAATAAATACTGCTGAAACAATGAAAGCATCTAAATTTACAAGAGTTTATCAAGTCTTTAATAAATTAGGAAAAGAAGATACAGATGAACTGTTACGAATCATTGAAAAACTAAAAGCGATTACGAAAGAGGAAAGTGCCCATGTTGAAACTCAAAAATGTTAATAAAATATATACAATGCCTAACTTTGAAGTTAGAGCCTTAGACCAATTCAGTGTCACTTTTCGCCAAAATGAATTTGTTTCTGTATTAGGACCGAGTGGTAGCGGTAAAACAACCTTATTAAATATAGTCGGTGGCCTTGATCAATATACAAGTGGCGATTTAATGATCAACGGTAAAAGCACGAAAACATTTAAAGAAAGAGAATGGGACGTTTATCGGAACCACCGCGTGGGCTTTGTCTTTCAAAGCTATAATTTAATTCCTCACCAAACGGTTTTATCAAACGTTGAACTCGCGTTAACCATCGCTGGTTTAAACAAAGAAGAAAGAGTTAAAAAAGCGAAATTGGCTTTAGACCGTGTGGGACTACATGATCAATACTATAAGAAACCAAATCAGTTATCAGGTGGTCAAAGTCAAAGGGTTGCCATCGCACGGGCTTTAGTAAATGATCCTGAAATTTTGCTTGCTGATGAACCGACAGGGGCATTAGATACAAAGACAAGTACACAAATATTAGATTTAATAAAAGAGATTGCCAGCGACAGACTTGTTATTATGGTTACACATAATGCGGTCCTTGCCGAAAAATATTCAACAAGAATCATTAACTTACTCGACGGCAAACTCATTAACGATTCAAACCCAATTACCGAAGAAGAACTTAAAAAGAAAGAAGAACCATTTCAAACAACAAAAAAAGAGCAAGCTAAAATGACATGGTGGACAACATTTAAATTGTCCTTACAAAACTTATTTAGTAAAGCTAAAAGAACGATTTTAACAAGCATCGCCTCTTCGATAGGTATTATTGGGATTTCTTTAGTTTTATCACTGTCTTACGGGGTTAAATCGTATATTCACAACATGCAAGAAGATATGTTATCAGGAAACCCCATTACTGTAGAATCAAACACTTTAGATTTAGACAAGATGATGGATAGCATGGGTCGAACCGAACAAGTGAAACTCGTTAAAGATGAAGGGCTTGTTAACGTTAGAAAGCTTATTGAACAACTTGCAAAAAGAGCGAGTGATACGCAATCGATGTTTATTGAAAATAATATTACCGCAGAATACATCGACTATGTCAATGGATTACCTGCTGAAGATGTTGCGGCAATTATTTATGATTACGAACTTGATTTAAAACCAAACTTGTATTTTGATTTTTCTGAAACAGCAGATGGTGATCCAGCCAGCATGTCTTTAACGACAATTATTAATATATACACCTCGATTCTAAAAGAAAGTGAAGGAACACGTTCATTTGCCAATATGATTAGTAACTTCACCAATATCGCTAAAAAAGCACCTGAAAGCGAGGAATATATCTTAAGTCAGTACGACATTTTAGCAGGTCGCTATGCGACTGAAAAAGATGAGGTCATGCTTGTCTTAAGTGATGATCGCAGTTTAACTGACTTATTACTAGCACAACTGGGTTATTACTCTCAAGAAGAATTTTTAAATTTAATTTATAAAGAAATTGATGATCCAGATTATAATTCCAATCTAGCTATTAAAGAACAGTTTTCATACCAAGACTTAATGGATAAAACATTTATGTGGTATGCAAATGATTCTATTTATAAACTCCCACCTGTCATGCTTCAGGACAATGCTAAGTTTATCTATGAACCTTATGCTGAAAATATCACAAACACCGATGGAGCAGTTGAACTTAAAATAGTTGGGATTTTAGAACCCAATGAAAATATTATGTATGGAAGTTTACGGAGCGGTTTTTATTACACCGAACAACTGAGCCAACATATTTTAGAAAACAGTGAACAATCTTTAATCGTTCAAGAAATGGCTAATGCAAACCTTTCAAGCTATACAAACATTCCTAGCGAAGATGGCAAGATGAACGCCGTGATTTTCTTCTATGATTACACCTTTAGAGGCGTAACCAAAACAGTTCCAGGATTTGTAGGAAATGTTAGTATGCTCAGCAATTTACTAGGTACAATCGGAAGCTCATCAGGTGGTGGACCAGAAGAACTCCCCATGATTTATGCCTTAACGAAAAGAGATTTAGGGGGAGAAACGCTACCCAGTAAAATATCTATTTATCCGATTGATTTAGAACATAAAGACAATGTCATTCAGTATTTAAACGCTTGGAACGATCAAGAAGGACTTGATGATGAAGATGGTATTACCTTAACGGATCCTTTATCAATTATCTTCGCGATGATAAATAATATGATCAACGTCATTACGATTGCCTTAATTGGCTTTACAACTCTTGCTTTATTGGTTTCTAGTGTGATGATTGCCATTATTACATATGTTTCTGTCGTCGAAAGAGTGAAGGAAATTGGTGTCATCCGGTCATTAGGCGGAAGAAAGCGTGACGTTTCCAACTTGTTCGTTGCTGAAACTGTCATCATCGGTTTTACCAGTGGTTTAGTTGCCGTGATGTTTACATATTTTGCGTCGTTTATTATCAACCTCATTGTTCGTCCAGAAATAGGCTTTAATATTGCTATTTTCCCGCTTCATTATGCAATCATCATGTTAAGTATCAGTATTCTTTTAACACTTGTTAGTGGCTTAATTCCAAGCCGTAGTGCAGCGAAGAAAGATCCTGTTGTTGCCTTAAGAACTGAATAAAAAATCAAATCAAACAGCCATATCAAACACATCATCTTTATCTTGTAATATGGCTGTTTTATAATCTAAAGACAAGCTTGGAGGTTATGTATGGATTTATTTAATAGTGACTTTTTCACCTATTTGTTATTGGTATTTTCAGGTGCAGCTTTGTTTTACTACATCACTCGTTCACTTAAAAAAACACTCATCACATTTATCATTTTATATATCTTTATGTTCGCTATTTCCCTTGGCCCCCTTTTGTTTGACTTAGAAGGAAAAACAACCGTTATCCAAGGTCTGATAGCTTTATCTTTTGTGTTCATTGTTTTGCTCGTAAGCCAACTGCTTTTAACGACTGTTTTTAAAACCCAACAAATCTTTAAATGTCCAACAAAAAACAAGATAATTGAAACAAAAAGATTGTTGTTAAAACAAGGTCAATTTGCTTTGTATAGTTTATTAGCACTCATCTTTTTAGGACTTGGTTTTTTCTTTTCAATCGTTCAATTCGATATATGGCAACTGATTTTGGCGATAACGAATTATCTCATGTTTTTATGGGGAAGTATTCAAATCTATATGCTTTGGCAAATACATAGTGAAAAAATCATTTATTGTGTCGATGAAAAATGTTTTGAAATAGAAGTGGCTCATTCTATGGTTCACACGTTTATAGAAAAAACTAAAATAAATGCAATGGTGACAGTCATTGATAAAACTATGAAACAAAAAGAAGTCCATTATTTTATGGACTTACCTCAAGAAACAAAAGGAAAAGAAATATCTTTGAAATACGAATCGTTACTAGATGAAATTCTATTATCTAATACAATTTATTTTCTTGTGTATATTTTTGATGAAAAAGCAGAAGTCATTAAAATCAACAATTAATCAAATGACGTTTTCATAATACACTTTACAAGCATTTAAGTCGATGTCCAATCCAATTAAACGAACCTTGTTTTTACTCATTTGCTGAATAATACCATCTTGTTCTAACTTGGTCCATTCACGACTTAAAGATTCAGGTGTTGTTCCTAAATAAGAAGCCAAGTCTTTTTTAGAAGTATTTAAATGGACAAAGGCTTCTTTATTATTTGTTAAGTAAGCACTGCGTGCTAAATAATGTAGTAATCGGTCTTTTACTGTCTCCATGGATATCCATGCGGTTTGTTGCTCAGAACGGCTTAGGCGTTGTGCCAGTGCTTCTAACATTTTCGTTGAAACTTCTGGATATTCATGCATCAGTTTTCGAAAATTGTCATGTGTGATGGTGCACATATAAACGTCTTCGGTTGCCTCCGCAAAGGCTTCATAAAACCCCTCTTTAAAAAGAGCAAGCTCACCTGTGAATTCGCCAGGAATAATAATTCTTAAAAGTTGTTCCTTACCGTTTTCTGCTAAACGGTAAATACGAACTTTTCCTCGGCTCATAATAAATAAGGCATTTGCCGATTCACCAGGTCGATAAATTACTTTACCCGCAGGGAAAAACTTATGTTCAACAAATTGATGAACATATTTTTTTTGTTCCGCATTCAAAACTCTGAAAATGGGGACGTTATCGATACAATCGATAATTAGTTCATGTTTTAATTGACTCATTTATACCACCAACATTAAACACTTAGTAACCACCTTTATTATATCAAGCGAATTGATTTATATCAATTTATTAGAGTCGTAAATTCGATATAATAAAGATGATAAATAAAGTGGATTTGTGATGAGAAAGGATAATGAGATTTATGAGTGTTAAACTAAAAGAAGTCAATCAAATGTTGCATCAAATGGTTGTTGATTTTGCTGAAAAAGAAATTAAACCATTAGATATGATAATCGACAAAGAACAAGGTTATCCAAAAGATCTTTGGGATAAAATTGTACAGACCGGTTTCTTAGGGTTGACCGTTCCTTACCTCTACGATGGAGCTCAATTTGATGCAGTGGCAGAGGCTCAAACAATTTTTGATGTTGCTAGTAGAAATGCCAGTGTTGCATTTACCTTAGAAGGGCACTATAAAGCAGCTAATCAAATTATTAAATATGGAAATGAAACGTTAAAGAAAAAATATTTGCCACAAGCAAATCGTCGTGTTTTTGCCTTTTCTTCAACGGAGCCTCAAGGGGGTTCTAATGTTTTAGGACTTTCTGGAACAGCTATAAAAGATGGTGATTGCTGGGTCTTAAATGGAAATAAATCAATGATCACAAATGGTGGTTTAGCAGAGGTTTATTGTGTTTTATTAAAGACGGGGCCCGAAGAAATTTCATGTTTCGTTGTTGATAAAGAAATGATTGGCTTTAAATATGGAAAACAAGAAGAACTGTTTGGTATGCGTGGCACACCGGTTGGAGAAATCTTTTTAGAAAATGTGAAAGTCAGTGAAGATCATTTGCTAGGCACGCTTGGCCAAGGGATAGAAATTGGTCACAACGCTCATGCGGATGCAAGAATTAATATGGGAGCGATCGCGGCAGGGATTAGTGAACATGCCTTATCCATTGTCTTAGAATATGCAAAAACAAGAAAAGCACTTGATACACCGATTATAAATTTATATTCGATCCAACAAAAAATTACTGAAATTGCAATTGCTAAAGAAAATACCCAGTTATTATATGAAGAAGCTGCTAAACTAAAAGATAGCGGTAAACCGTATGACAGAGTAGCAACGATGGCAAAATCTTATGGCAGCCGAGCATCATTTGATGCATGCGACCATGCTCTTCAAGTGTTGGGTGGCTATGGCTATAGCACTGAATATCCTGTTGAACACTTATTACGTGATGCGAGAGCATTACAAATTGCTGAAGGGTCATTAGAAAAAATGGTTATTGAAATCGCCCAAGCAGTTGTTAAAGAAAGAGAGTGAAATGATGAGTTTACATATTGTTGTTTGTATTAAACAAGTGCCAGTTTCTAATAATTTAAAAATTGACCCTGTAACAAAAAACGTCATTCGCTCTGATGCTCAAGGAATGATGAACCCATTTGATAAAAACGCAATTGAAGCAGCTCTTGATTTAAAAGAAAGACATGACGGGGAAGTCACTTTATTATCAATGGGGCCAAAAAATTTTGAAATAACTCTAAGAGAAGGACTCGCGATGGGTGCTGATCGTGCCATTCTTTTAAGTTCACGCGCTTTTGGCGGTGCAGATACACTGGCAACGGGCTATGTATTAAGTGAGGCTATTAAAAAAATTGGGAATGTTGACCTTATCTTTTTTGGCCGGCAGTCGATTGATGCTGATACCGGTCAAGTTGGTCCTATCGTTGCTGAATTTTTAGACATGCCACAAGCAACCTATATTCATGAAATCAACCCTGTCCAAAACGGAAAAATTCTCGCCACTCGATTAATGGAAAACATGGAACAAGTTATTGAAGTTGAGATTCCAGCTGTTATTACGGTAAGAAGTGAGTTGAATGAACCACGATATCCTACACTTAGAAATATCCAGAAAAGCTATCAAAAAGAAGTTGAAGTTTGGGATGAAAATCAATTAGCTGCAGATCCTAACCGGATCGGCATTAAAGGTTCTCCAACAATTGTTCGTAAAGTCTGGACACCAGAAAACCAAAAGAAAGTAGCTGAATCATTGGGGAACCATCCAGATGCTGCTGTTCAAAAACTATTAGAAATTTTACGAGATAAAAATATTTTATAAAAGGGTGAAGAAAATGATACAAAAAGAAATTTGGATTTATGCAGAAATTCATGCTGGAACGATCCACCCCGTTACATATCAACTTATTACCAAGGCCAAACAAATTGCTGGTGATAAAAAAGTTGTCGTTCTTTTGTTTACACCAAAAGGATACAC
>JALNWO010000062.1 GCA_023230825.1 Acholeplasmataceae bacterium
TTCAAACCTTAGTAAAAACATCATAGTCATCCCCAAAATTTTAGATGTTTCATTTTTTCTTTTATGAGTAGATCATTTTACTTGCTATGTCTTCTAACACTATCTTGCTTAAAGCATTTACCTAAAACTGTTAATTAAATTCAGAAACATATAAAATTCAAGCAAATAGCATACCAGTTTAATTCAAAAACATACAGTAAAACTTTAATCCCAAACCCTAAAAAGTAGATAATAGAAAATTAAAAAAACTACCCCGATCGGGCTTTGAAACACAAGAGACCGGGGACAGAACTCAAGCTGATAAACGGACGATACTACCTTTATAGCGTAAAATCTGTTTATGACAAAACACTAAAAAACTCAAGAAAAGTTTCGCTCGGTATTTTTGGGGAGTATCAGCCAAGAGAAAGGATTCATTCCATCGGAAAAGGCGGAGCTGAAAAAAGAAAAGCAGGAACACCTATATCGATAAGCAAGTGATGGTATTCGAATACGGATTTGCCAAGTGGCTCCTATACGAATTGGAAGACAACGGACTGCTGAACTCCATGAAAAAATATTTCCCAGAACATTGGCAGTTCATTGTTTTTATGGTGAATTGCCGCTTGGTCTTCAAGTCTTCATTGAAAAATATTCCTACCGAGCTGGAACGCTCTGCCATTTTGGATCTTCTCGGATGGAAGGGAAAGATATACGACCAGAAGGTATCGGACATGCTTTTTGAGGTTGGACAGATGCGTCAGTCCATCCATGAATTCATGAGTCCGCAAGATAACAGGCGACGGAGCGTTATGATTGATGCCACGGACATCATCCTGCAATCGGATAACATTGCCCTATCGCAAAAGGGGTACAATTCAAGCATGGATTTCCAGCCACAATTCGTGCTTCTCTACCTGTACGACGCACTCTCGCTGGAACCGCTTTATTACCGCCTGCTTCCTGGAAACATTAGAGAAATGTCTGCTATGCACAACACCATAAGGATCAGTGGGATGGAAGAGTGTATGTTTATATCCGACAAGAGTTTTTTCTCAGAATCAAACATAGGGGAACTCGAAAGAATGTTGATGCAATATATCATCCCACTCAGACGGGAAAACCGATTAATATCTTACGGTGCGTTGGACAAGAAAGAGCAGTCTGAGAATTATTCTAATTTCTCAAAGAGATTTATCTTCCATGCCCACACGCTGAACCTTGGGAAAAGAAAGATAGATTTATTGTTAGACGGGAAGCTCAGGGAACAGGAAAAAACGGATTACCTCAGTAAGATACAATCCCTACCGGAAAGTTTCTCAAAACCAAAATTCAACGACAAACTACAATCCATGGGCACACTTGCCATTTTACACCATACGTCGTTTTCACCCGAGGATCTATATGTCGAATACAAGAACAGAGGCGAGATAGAACAATATTTCGATCATTTTAAGAATGCCATAGATGCCTCATGCTCTCCATGCAATGGGAAGAATCGCTCCAAGGGTGGATGTTCATCAACCACATAAGTATGCAGCTCATATATGGGCTATTTCGCATACTAAAAACCACCCCTCTGAACAAAAAGCAAATGTTGATTCACAAATATTCGATAAACGATACGATAGAACATATGAAGTCAATCAAGCAAATCAGATTTGCTCAAGAGGAGTTCGTGATTTCAGAAATGAACAAGTCAACCAAGATATTACTAAAGCAAATGAAAATAACGATTGCCTAAAAATTTAGGGTTTGGGGTTAAATTTTCCGCTAAAGCTCGTTGTGATTAGTCTGCTCTTTTTATTTCCAACATCTTTGATGTTTTGGTCCCGCATAAGGCTTCGCTGATCCCATAAGGGCATACACCATCTTGAACCCTTGTAGTGAAGTAGTCTAACTGGTATGCTGTTAATTGCTGTTGCTCCATAAAATAAATTTTGAACTGGCTGCTCCTTAAATTAAAAGATTCAGACTTTCCTTTATGAGTGTACTGCTCGTAAAGTATTATGTCTTATGCTGATTCTTTGCATGATATATGACAGTATCACTACCTGTCCCAGCACTATTGGTGAATCATACAAGACCTCTATGGATAAGATAATAATCTTTATCTGTGTATTGCTTGATTTTCTCATTCGGATAACGGTGAATTTTGGCATTCCCCCCCCCCTGATAGATATCAAGAACCAATGCTCAGTTGCACACTAATATGAGTTTTAGATTTCTGTTCGACATTACTCCAGTGTTGTTAATGGCTTTTATCTGATTTATAGTTATTCCTGATACCCTTGCTAATCGCTATTGTTTCTTATCAACTCAGTGCATACAGGGACTTGCACCTTGCTAGACCAATACTTTACTTGACATACAAAAAAGCCAGCTTATTTATGGCTGGCTTTTCATCTACTTAACTAAAACAATTATTCACTGATAATTATATTTTTAACCACTTGTTCACCTTGCTCGTTGATGAACTGCATTGAATAAGCTCCTTTATGGAAGCCAGTCAGGTCGATGGTTAGTTTCAACTCACCGTCCAAACCTGTTTCACTTACTATCTGACCCATCATATTGATCATTCGCATGTGACGTATGCCGTCAACTAATTTGACATGCAACAGGCTGTTAGCTGGTACGGGAAACACTTTGATCTTATCCATATCATTCTCTTCAATACCTGTAGGTTTGATCACAAAAAAGCTCACTACTTCTTCATATTCAAATTTTGCATCGCTTTCGAAGAAAATATTTCCGCTGTCGTCCTCCAATTCATATTTCCCCCTACCTTGCGTATTGTTAAAACCATTACCTCCCGAATCCTGCATTACAAATCGGATGCAATCATCGTTTTTCACGATTATTTCATGCTCATGAAGCTTTACTCCGGCCGATGGCATATCTTCGTAAGGACCGCCTTCCGCTAAAATCGTCATATCAGAAGAATACGCAGTCCAACTAATCTCGCTACCATACTTATCTTGCCACAATCTGAGTGTAATAGTATTGGTAGGAGCTTCCATAGAAATAGTTTCATCGCCGCTCAGTAACACCTCTTTTGTAGTTAGGATATTCTGCTCAACGGCTGTATTGTTAATCTCCAAAATAGTTAAAAGAACAACGCTTTCGATACCAGGAGCCATGATGTCAAATTCAATAGAAGCTTGTTCTTCGGAAAGAATTGAGCCTTCCCACGTTTGGGTAGTTTTTGTACCGTTAATATCTAATTCGAACAATATGGACGTTACTTCATCACTGCCTCCGTTGAATATTACTGTTTCTATAGCCTTTATTCCATTACATGCGATTTTATCTTTTTGTTTTACCGATGCTATAACAGGATTTACTGGCTTTTTATCTTCAAATGTTACTGGAAGTTTATTAGCTGTAATAATGAAATAATCGCCTTCAGCAATGAATGCCAAAAATTCCAGGTCGGCGAGTATTACTTCAACGCCATTCGGATCTCCAATTATCTCAGGAATAAGATATTCATATTTTTTTTCAATCAAAGAACCTTGTGAAGTAGTTGTTATTTCATCTCCCCATACTGAAGTTATGATATCTCTTAACGTATGCATGTGATTATATTCATCGCCTACAATCTGCAGGGGATTATATTCCATACCAGATTGCGATCCCAAAATGTTGTTTTGAAGCATGGCGATGCTTAGTTTATTTGATGTTCCATGACCGTCGGAAGTATAATACAGTTCTATCTGTATGGTCGCTAAACGTGTTATTGGATTAATAGAGCAAACACCTCCAATATTCACAGGCGAAACCTGAGTAAGTTGTGTATTGACGGCACTTTCCCATCCATTTGCATGAGTAACTCCATTTCCGCTTCCATGACTTCTATTTACCGCTCCGCAAGGATAGCCCGATTGCGCTGCAAGATGACCGTCGTGAATTGCCTTGCCTGCATCGCAATTAAAGTTAGGATATGAAGTCTGAGCATAATATCCGGCATGGATGTTTATTGCCCAGAATCTGTCGGGATTTGCAATGGCAATATTATTGGCTGTTAAATGACCTTTTGGACAATTTACGCATTGTCTTCCCGTATATTCTTCAAGGATGGCGTTTTTATTTGTCGTATCGGTCGATACATAATTCTGCGCCTTTATCTGAAGTGTAAGGCATATTAGTAGCGTCAATCCTGAAAAAAAAGTCATTAATTTCATATTGTAATCATTTTTATTTGTTTAGTTTTCTATTATTTATTAGTGATTAACAATAACTTTTCCGTAAAGCTTATAACCATCTATCTCAATTAAATAGAAATAAATACCATTGTTAAAGTGAGTAACATCTATGGTTTCTGAATTATATTTAGTGAGTATATGTTGTCCTAAGCTATTAAATATTTCAACCTTGAAGATATTATCGCCTTCAATAGTTATCTTATCTGATGCCGGATTTGGGGAAACACGAACATTTTGTGCAAAGTAATCATCAATAGCGGTATAGATAACTTGGATTTCAGTAGCTTCCGATTCACAATTCGGATAAATGGCAGTAACTCCGTACAAATAAGTTCCGCCAGTATTGATCCCAGTATCTAAATAAGATAAGTCCGTTATATTGCTGGCTATTAACTGATTATCTCTGAAAACATTATATCCGTTCGGATTTTCGTTTTCAGGTATATTCCATGTCAAATTCACGCCGTTATTTTCCAAAGTATAAGCCAAATCTATCGGTGCTGCGCAAGATGAATAATAAACTTCGTCGCATACGCCCAACGCTTGGCATCCATTATCATACACGGCAACGATGCAATATTCATATTCTCCACTCGGGAAACCGTTTAGATCGTCTATATACTCAATCACGTCCGGGCCAACTGTGTCTATTTTAATACCTTGTCGATAAATATCAAATCCTAACAAGATAGAAGAGGGGTCTCCTAAATCATAAATACCTACAGCACTGGTCATAAAATTTTGAACAAGCGTAAATGCACAGAATTTGTCGTCGTAATAGCCGGTAGAAATGCCTCCGGCCAGCGAACTGGGTTCATAATCGGGTAAATCTGTGATTTCGGCTAAAGGCGTAGGATTAATTACATCATTCGCAATATTATATTGATGTACTTCGCATGCAGACTCTCCTGTATCCGAAAATAGCAATAAATAAGGGCCTCCGGCAGTTACGTCGTCATAAGCTATGCCAAAAAGTCTGGATGGAGGAATAGTAGCTATATCCGTGATTTCGCCTTTACGATTAATGCGTATCAATTGCTCAAAATGACCAACCCAAAATTCATCTAAGGAGGGGTCATAAGCACAACAACGGAGAGAAATAGGACAAGTAAAAGAAGATATTATTGTTTTATTTTCAAGATCCAATTGATGTATTTCGTTACTCTCACTGGTAATATAAAAGTATGTTCCATCATAAGTTAGTTCACGATCTTGCCCTAATCCTTCAATCGAAAATCTTTCGATGAAAGTACCATCCATTTCGTATTTTGAAAAAGTTCCAGGCAAATACCATACCGTGGTATAGATATGATTTCCATCGGTAGCTACGCCAAGCTCCCCACCGCCGTATGTTAGAAAATCGAGCACTTTATCCCATGCCCCTTTGTTAGTACTTTTGCCGGGAACATACCATTCCAAAGAGACCATTCCTTCATCATCCAAATCGGCTGTCAGCGATTGTGCGGGATCGCAAACTTTACGAGTCATCGAAACATCCAGCGTTTTATTGGTATCTATTTTAAACCATGATTCAGTATAATTGTCATAAGGGTCTGAGGAGAATATCACATTATAAACAGCATCCTTGATAAGGTTTATACTGAATGTTCCGTCTTCTGCCGTTGTGGTAATATTATTGTTGTCGAAACGAACCGTAACATTGTCAATAGGATCATTACTTTCGGCGTCTTTTACGGTACCGGTTATCGTTTTCATTTCGGTAATAATATCTACGCAAACTTCATTGGTCGGCATTGACGAACAATTGTCGTCATAATGGGCCACAATTTTATAACAATAATTTCCGGTAGGCGATACGTTTTTATCGATATAAGATAGCGTTGTCGCAGGAACTGTCGCATAAGGTGTGACGTCGTTATTTTTGAAGATTTGATAGCTTTCAAGACCTTCCGGTGGATCGGCTATGCTCGTTTGTTTTACAACCACATCATCTAAAAGAAGAATCCATTCTGTGCCGCTTGTATTAAAATGGCGAAAAGCGATATAAATATTTCCCAAATAATCTGATAAATCGATGGTTCGCTGGACATAGATACTTCCCTCTTTTGATTGCGCTCTTTGACCGTCGGTTGTACCCATAGATTCTTTCCCGAAGTCTAAAGTTTCTTCAAACAATAATATGAAATCTTCGATATCGAATCCTGTAGTAGAGATATATACGCCATAATGTTCTTTTGCATAAGCTTGATCTTGCGCTCCAATGTAATATTCTAAAACACCCTCCTTACCGATATTTATTCTTGGTGTGATCAGCCAATTGTCCGGTGTATAAGGATCGCCTATAGCAGAAGTGGATTCGGAGCCTACTGCAAAATAGCCGGAATGCCCCGTCATATTCATAGTCAGTCCGCTCCAATGTTCATAAGTCGTTCCCCAGACACGACCGTCTCCATCAGCGTCAATATTTTTCCAAGTATATGGAACAATAGCCGTCTCGAAAGTTTCCTGAAAAACAATTTCTTGTTCGTTCGTGTTTTTTTTGCTGTCATTCGGTGCGTTCCATGTTAGTAAGATATTGTTGAACGGGTCAACTGTAACCTCCAAACCCACTGGAGGAAGGCATCCATTGTATTGAATATCGGCTGATACCAATACTTCCGGTTTGTTTCCAAAATCTTGAAGACCGTTTTTTAAACTGTTGACAGCTACTTGTCCTTGCGCTTGAACTATCATTGAAATCGTACAAGCAATCATGAAAGTCAAAATCTTTTTCATTTTTTTAAAGTTTTAATTTATGTATGTCATTTCTTTTCATCAACATATAACTACTCCAATGTCTTGAAGCAAAGATAGGTCGAAAAATATCTGAAATATTGTAGGCAGTGCGTTTGAAACAAAGAAATGAGTTGCAAAAGGTCAACTCAAGCGGTGAAATAAATTGCTATAATATTTTAATAGTTAGACGAATATGAATAAACGATGCCTCAATTTAATAAGCGATAATATTTTTTTTGTATGACGATTGTTTATTGCTTGTATATTAAAAGTTCATTGTAAAACGTGGGTTTTACAGATTTCCTATAAAACTATCAAGCTCTACATTTTTCGGAAGGTTTAGCTTTTTTCGTAGCCGATAACGGTTTACGTTAACCGAGCTATGTGAAAGATTGAGCATCTGAGCAATTTGTTTTGCTGACATACCAATACGTATGTAAGCACACATTTTTAATTCATTTTGAGTAAGGTCAGGGAATTTCTTCTGTAGAATTTTAAAAAAAGTTGGGTTTACTTCTGTGAAATGCGCAACAAAATCGTTCCAATAATTATCCGTGTTAAGATTGCTTTTAATGAGTTTATTTATTTGATTTTTTATCTCTCCTCCATCGCTCCTTTTTTCTGTCCGCATATTATTCAGTTTTAAAATTTGGTTCAGAATATCGTTTTTATTGGCAAGCAACAACGAATAAGAAGTGACTTCTCGGAGTTTATCGTTAATCTCTTCCGATTGCAATTTTTGTTTCTTTTGCTCTTGAAATAACTTTTCCGTTAATTCATTATTCTCAATCTCTTTCAGTTGTGCCTTATGACGCATATTGGCTCTTTTTTGCAGGGTAATAATCAATAACAGAATAAATACGATGATGATTGCAAATGCCACAACGACAGTAACCGTCATTTGTTTATTCTTTAATAAAACCTCTTGTTCGGCAATTCTAAGTTTATTTTCCGATGATTCTATGATCATAGAAGTATATCCCTGATAAAGATCATTTGTTTTAGGCCACAAGAATTCATGTATTAAATCTTGGTATTCGGTTAAATAGTGATAAGTGCTATCAGGCTGCCCCATTTCCAAAAATAATCCTGATAATTTATAAGCAACAGACGACAATTTTTCAAGATTTTCGTTCTTGATAGCTAATTCCTTGGTTTTTACGTAATATTGATAGGCCTGTTCATAGTCTTTGACATACGTATGATAATAAATTCCAATATTTTGATATAACACAAGCAGTAAGTTATTGTTATCGATATTTTGCATAAGCTCCATCGCTTTTGTAAAATATTCAAACGCTTTTTCTTGCTCTTGCGCACTCCCATAATAAGCTCCTAAATTTATATGGGCAAGCGTCAGCAATGCTGTATCTCCAATTATAACAAGATCCGGAATAATCTGTGAAACGGCTTCAATTGCTTTCTCATAATCTTCGCGAAAGAACGCAATCATGCTTTTATTCATTTTTATTTTATAGAAGTCAATATTTTCTTCTGATGCGATCTTTGCCGCTTCATCGTAATAATATTCTCCCAATTCATAATCTTGAATATACGGGCATATATTACCCAACATCATGAGCGTTTTAACCATCATTTCTGTTTTATCAAGTTGGGTGAATTGCTCCAATGCGGTTATCCCATTTTTAAAAGCTTCCGGATAATTCCCATGAGCCATATTGGTAAGTGAGCGAGAATAAGATAACAACGCTCTGTCGACAGACTGTATGGATGAATTATCGATTTGCAATAAAAAATCTATTTTAGGGATTAATGTTGGCCCTTTCAGGTTTTGAGAATATTCAATCAAGGTTTCCCAATAGATAGCTTGTATCAAAATTCCGGGATTTTTCGGAACAGTTTCCGCTATCGAATAAAGTTCTTTCACGAGATTTTTGGCCTTTGTCCCTTGTGAAAAATAATATTGATTGATTAGCTGGGTAATGGAATCAACCCGTTGCTTTTCTGTTGGTTTTGCCGATAAAAATAAAGTAGAAAATAAAATAACGGCGCATATTATGATTTTCATTATCATTCATTTTTGAAAAGTGAATTTAACCTAGTTTATTCACAAAAATAGAAAAAATGAGGACAAATATGTTGTTGCTTGATTAATATCAGACGTACACATGTTAATAACCTTTTCTTCCTTAAAAGCATACCTATAAGTAAATTTAATTTTTAGTCGAGAAGAAACAGATGTTGGGAAATAAGCAGAATTTCTATAATTCGAAAAATATCCTTCTGGAATATTATAAAGAGTGTCAGATGTGTTAGATATAACCGAAGCAGGCATTTTGTAGGTATCATCAGATAGGTTGTAGGTTATCAA
>JALNWO010000063.1 GCA_023230825.1 Acholeplasmataceae bacterium
ACACTCCCTTTTTATTGTAGGCTTTCAAGCATATTATATCATTTTTTTCATTTTATGAAAATAACTTACTATTTTAGCCCACATTCTTTCAAGTGTTTTCTTTTTTATAAAAAGGATTAAAAAAAATCACAGAGTTTATCTGTGATTTCTTCTTTTAATCAATAATTTTTCCGGGATTTAAAATGTTCTTTGGATCAAAACTCTGTTTAATTCCTTTCATAATGCGAATTTGGTTGGGTCCAAGCTGTTCATTCATATATTGTTTCTTGGCGTAACCAACGCCATGTTCTCCTGAAACTAAGCCGCCGTAGTGGAAGGCACGTTTGTAAAGGAAATCAAACCCTTTTTCAATTTTTTCTTGCCAAATCTTTTCGTCCATATTGTCTTTACAAAAGTAAATATGAAGGTTTCCATCGCCAACATGGCCAAAATATGGTACTCGAACGTCTAAATCTTTAGCGAGTTGTCTAACTTCTGCTAAAAAGGCGCCGATGTTTGAACGTGGTAAGACAACGTCACATTCGTCAATTTGGTCGGAAGATGCTTTAATCGCTTCTAAAAATCCACCCCGAACAGTCCAGATGTTGTTTCGTCTTTCGTCAGTATCACCTAAATAAACATCGATGGCATTGTATTTGTCAATACAAAGTGCACTTGCTTTTTCAACATCCGCATTGAGTGCTTCATCGTGATTTCCATCATAACTTAAAAGTAAATATGCGGGATGATTATCATGAGGTATTTTTTTCCCTAAAAAAGCTTCGCTAAATTGGAGCGATTGTCTTTCAAGAAACTCCATTGCGACAGGTAAGACATGGTCGTTAATGAGTTGTGGTGCTGCCTTAATAGCATCTTCACGGGTATTAAAAGGAACGAGTAGGGTAACTGTCTTTGCTGGTTTGGGCATTAGTTTTAAAGTAGCTTCTGTAATAATTGCGAGTGTTCCTTCACTGCCAATGATTAAATCTTTTAAACTATATCCCGTTGAGTTTTTTACAACTTTACCACCGAATGTTTCAATCGATCCGTCGGGGAGAACAACTTCTAATCCTCTAACCCAATCACGAGTAACGCCATATTTAATTGCACGCATTCCACCAGCATTGGTAGAGATATTACCGCTTATTGTTGCGGTTTTCTCACCTGGGTCAGGTGCGTAAAAGAGCCCTTCTTTTTCAACTGCTTCATAAATGTCTAATAAAAGGACACCGGGTTCAACACGTAATGTTAAATTGTCTTTGTCTAATTCAATAATTCGATTCATCTTAGAAATGTCTAAAAGGATGCCGCCAAAAATTGGAACGCTGGCTCCAACAAGACCGGTACCTGCACCACGGACAGTAACAGGAATGTTATATGCATAAGCATACTTCATGATTTGAGAAATTTCTTCTTTGTTAAGTGGAAGAATGTGTGCGTCTGGATAGGCACTCACCGTTCCTAACTCATCATGAGAATAATCTTTTTCAATTTCATCTCCTGCAAAAAAGCGGTCAGGGCCAACCATTGCACGGAGTGCTTTCAAATCATGATCGTTCATTTTATGATACTTCATTTTTACCTCCTATGATTTGGTCAATTAAACGATTGAGTTCTGGCAAGACATCATAAACATCACCAACAATCGCATAATGACTAATATCAAATAGTTTATTATTTGGATCACGATTAACACTAATAATGAGTTCGCTATCTTTCATGCCTTCAATGAATTGAACCGCTCCACTAATGCCTAAATTAATGATTAGTTTGGGTTTGACTGTTCTACCGCTTAAACCAATTTGTTTTTTTGGATCAAACCATCCATTTTCAATAAGCGGTCTTGTACAACCAACCTCAGCATTTAATTTCTTTCTTAGTGGTTCAATTAATTCTAAGTCTTTCTCTTTTTTGAAAGCACGCCCAACGGCAATAATAACTTCCGCATCACTAATGTCCGTGACTTTAGGTTTATTATAATGGTCTAAGATGGAAATAGTCGTTTTTTTGCTTAAAGTCGACGTGTCTTCCCAAATGATTTTTCCTGTTGGCGCTTGTTTTTCTGGCTTATTAAACATCTTATAACGAACAGTTGCCATTTGTGGCCGTGTGTTTGGAGTATGAATTTTCGCCATAATGTTTCCGCCAAAGGCCGGTCTAATTTGTAAAAGGTCACGTTCATCAGTCATTTCTAGTGCAGTACAATCAGCAGTAAGCCCTGTTTTAAGTCTGGCAGCTACCTTTGGGGCGAAACTTCTTCCCATGGGTGTTCCCCCATATAAAAAGACATTGTTTTGTTGTGTTTGGAAAAAGTGTTCTAAAACATTCGTATATCGTTCAACGTTAAAATCACGATAATGCTCGTCTTGATAAACATGAACACGATCGACACCATATGTTAATGCTTCTTGGGCAATGTGTTCTACATCATCACCAATAATAACAGCTAAAACGGGTTCACCGTTGATTGCGGCAAGTTCCTTCGCTTTTCCAACGAGTTCCCAACTCACAGGGTGTGCTTTATTTTGGTGTTGTTCGATAAAAACAGTCACACCACTAAATAAAGTTTTATCAATTTTTTCTCGCACATCATCGATAAACTCACAAGCCCCTACAGGTCCTTTATTGACACATAGTTTACATATGCGGCAAGCGGCATTGATAGATAAGTAGTCGTTCTCGTAATCAAAAGCTCCAAAAGGACAAATTTTAATGAGTTTTTCAGCGACTTCTTTCGTTATTTTATCTTGGTTTACTTTAATATATGCCATGTAACCACCTACACATATCTGTTTTCTTTTAAAATTTGATAAATCGCTTCACCGAGTTCTTTCCCACTGCCTTCAATGCGGATAGAATCTTTTGTTTTTTGAGGGGGGAAAATTTCTTCTACTTGTGTTGGTGAGCCGCTTAAACCGTAATTGCCTGGGTCTTGATCATGAAAATCTTTCAAGGAAAGGATGTCAAGTTTTAGATCTTGATATTTTCGTTTTCTGCGGTAAGACGGCAGTCTTGGAACATTGCCATCCTTTTCAATCGTAATTAAACAGGGAAAAGCAACTTCAATTTTTTCGTCATAAAAATCATAGGCACTTGTAACAATTATTGAGTGTTCTTTAATTTCAACAATTTCTTTGACATAGGGCACATGGGGAATCCCTAAAAATTCAGCTATTTCGGGACCTACTTGAGCCGTATCTCCATCGGTGGTTTGTTTCCCACAAATAACGATATCATAATTACCAATTTTTTGAATCGTTTGACTTAATGTGTATGCAGTAGCAAGCACATCAGCACCAGCAAATCTTCTATCTGTTACTAAACTCCCCTTGTCGGCACCCATATAAATGGCGTTTCTTAACACATCAGTTGCACTAAAAGGGCCCATGGTTAAAGCATGGACTTCACAATGATTCGTTCTTTCTTTTATTTCAAATGCTGCCTCAAGAGCAAATAAATCATAAGGATTCATTTTGGCATTTTTGCCATCACGAACTAAGTTTCCAGTTACAGGATCAATCTCTACTTGGGTCGATCCAGGGACTTGTTTGATACATGTAATTATTTTCATATCTTCACCTCGAAAAGAGTCTCCATGAATAACATATCATAGAACCTCTTAACAAAAAAGAGCACACATCCAAAGACGTGTGCTTTTTTCAAGAATAGTAAAATATATTCAAGCTTATCCTTGAGGATAAGATCTTGCGTATTCTTTAATCATATCGACAAACAAGTTAATCGTATGTGGATATATTTGATGAAGCATCGGTGTGGTAAACTCTGATGACTGATACTCAGCTCCACCTTTTGCTCGTACAGATACTTCATGAACACCCACACCCAAAGTAAGCTGATATGTATTGTCTGTAACTGTAATTATTTTACCGTTTACATTAATATCATAACCAATTGCACCTGAGATACCTTGGAAATGAAGGACTTGATTCTGGTCGACATAGAGGTTGCTGACTTCTGCTAACTTCGTTCTTGTATCAGGCCACGCTGGAATTGGATCTGGAACTTGAGGTAACGAACCACGAGTAATCGCAATCCCATTACTTAAACTCCGTAAACGGCCGTCTGAAGGAGTATTTAAGACTTCATAGTCATCTGCGTCACGGTCCATTAACATCATTGTAGATGAGCCGCCACCGTCTAAGTTATAGGCTCTTTCTGCCCCAAAATATTCCATGATTTGCGCCAGTTCACGTAATGTTACACCATCTCTCAATTGCAAAAGCATTCTTCCATCGACGACTACAAAGAACACGGTGCCATCTTTCATAATGCCGATAGCAGTTCTTGGAGCTCTAAAGTTCCAAGCAGCACCAGCATCTAATGTTAAATTGGCTTTTCCATTTTCAACTAGTGGTTGTAAGTCGGTTCCAATTGCGAAGCGAACCCCTTCAAATGTACCTACTAAGCTTTGTTGAATGACAACATAATCATTGGGTCCAATTAATTGATCATTGTTAAAATTTTCACCCACAATAACAATTTCATTTTGACCGATTTCTTCAACAGCTTGTGTTTGTTTCAAGAATGAGCCTTTCGCGAAAAAATGTTTTCCACTATTGGTATATTTTGTATCAATTCCTTTTAAAAATACTTTTGTATAATCTTCTGGTAGAGTATTTTGATAATAATCAAAATAAACACTGATTTCATTGCTATTTCTAGGATGATCATTAAAACGGTTGACTTTCATTTTACCTTTTAATTGTCCTTCGTCATTAAAGACCATAAGTTCATAATCACCGTATTGAGGGTAACCATAAACAACTTCACCATCATCTTTAAAGCCAACAGCTGCTCTGGAAGTTGAACCACGATGTATGACTTCAAAGTTGCGAATATGAATCGAGGTCGGTCTACCCGTGTTGTTACTGTCATAGAAATCACCATTAACTGCAGCAAGCACTTCGAGCGAGTCGTAACGATTATGAATGTTATCAATAATGAGTGGGAGTGATGACATACGCCAACGACCGTTTGTACCATCAAAAGGAATGCCTGGTTCATAAAACTGATGATCATAATAGTTGTCGCCAACAACGAGATGGATGTCTTCATTATCCTTCACATTAATGCCAATATAGTTAAGAACTTGGCTACTTACAACACCATCATAATCAATTTGACCAACTGCTTCAATATGACGAATACCTTCAACAAACCTTGTTTCTCGTTCCATGTTGAAACGAAAATAACCATAAGCGTTAGGTGTTTGAAAAATACCAAAAGAAAGGACTGTTAAGAAAACAAAAATTAAGATTTTTTTCATATTTTTATCCTCCTAGACTGTTGGTAGTTCTAAAGAAACTTGGCCAATAAGATCATAGGTAAATTCAATTTGGTATGTTTCTTCATCAACAATTAAATCAAAACTAAGGAGCCGAATTAGTTCATCTTCAATTTGAATCGTAAAATTACTAATTGTTCCTTCTGGAAAATACGTTAAAATATCATTTGATACTTTCGATACATGTTGGCTGCCTAATAAATAATAGTCATCCATGTCAGTAAACCAAGTAAAATCGTATGTATTAAGTGATTGGAAATCATCGATTTCATCAACAACTTCTTTCAAATACGTGTTGCCGGTCTTTGTGTATTGGTTAATAACTGTATCCGTAAACTCATAATAAACGATATCTTGTTCGTCCATTTCAAACAATGTCACATTTTCGGTGAAACTCAGTGTCATTTCATAAACAAGTGTTTCAAAGCGCGCTCGATGTGTCACTTTGATTAACAATTGGTAGTTTGTCAGTGCACTTGTATTTTCTAGGGCAAGCTCGAGTGGATCTTTGATGATTGCGACTATGGTAAATTCAGCATTCACAACTTCACCTTCATTCGCATCTTCATCGCGCAACTTCATTTTAACTACATATTGACCTGCTTCATCAAACGTAACAGCTGTTTCATATAATTGCCACTCACCATTATCAATTTGATAATAGATGGCTAAATTCCCAGTTATTGTTAGTGTTGCCGAACCAATATATTCACCATCATCATTTTGTTCGCCCGTAATTGCATACTCTGGCTTGTCGATTTCAGGAGATTCTTTCCCACAACTTGCAAGGAGTAACACAAGAACGACAAAGATGACGCTTTTAACAATTTTCATTCCCATCCCTTCTTTCTTCTCTCTTTATTTTCATTTTATCGATAAACCTTTGAAAATATTTTTTAATATCTAAAAATAAAGCCGTTTCTATTGAAACGGCACATTTTACAACATTTTTTCTACACGTTTTTCAACGTCTTTTTTAAATTTTTCGATTTGGTCTGAAATAAATGATTTCATATCTAAACGATCATCTAAAATAAGTGGTGTTAAATCCATCGCCAAACTCACAGCTGTTGCTTTATCAACAAAGTGGGATTCACTATACGTTGCGTTGGCTAATCTACGTCCCATTGTTGCTAAATCATAACGCTTGCCGCCAATGATTTGTGAATCAAACACTTCAACGAGGCTTGCGGCAATATTAGGATGACCGCTAACATCAAAACGAACCTTGTCTTCATCAACCATCCAATCAAGATCACGCCACACTTCACAGCCATAAACCTTTTTGGGTCTATCTTCAGGAGCCATTTTTCTAACAGCTTGAATTGTTTTTGTTACAACCCCAATATGGGTGTCATGTTTATCTGCTAAATTATGAGTATATAAAATTTTAGGTTTTGCAGCATTTAACAACTTTAGTAATTCATCAACGATCTCATCATTTTGTGGGTTTTTAACTTCACTGCTTGGATGATCTAACAATGCCAAGGCTCCAAACTCACCAATAAAAGCAGCCTTCTTTTGCTCAAGTTTTCGGATTTGAATCATTTCTTCATCGGTGTAATTTTTGTATTCTCCATCTCGAGCTGAGCCTGAACCATTCGTCACAACCACACCAAAAAACCATTGCTTTGGGTCATTAAAACATTGAAGAATACCGTCATAAGCCATAATCTCAATGTCATCTTGATGAGCCGCAATCGACATATGTGTCGTTCTGTTTATCGCTTCATTGATTGGTTTCCCATCATATACAAAAAATTCTGCGGTCGGTTTTATTAATTTCATAACCATCCCTCTTTCTATATTTTCGGCAGACTTGCGGCAGCTATTGACTGACCAACACGCCGAGATTTCTCATCTGGTAACTGCAAGTTAATTGTTTTAGCTAATTGTGGGAACTCTGTTTCTAAAACTTTTTTAGCCCACTTAATAATTAAATCACCACCAACACCAGAAGTGACTCTCCCTAATATTAACACATGTTTCATTTGATAAAAACGGTCATAAAAACCAAGAGCATAGCCTAAATAAATGCCAATCGTTTTAAAAATGTCTAGTGCACCTTGATGTTTTTTGATCACTAAATCTTGGACAATCTTTAAGCGGTCAGCTGGAGATATGTTTGGATCTAAAGTAATTCCAGCTTCGGGTGCTAATTTAATCACTGCATCTTGAGAAAAATAACTGACGCCAACACCAAAATCTAATGACCATTCATCCACTTCTGCACCAGAATAAAAGTCAACAGGTACAAATGCTAATTCATTGAGCCACCCTGTAATATGTCCATCGGCATCGACATATCCAACGGCTTGAGATGTTCCCATCGCAATCCCCAACACTTGATTATCATTTAAACTCATCGCACCAGCTAGAGCTGTCACATCACCATCGTTCGCAACTTCAATGGGAACATCTCCCATGTCTTTTGCGATATCTAAATAAATGTTTTTTATATATTTGCTATATAAGTGATCCGGTACTTGTCTGAATAAAGATGCGACCATGGCTTGATTATCAATATAAACACCTGCACTAGAAACACCAATCGCATCAACTCTGGGCATCTTAGAAGCGGCTCTTAACATGGAGTCTTTAATCCCATCAATATGATATTGCGGGTCACTATTAATTTTTGGATGCCATACTACTTCTTCACTATAAATAGCTTCTCCGTTAATAACTGCAGAAACTTTTCGGTCAGAACCGCCCGCATCAAAGCCAATGCGGTAACCTTCTAAATTTCTTCCTATGGGTTCAGTTTCTTCGTATGCAATTAACTTTTCTTCTTCGGTTAACAAATGTATTCGAAATGGTTTTTCATAAATTCTTTCCATGAAACGCACATCAAAGTCTCTATGTCCTCCATGCTGATACACCCTTTGTAAGTGTTCCCCAGCTTTTTTCGGTCCTTTAAATAAGACTTCATATCCACCTTTAATCCATAAAAGAGATTTGATTAGACGTTCTAAGAAAAAGAAGTTTTCCTCAAAGTCTTCATGCGTCTCGGGAAAAAGTACTGTTTCAAAAATAGCGATTTGTTCATGATGACGTAAAATGCCAATTGTAGCCTTTACATGTCCCTCTACTTTTTTTACAGCATTCTCAAAAGCCAAGATGGCTAAAGATGCCGGCTTAAAATGAACATCTAGGTTCGGTTTAATTTTTGGAGTTTGTAAGTATTTAAAATTATTCAAATGAATCACCTAATCCTTCATTATAAATCTTACCTTGATTTTTATGAAAAGACAATCTTATAACTTGTTATCGCTTATTTTATCTAATTTATAAAATTTTTTTCACTTGTCACTACTTTTTATCCTTACAAAAAGAAAAAGATTGAAGAAAATTATCTATCAATCTTTTTATCAAACAGTATGTTTTTTTATAAGATACCCAACTCATCGGCAATTTCTAAAAAGATATTGTTAATTGGATAATATTCGACGTCGAGTTTTCGGAAAATCTCTTCTGTCATTTGGTCGAGCTTTTTAAACATGTCTTCAGGAACAATTTCTTTATTTTCGAGTTTTCGTGTTAATTCTTCTTCAAAATCAATGAGATCTGCCATATCATCTTCATCATAATCTTCAAAACTTGCAAGTTCGTTTTGAAAATCAATCGTCAATAATAACAAATTAATTTCTTTCGCAATTTTTTCTAATTCTTCAAATTGGTGTTGATAAGGCTTTAAAAGTTCATCAATTTTATCAATTTGGTCGAATAAGTAGTAAAAACCCGTTTCAAAAATATGGTCCTCATCATCACTGAAATTTGGATCATCGAT